>DBFAWQ010000033.1:0-34071 GCA_048242115.1 Eggerthellaceae bacterium
GCCCTGTGCCCGTCGAGATCGCCTACGGGTTGGAACGGCTGACCATGTACATCCAGGGGGTGGACAGCATGTTCGACATCGTCTGGAGCCGGGGCGCCGACGGTGTGACGTTCACCTACGGCGACGTGTACCTGGAAAACGAGCGCCAGTACTCGAAGTTCAACTTCGAGGTGGCCGATACCGACTTCCTCTTCCGCGAGTTCAACGAGCGCGAGGCGGAATGCATGCGAACCCTGGAAGCGGGCCTGCCGCTTCCCGCCTACGACAGCGTCCTCAAATGCTGCCACGCCTTCAACCTGCTGGATGCGCGGGGCGTGATATCGGCAACCGAGCGCATGGCCTACATCCTGCGGGTCCGCACGCTGGCGAAGGCCTGCTGCGCCTCGTACATGGAGCACGTCGTGGGAGTGGACCCGGAAACCGGCGAGCCGAAGCGCGCCCTGGACGGTGAGGAGTAATGAGCACGATGGACAACGCGGCCGCCTCTACGCTGGCATTCGAGATCGGAACCGAGGAAATCCCCGCCTTCGACCTGCACAGGGCCACCGAGCAGCTCTCCGCCCTGGTCCCGCAGGCGTTGGACGCCAAGCGCATCCCCCACGGGCCGGTGCGCGTGTTCTCCTCACCGCGCCGGATGATCGCCGTGGTGGACGACGTGGCGCTGCGCACCGAGGAGCTGACGGAGGTGTTCCGAGGGCCCTCCGTAGCCATAGCCTTCGACGGAAACGGCAACCCCACGAAAGCAGCAGCAGGGTTCGCCCGCGGCAAGGGGGTTCCGGTCGAGCAGCTGACGCGCCGGGACGAGGGGGGCGTCGAGTACGTCTTCGCCGAGAGGCACGTACCCGCGCGCGACGTCGCGGAGATGCTGCCCGGTGTGCTCGAGGGCATCATCGAGGGGATATCCTGGCCGAAGTCGTGCCGGTGGGGTACCGAAAGCGCGCTCTTCTCGCGCCCGGTGCGCTGGCTCGTGGCGCTTCTCGGCGAGACGGTGGTGCCGGTTCGCTTCGCCGGCTTGGAGGCCGGCCGCATGACGTGCGGGCATCGCTTCCTCGCCCCGGGGCCCTGGGAGGTGCCTTGCGCCGACAAGCTTCTGGACGTGGTGCGCTCGGCGGCCGTGGTTCCCTCGGAATCGGAACGCGAGCAGGCGATACGCGAGGGCGTCGCCGTCATCGAGGCCGAGACGGGCGCCATCGCGCAGCTGCCGGCGAAGACGCTTCTGGAAGTGACGAACCTCGCTGAATACCCCACGGCGCTCAAGGGCACCTTCGACGAGGAGTTCCTGGACGTCCCCGAGGAGATCATCGTGGACGCCATGCTGATGCATCAGCGGTACTTCCCGCTCTACGATGCGGACGGCAAGCTCACGAACTCCTTCATCCTGGTGAGCAACGGCGACCCCGCCTGCGCCGAGACCATCGTGGAGGGCAACGAGCGCGTGGTGAGGGCGCGCCTTTCCGATGCCAAGTTCTTCTACGAGGAGGACCTCAAGCGACCGCTCGAGGACTACGTGGAGCGGCTCGACGAAGTGGTCTTCCAGGAGACCCTGGGCACCATGAGGGCCAAGACGGACCGGATCGTGGCTCTGGCCGAGCACCTCTCCGCCGATGCGGGGCTTTCCGCAACCGATGCCGCCGATGCCGTTCGCGCGGCGCTTCTGGCCAAGGCCGACCTGGTCACGAACGCCGTCGTGGAGTTCACGAGCGTCCAGGGCGTCATGGGTTCGTATTACGCGGCGGCGGCGGGGGAGACCGACCAGGTGGCTCGCGCCATCGCCGACCACTACCGCCCCCGGTTCTCCGGGGACGAGCTGCCCCAGTCCACCGTGGGGCGCATCGTTGCCATGGCGGACAAGCTCGACACCATCTGCGGCCTGTTCGCGGTCGGCCAGGGCCCCACGGGCTCGTCGGACCCCTTCGCGTTGCGCCGGAGCGCCATCGGCATCGTAGCCATGCTCCAGGCCGGGCTGCCGGTGTCGCTCGAGCAGGCCGTCGACGCATCGCTTGCCACCTACCTCGATGCCGGCATCGCTTTCGACAGGCAGTCCGTGCGCCAGCAGGTACTGGACTTCTTCACGACCCGCACATCGGTCATGCTGCGGGACGAGGGGGTGGGGGCGGACACCATCGACGCCGTTTTGGCCTGCGGTATCGTGGAGCCCGCCGTCATCGTCGCCCGTGCGCGGGCGCTGGAGGCGGCGCGGCGCGAGGACCCCGAAACGTTCCTCGATTTGGCAACTGCTTTCTCTCGGGCGAACAACCTGAGGGATGTGTCCCTGGGGTCCGATCCGTCGGAATCGCTCATGGACGCCTCCGAACGGCAGCTGCTCCGAGCTGCCGACGAAGCGGCCCGCGCGGTGGGCGAGGCGCTCGCCGCCGACGACTACCCTGCGGCCTTGGCGGCCCTTGCCTCGTTGCGCGGACCGGTGGACGCGTTCTTCGAGGAGGTCATGGTCATGGCCGACGAGGACGATCTGAGGACGATGCGCCTGGCCCTGCTCAACCGCTTCGTCGACGTCTTCAAGGGGGTTGCCGACTTCTCGAAGATGGCGAAGGGCAAATGATCAGCGAGTTCATCAGCCTAGAGAACACCACGCCGCTGCCGACCATCCATGTCGTCAGCGATTCCGTGGGCATAACGGCCCAGGCCGTCGCGCGGGCGGCAGCGGCGCAGTTCGGTGTGACGAACCCGAACATCGAGGTGCTTCCGAAGGTGCGCTCCTTCGAAGAGGTCGCCACCTTCATCGACGAGCATACCGACTACCATCGAAAGACCTACGGCGACGGGCGCATCCTCGTGTTCTACACGCTGGTGGACAGCGAGCTGTCGAGAAAGGTCGCCGAGTTCTTCTCGGGACGCGACGACGTGGTCGCCGTCGACCTCATGACCGGGGCGCTTTCCGCAATCACGCAGATGACGGGCAAGCGACCCTCCGTGACGCCCGGCAGCGTCCATATCGCCGACCGCAACTACTTCAAGCGCATCGAGGCCATCGAGTTCACCATCGAGCACGACGACGGACGCAATCCGCAGGACCTCCAGAAGGCGGACATCGTCCTTCTGGGCGTCTCGCGGTCGTCCAAGACGCCCACCTCCATCTACCTGGCCCAACAGGGGTTCAAGGTGGCAAACGTCCCGCTCGACCCCTCCACCGAGCCCCCCGCGCAGCTCTTCGACGTGGAGCGCAGCCGCCTGTTCGGACTGATGATCTCCCCGGAGGCCCTCGTCGGCATCAGGCAACGGCGCCTGGGCAACGCCATCGGGGTAGCCGGGGCCTATGCGGACCCCGAATACATCTACCGCGACCTGGAGGAGGCCCGTGCGCTCATGCGCAAGCTCGGATGCATCGTCGTCCACACCGAAAACCGAGCGGTGGAGGAGACTGCGCAGGAAATTTTGCGATATTATGAGCGGGTTCATCCTCCTTCGGATAACATGTAGCCTGCTAAGTCATCTGGGGATCGGCTCCCGAATACGTTCAGGTTAGGAGAGTAAGGTGACTGAGGAAGTCAAGCGAGTCTATGCATTCGGCAAGGACGCAGACGGAAACAACGTGACCGAGGGCAACACCAACATGAAGGCCCAGCTCGGCGGCAAGGGCGCGAACCTCGCCGAGATGGCCAACATCGGTTTGCCGGTGCCTCCGGGATTCACCATCACCTGCCAGACTTGCATGGAGTACGCCAATGCCGGCAACACGTGGCCGGAAGGGGCGCTCGACACCATCCACGAATACCGCGAGGACCTCGAGGCCCGCATGGGCAAGAAGATCGGGGACGCGGAGGACCCGCTGCTGGTCTCCGTGCGCTCCGGCGCTCCCATGTCCATGCCCGGCATGATGGACACCGTCCTGAACCTCGGCCTGAACGACCAGTCCATCAACGGCCTCATCAAGCAGACCGAGAACCCTCGCTTCGCCTGGGATTCCTACCGCCGCTTCATCCAGATGTTCTCCAACGTCGTGATGGGACTTGATGGCGACCTGTTCGAGAACGCCATCAACGCCATGAAGAACAGCCGCGGCGCGGCCCAGGACACCGACCTTTCCGCCGAGGACCTCAAGGAGCTCGTCGAGGAGTTCAAGCAGATCTTCTCCGAGAACGTGTCGGCCGAGGAGTACCCCTCGCTGGTGGTGGACGACGCGGTCGCGTTCCCCCAAGATCCCATGGTCCAGCTGAAGCTGGCCATCGAGGCGGTGTTCGGCAGCTGGAACAACCCCCGCGCGGTACTCTACCGCAAGCAGAACAAGATCGCCGACGATTTGGGCACCGCCGTCAACGTGCAGTCCATGGTGTTCGGCAACAAGGGCAACACCTCCGCCACCGGCGTCGCCTTCACCCGCAACCCCGCCAACGGCGAGAAGGAGTTCTACGGCGATTACCTGGTCAACGCCCAGGGCGAGGACGTCGTAGCCGGCATCCGCAACACCAGCCCCATTGCCGAGCTCAAGAACGTCGAGGGTTTGGAGGAGGCCGGCCGCGAGCTCGAAGAGGTCTTCGTCACGCTGGAGAACCACTTCCGCGATATGTGCGATATCGAGTTCACGATCGAGCAGGGCAAGCTGTGGATGCTGCAGACCCGCGTGGGCAAGCGCACCGCTGCGGCCGCCCTGCATATCGCCATCGAGATGGAGAAGGAGGGCCTCATCTCCAAGGAGGAGGCCGTCATGCGGGTCGATCCCGAGCAGCTCGACCAGCTGCTGCACCCGCAGTTCGACAAATCCGCTTCCTACGACGTGCTCGCCCGCGGCCTGAACGCCAGCCCCGGAGCCGCCGTCGGCGAAGCCGTCTTCTCCGCCGCCGACGCCGTTGCCGCCGCCGAGGCGGGACGCAAGTGCGTGCTCGTGCGCTGGGAGACGAACCCCGACGATTTGGCCGGCATGATCGCTGCGGAGGGCATCCTCACCAGCCACGGCGGCAAGACCTCCCATGCTGCCGTCATCGCCCGCGGCATGGGCGCACCGTGCGTATGCGGCGTCGAGGCCCTCAAAATCGACGCCGAGAAGAGGCAGGCAACGGTAGCGGGAACCGACGTCGTCATCAAGGAGGGCGACGTCGTCTCCATCGACGGCACTACCGGCATCGTGGTGCTGGGTGCCGTGGAGCTCGTGATGCCCGAGCTGACCGGCGACCTGGACACCATCTTGGAATGGGCCGACGAGTTCCGCACCTTGGGCGTTCGCGCGAACGCCGACAACCCCGAGGACGCGGCCCTCTCCCGCAGCTTCGGTGCGCAGGGCATCGGCCTGTGCCGCACCGAGCACATGTTCCTGGGCGACCGCAAGAAGATCATCCAGACCTTCATCCTGAACGAGGACCCGGCGGTGCGGGAGAAGGCCGTTGCGGACCTGTTGGCCGCCCAGACCGGCGACTTCCTGGGCATGTTCGAGGCCATGGACGGCCTGCCGGTCATCGTGCGCCTGCTCGACCCGCCGCTGCACGAGTTCCTGGAGAGCCCGCGCGCCCTCGATGTCGAGATCGCTCGCCTCGAGGCCGCTGGCGCCGATGCGGCGATTATCGCCGAGAAGCGCACCCTCATGGACCAGATCGACGCCCTTGCCGAGCAGAACCCCATGCTGGGACTTCGCGGATGCCGCCTGGGCATCGTCTATCCCGTGCTTCCGCAGATGCAGGCTCGGGCCATTGCCACCGCCATGGCCCAACTGGTCAAGCGCGGCCTGAACCCCAAGCCCGAGATCATGATTCCCTTGGTCTCGGTGGTGCCCGAGCTGGAGACTATGCGCGCTTTGGTCGAGCGTACGGTCGCCGAGGTGGCCGAAGAGCAGGGTGTGGAGCTCAGCATCCCCGTTGGAACCATGATCGAGCTTCCCCGCGCCGCGGTGACCGCCGACGAGATCGCCCGCTTCGCCGACTTCTTCAGCTTCGGCACCAACGACCTGACCCAGACGACCTTCGGCTTCAGCCGCGACGATGTCGAGGCCGAGTTCGTGCCCCAGTACCTGCGTGACCGCATCCTGCCCTTCAACCCCTTCGCCACCGTCGATGCCGGCGTGGCAAAGCTGGTGAAGATGGGAGTCGAGCTCGGACACGAGGGCAACCCCGACATCGTGTGCGGCGTCTGCGGCGAGCACGGCGGCGACCCCGACTCGATCCATACCTTCCAGGCTTGCGGCGTCGACTACGTCAGCTGCTCGCCCTACCGCGTACCCGTCGCACGACTTGCGGCTGGCCAAGCCGCCCTTCAGGCCAAGTAGACGTAAGTCTTTTCAGAGTTTGTTCCCGGAACCCCGGCTTTGCGCCGGGGTTCTTTTTCTTCCTGGGGTTTTAGAACAAATAGTAGTTCTTTTGCGAATGCGAACATTTATTCGGCTACTTCCTTCTTCCTTTTTTATAATACAAACAAATGTATGTGAGAAGGGAGTAACCGTGAACCCTATGAGCACATCTGCGGAACAACAGCGTTGGTATCTGTGCGTCAAGCTCAAGTCGTTCTGCGCCAGCGTAGAATGCGTCGATCGGGGGCTTGACCCCCTCACTGACAACTTGGTGGTGGCAGACTGGGATTGCTCTGACGCCACCATCTGCCTTGCGGTGTCTCCGAGCCTGCAGGCGAAGGGGCTTGGCGATGGATGCCGGGTGCTCGATATCCCGGAGGATACCCCCTGCTCGGTAGCCAAGCCGCAGATGGAGCGCTACATGGAGGTAGCGACCCTTATCTATCGTGCCTACATGCGCTACGTAAGCCCCTGCGACATACACGTCTCCTCCATCGACGAATGCTTCATCGACGCCACGCCGCACCTCGCTTCGCACCGCACGGATGCCTGCGGCTTCGCGCGCATGCTCGTAGAGGCGGTGCGCGACGAAACGGGCATCTGCGCTACCGTAGGGGTGGGTACGAACCTTTTCCTGGCGAAGGTCGCCCTCGACGTGCTCGCCAAGCACGAAGGAAGCGGCGTGGCCGTTCTCGATGAGCGAGCGTTTCGTCGAGAGGTCTGGTTTCACCGGCCTATCACCGACATCTGGGGGATCGGGCCCAACATCGCACGCAGACTCAAGCGCTACGGGGTGGCGGACCTGGCGGGGGTCGCCTCCCTGCGCGAGCGCACGCTCTATCGCGAGTTCGGAGCTGCTGCGGAGTATCTCATCGACCATGCGTGGGGCCAGGAACCCTGCACCGTGCAGCAAATTCAGCGGTACCGCCCTGTCAGCCGTTCGGCTGCCGATGCCGCCTTCCGGAAGCACGGCTTGCAGGTCGGGACCAACCGTCGGTAAGACCGAGCGCCGATGCGCACTTTCGCGGCGCACAAGAGGCTGTGCGTCGAAACGAGCACGAGAGGAGCCCGAGATGAGGGATTTCACCCACACTGCCCGACAAACTGCCTTCGATCTGGACGGCATCGGCTGCGTTCCGGAAGGGCTGCCTATCCGCGAGCAGGAGCGTCGCCGTGCAATCCTGCAGGGCATAGCGAGGCGGATTGCCCGCGAGGGAGCCCATTGCGCATGTCCCCATGAAGCCAGAGCGCGCCAGTTCATGCCTTTCGCCGCATTGCGGGGCTATTCCGATATGGTGGCGGAAGCTGGGCTCGAGGACGGTACAGCGCCGGGTCTGGTACACTAAGAGTTTGCAAACTCGCGGTTCGAAAGGATGGCGCGCGCCGATGCTCATCGACTCTCTCGCTTTCACGCTGGAGAAATCCGAATGTCTGGAGCCTTTTTGGGGGAAGCTCGACCAGGGCGACGATGCTGCTCTGGGAGTGGCTTCCTCGGCGCGCCCCTTCCTTGTAGCCGCCCGGTTCGCTCACAAGCCGCAAACGACCCTCGTCGTAGTGGCCGGCGAGGAGAGCGCATTGGCTTTCGCCCGTAACGTCGCCGCCTATCTGGGGGACGACAAGGTTCTGCGTTTTCCCGAACGCTCGGATACGCCCTTCGTGCCGAAGCGCCCGAACCCCTCCCAGGCTGCCGCACGCATGGAAGCTGCCTGGGCGTTGCGCACCGGCAGGCAAGCCGTCGTGGTTGCGAGCGCCCGGGCGCTCGTCCGCAAGCTGCCGCCGGTCCGCTGCGCGGCGTCCGCCCCCCTGGTGTTCCAATCGGGCAGGGCGCTCGACGAGATGGAGCTCGACCACTCCTCGCAGAGGATGCGATCGTACGAGGACGTCCTTGCCGCGCTGGAGGCCCGTGGGTACGCGAACACCGGTGAGCTCGACGGTCCGGGCACCTTCGCGTCCCGGGGCGGCATCGTAGATGTGTTCCCGGGGAATCTCGCCTATCCGGTACGACTGGACTTCTTCGGAGACGACCTGGACGAGATACGGCGAATCGTTCCTTCCACGGGGCAGACCGTCTCGTCGCTCGAGCGGGTGGAGGTGTATCCCGTCGTAGAGTACGAGGTCGACTCCCAAACCATGGCATCGGCCCGCAAGAAGTTGAAGCGGCCGGCCGCGACGAACCCGACGCTGCGGTCGTTGCTGGAAAAAATGGATGGCGGTCTTCGCTTCGATGGCGCCGATGCGCTGCTGCCCTACCTTTACGACGAACTGGGAACGCTGGGGGATTACGTGGCCCCGGACGGCATAGTATGCCTCATGGAGCCGCGCTCTCTCATAGACGACATGGCCCGCGTCGTGGAAGAGCTGGCTGCAAGGGCGAAAGGATCGGGAATACCCCTCGACTCGCTGTACGAGACAACGGCTTCCGTAAGCTTCGGGAAGGTCCAGCGGGCCACTTATGCCTCGATCATGCAGGTGGGCGGGATGCTGGATGCCGAACTGCCCGTGAAGCGCGTGGAGGTAGCAGGGCACCCCGACAGGCTCTTCGGGCGCCTGCGCTCCCTCGTCGACGGATCCTACACCGTGGTGTTCAGCGCACCGAATCGACGTGCGCGCAAAGATATGGAGCTCGAGTTTGTGGAACGGGGACTGCCCATCCAGGAGCTGTCGGCCGAAGATGGCGCTACCCGCACCGTGGGAGACGCTGCTTGCCAGGGTGCGGAGAAGCGGCGGCTGAGGAAGGGGGTCGTCAACGTGACGGACGTGGACATCCCCCTCGGCATGATCGTCCCCGCCGCCAAGCTGGCACTCGTCAGCCTGACCGACACCCAGGGGTCGAAGGTGTCGCAATCGACGAGACGCCCCGTGGATATCACCGAGATAACGTTCCCCTACAAACCGGGGGACTACGTCGTGCACGCCGCCCATGGCGTTGCCCATTTCAAGGAGCTGGTGCAGCGGGAGATCGACGGGGTCAAACGGGACTATCTGCTGCTCGAGTACGCAGAGGGGGACAAGCTCTACGTCCCCGTGGAGCAGCTCGATCGCGTAACGCGCTACGTCGGCCCCGAAGGAGCGAGCCCGCGCCTGACGCGCCTGAACACTGCCGACTGGTCCCGTGCGGTCGCCCGCGCCACCGCCGCCACCAAGAAGCTCGCCTTCGACCTGGTAGACGTCTATGCCCGCAGGGCCGCTGTGAAGGGGTACGCCTACCCGCCCGACAGCGGGCGTCAGCACGAGATGGAGGCCGCCTTCCCCTTCCGGGAAACCCCCGACCAGCTTGCCGCCATTGCCGATACGAAGGCGGACATGGAATCGCCCAAGCCCATGGACAGGCTGATATGCGGAGACGTCGGCTTCGGCAAGACGGAGGTTGCTCTTCGGGCCGCCTTCAAGGCGGTGGATGCGGGGAAGCAGGTGATGGTGCTGTGCCCCACGACCATCCTCGCCCAGCAGCATTACACCAGCTTCTACGACCGCTTCGAGCCGTGCGGCGTCCGGGTGGAGGTGCTTTCCCGGTTCCGCACGCCAGAGCAGCAGCGCAAGGCGCTGGCCGACTTCGAGAGCGGGGAGGTCGGCGTGCTCGTGGGGACGCACCGGTTGCTTTCCAGGGATGTGAATCCCCACGACCTCGGATTGGTCGTCATCGACGAGGAGCAGCGCTTCGGCGTGGGCCACAAGGAGCAGCTGAAACATCTGCGGGAGTCCACCGATGTCCTCACGCTGTCGGCCACGCCGATTCCCCGAACCATGCAGATGTCCCTTTCCGGCGTGCGCGACATGAGCTTGATAATGACCCCTCCCGACCAGAGACGTCCGGTGAGCGTGCATGTGGGGGAATGGGATCCCGACTTGGTGTCCGACGCCATACGCCGCGAGCTTGCCCGCAAAGGGCAGGTGTACTACGTTTCGAACCGCGTTCGCTCCATAGACGATGCGGTTTCCCGGGTGCAGCGCGCCGCAGAGGAGGCGCGCGTCGGCGTGGCCCACGGCCAGATGTCGAAAGAGCAGCTCGAACGCGTCATGGAGGAGTTCGCCGCGGGAAACCTCGATGTGCTCGTAGCAACCACCATCATAGAGAGCGGCATCGACAACCCGCATACGAACACGCTCATCATAGAGGATTCGCAGCGACTCGGGCTAGCCCAGATGTACCAGCTGAAAGGGCGCGTAGGCCGTTCGGTCGAACAGGCTTACGCCTACTTCATGTTTCCGGACAACGTTCCGCTCACCGAGGAGGCCCAAGCCCGCCTGACGGCCCTCTCCGAACATCAGGAACTCGGGAGCGGCCTTCGCATAGCCATGAAGGACCTGGAGATTCGCGGCGCCGGCAACATTTTGGGAGCGGAGCAATCGGGGAACATGTCAGCCGTCGGATTCGACCTGTTCGCCCAAATGCTCGCCCAAGCCGTAAACGCTACGAAGGAAGGAGACCTCAAATCCCTGGGCGAGCTGCCGCCGTCCCTCTCCGACATTACCGTGAACGTTCCCGGCCATACCTACCTGCCCGAGGACTACATACCCGGCGCCGACGAGCGCGTGCTCTGGTACCGCAAGCTCGCGTCGGCCGGCACCGAGCAATCGGTGCGAGAAATCAGGGAGGACCTGGAGTCGAAGCGACCGGACATGCCCCAGGCGGCGAAGAACCTCTTCGCGAAGGCGCAGATCAAAGCCTTCGCGAACGAGCACCACATCAAAACCGTCACGGTTGCGGGAGGCAGGCTCGTCGTCGAGCCGCTGGACGTTCCCAAGGACAAGCTCATCGCCCTCCGCAGGGCGGGCGGTCGCTACCTTGCGGACAAGCGGAAGCTCATGCTGCCGGTGCGCTATTTCAAGCTCGGCGAAGGGGACAACCTCATCCAACCGATTCACAGGCTGCTCAAAGATCTTTCCGGGGAGTGCGGGGAGTCGCGCTAAACGATGTCCGAATGCGGGGGCTCGGGTGCTCAGACGCCAAGTTTGTGGCACGTAGCGACCATGAGCGCAACGAGCTTGCCGGCATCGTCGGTCACGCGCACGGTTCCGAACACCGTGGTGCGTCCGCTCTTGTCAAGCTGCGCATCGGCGAAGAGCGTCCCACCATGGGAGACGGAGAGGAACTCCATGGTGCAGGAAACCGACATCGTAGGCTCGCTGCCGTAGTTCGAGGCGACGGAGAGCGCATAGTCCGCGAGCGTGAAGATGGCGCCTCCCATGATGTTGCCCATGGCGTTGCGATGGTGCGGTTCCACCTTCATCGAGCAGCGGCCGGACCCGGCCGATGCCTCCAGTATCTCGCAGCCTGTTACGCGGGCGGCGAAGACGTCCTTTTCCATAACAGAGCGGACTGTCTCGATGGAGGCGCCTGCGGGAATCATCGTTGCCATGGGAATCTCCTGTTCTGCTCGGTTGCGGAAGCTCGCGCATGCGGAAGGGCAACCGCATGCGGCATGTCGAAGGGCGCAGGTTGAATCTCCCGGGCGACCGCCGCCGCGCTGCCGGCGCGTCTGCGGTCCGATTCGGCGGATATGGCGCCCGCGAGCCCTCGTACGCCGAATCAGGGCTCGGGCTCGCCCTCCAGGACGGCTGTGGCGCCGTAGAGCTCCAGCCAATCCCCGTTGCGCACGTCGACCGTCTGGTTCGACCCCAAGGCCACGTACCGTTCGTCCACGACGGTGCCCTCGGCGAAGGACGAGGCGGACATGACGTAGGCCCCTGGTTCCAGGCTGGTGACGTCCACGAGCCCCTCGTCCCGCTCGATTCGGTAGGTTCCGGCGGGAACATCCACTCCCACCCGGTACATCCCGCTGGAAAGCACCTCCTGGGTGTGCGCCGGGGCGGCGGACGCATCGTACATGAGGTCTTCGTCGTCGGCCGGAAGGTACACTATCAAATCGCCATCGGAGAGTGAGACGAAGTGATCGCCCAGGTAGGCGTTCTGGCTCTGGTAAAGGTAGCGGGCCTTCTGAGGGTCGGCCCGACCTGATACCGCCTCGAACAGGAAGTAGCGGCTTTCCTTGTCGGGCGCCCCCTCGAGAAGGTACACGCCCTCGGGAATACCCGAGAGCGTTCCCACCTGGTAGGCGCCCGCAGAACAGCTCAAAACCCCCGTCTCGGGGCTTACTTCGGCAAAGCCGGGGCCGGCAGGCAGAGCCGAGACTATCTCTTCGTATGTGAAGGGGACTTGCGTCACGTCCCCGGAGTCTTCGGCCCCTCCGTTCAGAAAGTCGTGCCCGTAGGGGTACGACCAGTCGTAAGGCGACCCCTGCTCAGGCGGCTGCCCCTCGGACGAACCGTCGGGAAACGCCCCGTGAATCTGCTGGAAAAGGCCGATAACCGCAAATGATGCGCATACGATGCAGACGCCCGCCCCGAAAAGCGTTCCCAAAGCGCCCCCCAGGAGCACCCAAGGCCAGCGCCGCATCTTCTCGGGCCCGGCGGCAGACATGCGGTTTCGACGTCCCGATGCAGGCGGCGGCAGAATCGCCGGCGCGCCTCCGGGTGCGATGCGCGCTTCCGCGCTCGGAGGCGCGCAGGTAGCGGCGCGCCCTTCGTCGGAATCGCCGTCTTCCAGAAACGGCGGCTCGTCGCAAGCCCCTTCTTCGGACTCCCTCGGAGATGAAACTTGCACGTCAAGGGCCTCGAGAGAACCCGCATCGGTTGCTTGCGGTTCCGAAGCCGGATGCCACAGGGGCTCGCCGTAGCCTCGGGAGCGGTTTGGCAGAACGTCGTCAGGCTGGCCGTTCATGGAATAGCACCTCGCAGGGAAATGAGGGGGACGTCGGACGGATCCGGCAAAATGGACGCAACCGGCTAGCGCGGTTCGCCGAAAACGGCGGCCGCTACGTTGTCGATGCGCCCGAGCACGTCGGAACGGTCCATGAGCACGATGCTCTCGAAGAGGGGAGGGGACACCATGTTCCCCGCCACCGCCACGCGCAACGGCTGGAAGAGCAGCTTCGGCTTCAGCCCCGCTTGCTCGCCGAGCTGCCTGCAGGCAAGCTGCAACGCCTCGGCGTCCCATGCCACGGATGCATCGGCGAGCACCTGGTGGCACAGCAGGAGCGCTTCCTGAGCGCGCGAGCCCTCCTTGAGCAGGACCTTGTCCACGCTCTTGCGGTCGAGCACGCAGTTGCGCCCCCAGAAGAGGAAGCGCAGCTTTCCCGGAATCTCGTCCAAGCGCACCAAGCGCTCGGCAACCAAAGGATAGAGCTGCTCGAACCAGGACGGGTCGTCGGCGTAGAGGCCCTGGGCCGCCACGGTCGCATCGGGCATGACGGAGATGGCGGCATCCTCGCACGGCTCGCCCTCCGACGGCTCGGCCGCGAGCACCGCACCGCCCTGGGCGCTGTATCCTTCGGCCGCGGCCTGCTCGAGCCAGGGCCGCGCAGCCTCCACCCAGGATGCGGGCTCCATGGCGCGGATGTAGACTCCGTTCATCCAGTCGAGCTTCTTCGTGTCGAACACGGCGTCCTTGCGCTGGATGCGTGACGCGTCGAACTGCTCGCAGAGCGTCTGTCGCGATATGATGGTGGTCTCTCCGTCCAGCGACCAGCCCAGAAGCGCGAGGAAGTTCACCATGGCGTCGGGAAGGTAGCCGTGGTCGCGGAACTCCTCGACCGAGGTGTCGCCATGGCGCTTCGAGAGCTTCCGCCCGTTCTCGCCCAGGATCATGGGGAGATGGCCGAACACCGGAGGCGTAAGCCCCAGCGCCTCGTAGATGAGGATCTGGCGGGGGGTGTTGGACAGGTGGTCGTCGCCGCGGATCACATGGGTGATCTGCATGTTCGCATCATCGCACACCACGGCGAAGTTGTAGGTGAAGGTTCCGTCGGTTCGGCACACCACCATATCGTCCATAACCTCCGAGGGGAAGGACATCGGGCCGTAGACCATGTCGTCGAAGGCGATGGGACCGCGTCCGTCCGGCACCTTCAGGCGCCACACGTGGGGCTCTCCCGCATCGATGCGGCGCTGCGCTTCGGCAGAGTCGATGCAGCGGCAGGTGCGGTCGTAACCGGCATAGCCCCCCTCGGCAGCCTCCGCTTCCGCCCTCTTCCTGTCCAGCTCCTCCTTCGTGCAGAAGCAAGGGTACACCGCCCCGCGCTCCTTCAGCGCCTCCAGCGCCGCGCGGTAGGTATGCGCGCGCTCGGTCTGGAAATACGGGCCGAAAGATCCCCCCACGCCGGGGCCCTCGTCCCAGGTAAGTCCCAGCCAGGTCATGGCGTCGATGATGATGCGCACGTTCTCCTCGGTGGAGCGCTGGGCGTCGGTGTCCTCTATGCGGAGCACGAACGTGCCTTTGTTGGCCCGAGCGAACGCCCAGTTGTAAATGGCGGTGCGCGCACCGCCCACATGGAGCATTCCGGTCGGGGAGGGGGCGAAGCGGACGCGTACGGCGCCCGGCTCGAAGGAATTCTCTTTGCAATCGCACATAGGAGGCCACGTTCCTTACGGTCTTCGCCGACGCGGCGCATCGGCTGGTGTCATTTCGCGGAAAGAAGTATAGGGAATCGGGGCTGCGCAAGCAGCCAAACGGCGACCTTGCCAGCGAAAAACCAGAGTGCGATGCCGCTGCATCCCCGCAGAGCAGGGTTCGAGGGCCGTCCGCAATGCGCCCGTCTGGGTTTTCTCTCCGATTTTCCCCGCCTTCCTAGACAAGGGCCCCTTCATCTTCCACAATAGCCCGCGAGGAACGAAGCCCGAACGTGCGGTCCGCGCTCTTGCGAACCGGCACGTTGCCCATAGCATATGAAGCGCCCGCATCCGGGCGCAGAAGGACCGCACGCCTATGATAACCATCATCGAATCCCCCAACCCGCTGCTCAACCGGGTCTGCGAGCCTTGCGACCTCGGCGACCGGAGCCTGCGCAAGCTGGCGAAGGACATGACGCGGGCCATGTACAGAAACGGCGGCTGCGGCCTGGCGGCTCCGCAGGTTGGCGTGACCAAGCGCCTGGTCGTCATCGACTGCGACCAGGACGACTCCGGCGAGCAGAACCCCATCGTGATGGTCAACCCCGTCATCGTGGAGACCGGCGGGGATATCGTCACCGATGACGAGGGCTGTCTGTCCATCCCCGGCATCTCCGTACCCATTGCGCGTCCCGAGTTCGCGCGCGCACGCTTCTTCGACCTGGACGGCGAGGAATGGGAGATCGAGGGGGACGGGCTGCTCGGGCGCTGCCTGCAGCACGAATGCGACCATCTGGACGGCGTCACCATGTTCGAGCGGTGCGCCCCGGCTGCGCGGTTGCAGGCCCTCGCCGACTACGAGCAGGCGCAGGCCGCCGGAGCAAAGCCCGGCGACACCTCCATCTCCTAGGGGTGGCTATGCGCGTCGTGTTCATGGGGACCCCCGAGTTCTCCGCCACAATCTTGGAATACCTCGCCGAGCAGCACGAGGTCGTGGCCGTCTACACGCGCCCCGATGCCGTGCGCGGCCGCGGCAAGGAACTCGAGCCCTCGCCGGTGAAAGCGCTGGCGCAATCGCTTTCCATCCCGGTTTTCACACCGGCAAGCCTCCGCAGCGACGAGGTCGTCGCGGACATCGAGGAGGCGGCCCCCGACGTCGTCGTCGTGGCCGCCTACGGAGCGTTGCTGCCGAAAGCGGTGCTCGACATTCCCCGCTACGGATGCGTCAACGTCCATGCGTCGCTGCTGCCGCGCTGGAGGGGCGCGGCGCCGGTGGAGCGCGCGATACTGGCGGGGGACGAGGAGACGGGCGTGTGCATCATGGCCATGGAGGAGGGCCTCGACACCGGCCCCTACTGCGTTCGCCGCAGCACGTCGGTGGAGGGCAAGGACGTCCGCGAGCTCACCGACGAGCTTGCGACCTTGGGCGCACGGGCGCTGCTCCACGGCCTGACCATGATAGCCTCCCAGCCGAATCCCTTCGTCGAGCAGGGGGAGGATGGGGTAACCTACGCCTCGAAGATAGAAAAGGGCGAGCTGAACCTTCGCATGGACGACGACGCGCGCACCGCCCTGCGCAAAGTGCTCGCATCCTCGCAGGCCCATCCCTGCAAGGCCGTCGTATGCGGCCGGGCCCTCACGGTGCTCGGGGCCCGGGACGCATCGGAGCTGGGGCTGGATTGCGGACCCTTGGCTGCGGGCGAGGTGGCCGTTACGGGCAAGCACGTTGTCCTCGGGTTCGCAGAAGGGGCCATCGCCTTGGTCGAGGTGAAGCCCGACGGAAGGAAGGCCATGGATGCGGCGGCGTTTTCGGCCGGCATCCGCGGATCGCAAGACGCAACGAGAACGTGGGAGGAATTCGGTGTCCGACAACCAGCGGCCTAACGGCCGACCCGGCAATCGACCTGCAGGCGAAAAGCCCTCGGGAAAGCATTTCCGCAACCAACGGCCCGGTCAGGGCCAGCGACGCGGCGAACGTCCCGCAACGTCGGGGGCCGGGCGCCCGAAGGGGGCGAACCGCACCGACGACCGCAACGGCGGCAACCGCGCCGTGCGCGCAGAACGCGGGTCGGGGGAAGGCGCGAGGGGCGTAGACGAGCGACGTCCGCGCCGTTTCGACGGCAACGGCGAAAGCGGAGCGAAGTCCTTCGGCGGCAAGAAGCCCCGCAACTTCGACCGATCGCGGCGTGCGGACGGACCGGCTTCCGAGGGCCGCAAGGCGGCCGGTTTCAACGATAGGCGCGAAAAGGGCGGCTCGAAGCCATTCTCCGGCGAAGGCCGCGAAGGTCGGCGAACCGAAAGGCATGGGGCGAAGCGACCTCCGCGCAACGCCGAGACGGCCGGCGGCAGATCCTCCGAGCGCGTGCCTACGGGCTACGCGGGCGAGCTCGCGCCGCGGAAGACGTCGCGCAAGTCGAAGGCGAGCCCGGCCCGCGCAGCGGCACTGGAAGCGCTCGGCCAGGTACGGGAGCGCAACGCCTTCGCCCAGGACGTCATCGCCCATACCATCGACTGCTCCCATATGAAGCCCGAGGACCGCGCTTTCGCCACCAGGCTCGTCCTGGGCGTGACGAGCTCGTGGGGCGTGCTCGACGAAGTGATAAACAAGTTCCTCGACGACCCTCGCGACATCAGCCCCTCGGTCCGCGACGCGCTGCGGCTGTCGGTCTACGAGATCGTCTTCCTCGGCAAGCATCCCCATGCGGCCGTGGACCAGGGGGTCGAGCTGGTGAAGTCCGTGGCGCCCCCGGCGGCGGGGCTGGCCAACGCCGTGCTGCGCAAGGTGGTCCGCGACCGCGCCGAGTTCCCCTACGGCGACCCGGCCACCGATATCGACGCGCTGGCCCGGGCGTGCGCGTTCCCGGGCTGGCTTGCACGCGTGCTCGTCAACGACCTGGGGCCCGAGGCCGCGGTGGCCCTCATGCGGGCCTCCAACGAGCAGGCCCCCGTGTTCGTGGCGGTCAACGGCGCCAAGGGCGGCATGGACATCGTCCTGCGCGGCTTCGAGAAGGCCGGCGAGCCCGTCGAGCCCGTTGCCATAGACGGCGTTGAGGTTCCGGGGTGCCTGCGCGTCCTAGATCCGCGCGCGCTGCTCCTTCCCGAGGCCAAGCGTCTGCTCGGCACCGGGCGCATCCTTGTCTCCGACGCCGCCTCGCAGTTCGTCGCCAGCTCGATCCTGCCCGACGACAAGCCCGCCTCCTTCCTCGAGATCGGGGCCGGCAGGGCCACGAAGACCATCCTCGTCCAAGGGGACGCTGCGCGGCGCTTCGGAAGCCAGATCGGGGAGTACGTGACCTTGGACAACAAGGAGTTCAAGACGAAGCTGCTCCTCAAGAGGACCAAGGAGTACGGCATCCGCGTGTCCGAGGCGCTCACCGGCGACGCCCTCGACCTTTCGGCCGTCCTGGGCCAGCGCACCTTCGACATGGTCTTTCTTGATGCGCCATGCTCCGGGCTGGGAACGCTGCGGCGGCACCCGGAGATCCGCTGGCGCATCGGGCCGGCCGACATCATCGGCTTCGCCCGCACTCAGCTGGCCATGCTCAGGCAAGCGGCTGCGCACGTGGCACCCGGGGGGACGCTGGCCTACGCCACCTGCACGGTCACGCGCGCCGAGGACAACGCGGTGGTGAAGGCGTTCCTCGACTCGGACGAGGGACGCGATTTCACGCTGACACCCAT
The DNA here is from genome assembly GCA_048242115.1 of Eggerthellaceae bacterium. Lineage (GTDB taxonomy): Bacteria > Actinomycetota > Coriobacteriia > Coriobacteriales > Eggerthellaceae > Xiamenia. The sequence continues at coordinate 18,302 of DBFAWQ010000033.1, forward strand.
AGCCGGCGCATCCTGCATCGCCACCCGCCTGGTTCCGGAGCCCCGCCGCGAGAATGCGCAGGACCGTCGGGTGCTCACCGCCACGGAGCCGTCCGGCGACTTCGATCCCGAAAAGGGCAACGCGAACCGCTTCGACGACGCGCTCGCGCTCATGGGCTCCCCCGACGCCCATTTCGCCGTCCGCTTCGTCCGCAGGGGGGTGGAGGGGACGGAGCAAAGCGAGCAGAGCTGACCCTGCCGCTTCGAATCCCTTAGGATTTCCCGCACAACCTTTGAAGAGCCGATGCCTGCGTCGGCGCGGCGCTACAATGGGCCGGCTGCAGGGCCCCACGAGAAAGGCGAACCACCATGAGCGTGAACTACCTCGATTACAGCGACGTCGAGCCAGCCGAATACGGCGCCGTCGTGGTCGGCGCCGGGTTCGCTGGCTCCGTCACCGCGCGCGAGCTTGCCGAACGCGGCGGCATGAGGGTTCTCGTTGTGGAGAAGCGGCCCCAGATTGCGGGCAACATGTACGACGAGCTGGACGAAGCCGGCATCCTCGTGCACCGCTTCGGTCCCCACATCTTCCACACCAACGATAAGCGTGCCTTCGACTACGTGCGCCGGTTCACCCCCTGGCGCGACTACGAGCACCGTGTGCTGGCGGACTGGTACGGCACCTACATGCCCGTTCCCTTCAACAAGACCTCGCTGCGCATCGCCTTCGGGCAGGAGCGGGGCGCGCAGCTGGAACGCAAGCTGGTGGAGACCTTCGGCGACGGGCGCAAAGTCACCATCACCGAGCTGCGGGCGCAGAACGATCCGGACCTGGCCGAGGTGGCGGACTTCGTCTACCGCAACGTCTTTCTGTACTACACCCAGAAGCAATGGGGGCTGACGCCGGAGGAGGTGGACCCCTCGGTGGTGGCGCGGGTGCCGGTGTTCCTCTCCGAGGACGACCGCTACTTCCAGGACGCCTACCAGGGCATGCCCCTTCACGGTTACACGCCCCTGTTCGAGGAGATGCTCTCCCACGAAAACATCGACGTATGCCTGAACACCGAGGCGGAGAGCATCTTCGACCTGCGCTTCTCCTCGGACGCGGAGGACGCGCCGCTTTCGGCAATCCTGCTCAAGGACAAGCCGTTTAACGGTCCCATCGTCTACACGGGCCCGCTCGACGAGCTGTTCCTCGACCGCTTCGGCCGGCTGCCCTACCGAACCCTGAACTTCGCCTACGAGACCCACGACGCCGAGCAGCTGCTACCCAGCGGCACCGTGAACTTCACGGTGACCGAGGACTACACCCGCATCACCGAGTTCAAGCATCTCACCGGCCAGACGGCGCCCAAGACCACCATCATGAAGGAGTACAGCCTGGCCTACGACGACCCCGACAGCCAGATCCCGTACTACGCCATCATCGGCGAGGAGAACGAGCGCCATTACCTGCGCTACCGCAAGCTCACCGACAGCCTTCCCAACTTCCATCCCCTGGGCAGGCTCGCCGAGTACCGCTACTACAACATGGACGTCATCGTCGGGCGGGCCCTGGCCCTGGCCGACGAGCTCATCGCAGCCACCGCTCAACCGGACAAGGAGTAAGCATGGAGCCTGTGGAAAAGGGCCGCTGGGCCGTGGACGCACTCGGCGATACCGGCCAACGGGGGAGCCGCCCCGTCATTTCGTACGCCGTATCCTGCTTCAACTCGGCGGCCTACATGGACAAGTGCATCGAATCGCTGCTGGCCACCGCCGAGGAGCAGGCCGACATCGAGATCCTCATCGTCGATGACGGCTCGACCAGGGACGACACCGCGCAGAAGGCCGACGAGTGGGAGCGGCGGCACCCCGGGGTCATCAGGGCGCTCCACAAGCCCAACGGCGGCCATGGCTCGGCCGTCAACATGGGCATGCGCAACGCGCGGGGGCTGTACTTCAAGGTGGTGGACTCCGACGACTGGCTCGACCGCGCGGCCATGGCCCCCATCATGGCATACCTGCGCTCGCAGCGTGAATGCGCGGATGCGACCGACCTCGTCATCGGCAACTACGTCTACGAGAAGGTGCACGAGAACTCCCGCACCGTCATGCACTACCGCAACGTCTTTCCCGAGGGACGGCGCTTCACCTGGGAGGACTGCGGGCACTTCAGCCAGAGCCAGTACCTGCTCATGCACTCGGTCATCTACCGTACCGAGCTTCTGCGCGACATCGACCTTACGCTTCCCGAACACTGCTTCTACGTGGACAACGTCTTCGTCTACGTGCCGCTTCCCCATGTGCGCTCGCTGTACTACCTGGACGTCGACATGTACCGCTACTTCATCGGCCGCGAGGACCAATCGGTCAACGAGAGCGTCATGATGGGTCGCATCGACCAGCAGCTGCGCGTCACCCGCACCATGATCGACGCCGTCCAGCTGCCCGCCGACGTGCCCGTGCACAAGCTGGAGCGCTACATGGAGAACTACCTGTCCATGATGATGTGCATCTGCTCCATCTTCCTGCGCATGATCGACACCGACGAGGCGGAGGACAAGCGGGAGGACATCTGGCAGTATCTGAAGGAGCACAACCCGGAGGTGTACCGGCGCGTTCGGCGCAGCGTGCTGAACGCATCCACGAACCTGCCCACCGAACTGGGGCGACGGCTTGGCATCACCGGTTACCGGCTCGCCCAGCGCATCTTCAAGTTCAACTGAGGCGCCCCATGGGTCTTTTCCATTGCACCGTAGACGGCCGAAGCGGCCACGCCCGGGCCCTTTCCTACACCACGGCTCACGGCACGTTCAGGACGCCCATGTTCATGCCGGTGGGAACATCGGCCACGGTGAAGGGCGTCACCGTCGAGCAGTTGCACCACCTGGGCGCCCAGGTGGTATTGGCGAACACCTACCACCTATCCCTGCGTCCGGGAGCGGATCTGATCGCCGAGGCGGGAGGGATACACCGCTTCATGAACTACGACGGCCCCATGCTCACGGATTCGGGCGGCTTCCAGGTGTTCTCGCTGGCCGACACCCTTAAGCTCGACGACGACGGGCTGACGTTCAGGTCCATCTACGACGGAGCTAAGGTTCGCTGGACGCCCGAGGACAACAGGGCCATCCAGGAGAAAATCGGCGCCGATATCGCCATGCAGCTGGACCAGTGCACTCCCTACCCGGCGGAGCGCGACTTCGTCGAGCGGGCCGTAGATCTTTCCGCCTCCTGGGCAAGACGCTGCCTTGCAGCCCACGTGCGCCCCGACCAGACGCTCTTCGGCATCTGCCAGGGGGGCATGGAGCTCGACTTGCGGTTGCGATCCGTCGAAAGCCTCCTGGCGATCGAGGAGGAGAGCGTTGCGGCGGGAGGGAGACGCTTCGGCGGTTTCGGCATCGGCGGCTACTCGGTGGGGGAGAGCCACGAAACCATGTTCGAGACCCTGGGAACCGTGGCCCGCGCCCTTCCCGACGACAGGCCCCGCTACCTCATGGGCGTGGGCAACCCCACTACGCTCGTGCGGGCCGTAGCCGAGGGCGTGGACATGTTCGACTGCGTGCTGCCCACCCGCACTGCGCGCATGGGCACCGCGTTCTCGAGCGCCGGGCGAATGAATCTACGCAATGCGAAGTACGCTCGCGACTTCGGCCCCCTCGATCCGCAGTGCTCGTGCCCCACCTGCCAGAACCATTCCAGGGCCTACCTGCGTCATCTGGTCAAGCAGAACGAGATGCTCGGGGCGGTGCTCCTGTCGGTCCACAACCTGCATTTCCTCATAGACCTCATGGCCCGGGCGCGCCAGGCGGTGCTCGCCGACGACTACGAGAGCTTCCTGCGCTCTTGGATGGAAAGCCCTGCGGCGAACGACTACTGAGACGAAGGCAGGCCGCGCCGGCGCATCGTCGCGGCACATGGAAAGCGGCGCGCCTCGCCGGCGCGCCGCTTCGATCGCAACTGGTCGGGACGACAGGATTCGAACCTGCGACATCCTGCTCCCAAAGCAGGCGCGCTACCAGACTGCGCCACGTCCCGGGCCGATAGCCCGCCCAGTATAGCAGACTTTCCCCGGTCCTCGAAGTTTCCACGAGTCGCAAGGGGCCATGGTACAATAGCTTGCCGCCAGGCGAAGATGCAGCTTGGCGAAGCAAACCAAGCAAGCGAAAGGACGGGCGTGGCACTTTTCGACGAATCGGTGCGCCTGGTAGCCAACGTCGGCGCAGGCCCCAATCTCTTCGTGGCAACCTTCGAGGCACCGCGGCTTAGCGAGGCAATCGCGCCGGGTCAGTTCGTGCACATGGGCATTCCGGGAATGGACTCGCATATCCTGCGCCGGCCCTTCTCGGTCTACCGTCGCGACCGGAAATCGGAAACGGTCGACATCCTCTACCAGACCGTGGGCTTCGGCACGAAGCATCTGGCCGGCATCGACCCCGAGGGATCGCTCGCCGATGCGTTCTCGCTCGTGGGCCCGGTCGGCAGGGGATGGGACCCGCCCGAGGCGACGTCGCGAGCCCTCCTCGTGGGCGGGGGCGTAGGCGCGGCGCCCTTGTTCATGCTCGCCGAATCGCTGAGAAACCGAGGCGTTCCGACAACCGTGGTCCTGGGCGCCCAGACGCATGCCGCTCTCGCCTGCGAGACGTCCTATCTGGAGCTGCTGGGCGAAGAGGATGTGCGCTGCGCAACCGACGACGGCTCCTATGGGCGCGCGGGCTTCTGCACCTCGCTCGTCACGGAGGCCCTTGACGAAGCCTCCGAAGCGGGCAGCCCCTTCGACTACGTGGCCGTCTGCGGCCCCGAGCCGCTCATGAGAATCGTCGCAAAGGAGGCGCAGGGGCGCAACGTGGCGTGCGAGGTCTCCATGGAGCGGCGCATGGCCTGCGGGATCGGCGCCTGCCTTTCGTGCGTTGTCGAGACGACGGGGGGCAAGAAGCGCTCCTGCGTCGACGGCCCGGTGTTCGTCGGAGAGGAAGTGGCCTGGTGAGCAGCGTGAACCTTGCCGTCAATCTGGGCGGCCTTGCCATGAAGAACCCCGTGACCACCGCATCGGGCACCTTCGCCGCCGGGATGGAGTTCTCCGACTTCCTGAACGTGGCGGACCTGGGGGCGGTGACGACGAAGGGCGTGTCCCTCAACGGCTGGGAGGGAAACGCAAGCCCCCGCATCGCCGAAACGCCCTCGGGCATGCTCAACTCCATAGGGTTGCAGAACCCCGGCGTCGCCCATCTGAAGGCCGTCGAGCTTCCATGGCTTTCCGAGCAGGGGGCGACAACCATCGTGAACGTCTCCGGTCACAGCGCAGGCGAGTACGTCTCGGTAATCGAGGCTCTGGAGGACAGCCCCGTGGCCGCCTACGAGCTCAACGTGTCGTGCCCGAACGTGGACGCCGGGGGCATGACCATCGGCACCGACCCCGCAAGCGTCTGCGAGGTGGTCGGCCGCTGCCGAAAGGCCACCGCCCGGCCGCTTATCGTCAAACTCACCCCCAACGTCACCAGCATCGTGGAAATCGCCAAGGCGGCCGAGGCCGGCGGCGCCGACGCCATCTCGCTCATCAACACGCTTCTGGGCATGGCCGTCGACGCCAGGTCCCGCCGCCCGCAGCTGGCGCGGGTCGTGGGAGGGCTGTCGGGGCCGGCGGTGAAGCCGATCGCGCTGCGCATGGTCTGGGAATGCTATCAGGGCACATCGCTGCCCATCCTGGGAATGGGCGGCATCTGCACGGGTGTCGACGCTGCCGAGTTCATCCTCTGCGGCGCCACGGCCGTTGCCGTGGGGACGGCCAACTTCATGGATCCGCGAAGCTCCGTGCGCGTGATCGAGGAGCTCGAGCGCTACTGCGACGAGCAGGGCGTAACGGATGTCAACGACTTGAGAGGAGCGCTGAGAGCATGACGGCTTTTTCCCAGGAACCGGCCAGGGATCGGGTGATCGTGGCCCTCGATTGCGACCGAACCGAAGCGCTGCGCCTGGCCGACCTTCTGAGCGGATGCGCGAAATGGGTCAAAGTGGGCATGACGCTCTACTACGCCGAGGGCCCCGCCATCGTCGCCGAGCTCAAGGAGCGCGGATTCAAAGTGTTCCTCGACCTTAAGTTCAACGATATCCCCCACCAGGTGCAAGGAGCCGCCGCCTCGGCCGCGCGAACCGGGGCCGATATGCTGACGATGCACGCCTCGGGCGGCTCGTCAATGATGGCTGCGGGGCAGCGGGGCGCCGAGGAGGGGGCGGCCGAGCGCGGCGGCGAGGTTCCCGCCACCCTGGGGATAACGGTACTCACCTCGATGGACGCCGACGACTTGCGCGAGGTCGGCGTGGAGCGCCCGCTGCGAGAGCAGGTGCTGGCGTTGGCGCAGCTGGCCGCGAAGGCGGGCATCTCGGGCGTGGTCGCCTCGCCCCAGGAGGCCGCCGAGCTGCGGCGGGTGCTGGGGCCGGACGCCTGCATCGTGACGCCGGGGGTTCGGCCTGCGGGCACGAGCCTGGGGGACCAGAGCCGCGTGGCCACGCCGCGGGCGGCCTTCGCCGAAGGCGCTTCGCACATCGTCGTGGGGCGTCCCATCACCCAGGCGCACGACCCGCGGGCGGCCTTCGAGGCCATCGCCGAGGAGCTTGACGGGGCCGGTTTGTAGGCGTTTTTGCCCCTTCTAGCCCCGCTGGACGGTGATATTTGTAGAGTTTCATACATAATGCTAGGTCAAATACCGAATTCAATGCTAGTATCACCGAAGCGTAATGTTGCGCCCCAAGGCGCACCGTAGAAGAAACCAGAAGGAGACACTCGAATGGCTATTCCTCAACTGAGCGCCGCCGAACGCCAAGCCGCCCTTGAGAAGGCGAAGGCCGCCCGCATCAAGCGCGCCGAGGTCCGCGACGAGCTGAAGTCCGGCAAGATCACCCTTGCCCAGGTTATCGAGATGAAGGACGACCCGGTCATCGGCCGCATGAAGGTCTCCACTCTCATCGAGACGCTGCCCAGCTACGGGAAGGCCAAGGCCGAGAAGGTCATGAAGGAGCTGCAAATTGCCGAAAGCCGTCGTCTTCGCGGTTTGGGCGAGCGCCAGCAGGCCGCACTTCTGGAGCGCCTGGGCAAAACGGGCAAGTAAGTGCGCAAGGGCAACCTTTTCGTCGTATCGGGGCCATCGGGAGCCGGCAAGGGCACCCTGGTGGCCCGACTTATGAAAGCCATCCCCGATGGATGGCTTTCCATTTCGGCGACCACGCGGTCTCCCCGAACGGGGGAGACAGAGGGCGTCAGCTACTTCTTCAAGACGCGCGAGCAGTTCGAGAGCATGGTCGAGCAGGGCGAGTTGCTGGAGTGGGCCGAGTACGGCGGCAATTGCTACGGCACCCCGCGAAGCAGCGTCCTTGCGGCGATCGGAGAGGGAAAGCAGGTTATCCTCGAAATCGACGTGCAGGGCGGCTTCCAGGTAAAGGAGCTGTTCCCCGACGCCCATCTCGTTTTCATCGAGCCGCCCTCCGTAGAAGTCCTGCGTCAGCGGCTCGAAAGCCGCGGAACGGACGCCCCCGACGTCGTCGAGCGACGCATGGAGGCGGCCGCCGAGGAGCTCAGGCAGGCGTCCCGATACGAGTTTCGACTGGTAAACGACGACTTGGAGCAGGCCGTGCAACAGCTCGTCGCCTATGTGAACGACCATGCAACGCAAGATAAGGATTGAGAACCTATGAGCATCATCGAACCGAAGATCGACGTCCTGCTCAGCGAGACCGACAACGACCGGTTCCTGCTGTGCGCTCTGGCGTCCAAGCGGGCCCACGACATCAACGACATGATGCGCGGCCAGCGCGACCGCGCGCTGCAGCTGCAGACCGCCGTCGAAATCGCCCGCGCCGCCGACCGCAAGCCGCTCTCCCTCGCCTTCAGCGAGATCGCCCGCGACGAGGTCTCCTTCGACCCCACGTCCATCGACGTGAAGAACCATTAGTCCGCTTGCCATGACGAGCTTCCAGCGGATTTGCCTGGCCCACTACCATGAGATCGGGCTGAAGGGTCACAACCGCTCTTCCTTCGAGAAGCGCCTTCAAAGGAACCTGGAGGTTCTGCTGGGGGCGTTTCCCGTTGTTGCCGTGCACCGCATCTCGGGGCGCATCTGCGTGTTCTTGCGCGAAGGCACCGATTGGGACACCGCCAGGCAATGTGCGCGCTTCATGGCGAAGGTTCCCGGAGTGGCCCGGGTGAGCTGCGGCTACAAGTGCCCCCGCGAAATCGACTCGATGGCGGAGGCGGCCCTGTGCGCCATGGCCGACGCCGGCGACTTCGCCACGTTCAAAGTGCACGCGCGCCGGAACCATACCGATTTCCCCGTCGGCTCCATGGAGATGAACAGGCTCATCGGGGCGGCGCTGTGCGAGGCGAACCCCCGGGCCGGTGTGCGCATGAAGGATCCGGACCTCACCATCGGCGTCGAAGTGGTCCAAAACGCCGCCTACGTCTACGGCTGGTCCGAGCGGGGCATCGGGGGGCTGCCCGTAGGCAGCTCGGGGAAGGTCGTGTGCCTCCTGTCCTCCGGCATCGACTCGCCGGTGGCTCTGTGGCGCATGGCCAGGCGCGGTGCCACCTGCGTAGGCGTGCACTTCTCGGGACGTCCCCAGACCAGCGATGCAAGCGAGTACCTGGTGGACGACATCGCCCACGTGCTGCAGTCGACCGGCTGCATCGCGAGCACCTACACGGTGGCCTTCGGTGACGTCCAGAGGCAAATCGCCCTGAGCGCGCCCCCCGAGCTGCGAATCATCCTGTACCGCCGACTCATGTTCAAAGTGGCCGAGGAGATAGCGCACAGAATCCATGCGGGCGCCCTCGTGACCGGCGAGAGCCTGGGGCAAGTCGCCTCGCAGACCCTCGACAACATCCGATGCACCGATGCGGCGGTCGCCATGCCCGTGTTTCGCCCGCTCATCGGATCCGACAAGCTGGACATCATCGCCGAGGCGCAAAATCTAGGTACGTTTTCCATCTCGTCCCAGGACGCACCGGATTGCTGCACGCTGTTCATGCCCCGCTCTCCGGAAACCCACGGCAAGCTTCCCGTCGTCGAGAAGGCCGAAAGCGCGTTTCCGGTGCAGGAGTGGGTTTTGCAGCTTGCAGACCGGGCCGAGGAAAGGGACTACCGCTAGAGAAGGGATCGCCCGCATGCTCTACCGCGTTATCGACGCCGCCGAGCTCCCGTTGCTCGTTTCCGCCTTCATGGAGCACTACGAGGTCGTCGCACCCGTAAGGCGGGGGAGTTCCTACGTGTTCGACGCCATCGAGAAGCCAGAGGACATGGCGCTCGACTATCCCACCACCTCCTCGTCGCTCAAAAAGTACTTCCTTCCTCCCCGCGAGACCCTGATGAGGTTCAACGCGCAGACGAACCGCGTGGCCGAGCATCGGCTGGAGATACCTCCGCGGGTGATCTTCGGCGCCCACGCCTGCGACATAAACGCGATCAACCGTCTCGACCAGGTGTTCCGCGACGGCCCCTACAACGACCCCTACTACTGCGCTCGCCGCGAAGCTACGTTGATCGTGGGGATTTCCTGCACGCCCACCGAGAACTGTTTCTGCCACCTCTGGGACGCCGACGAGGCGCGGTTCGGCTACGACCTGTTCCTGCAGGATATCGGCGAACGGTTCCTCGTCAGCATATCGAGCGTCGAGGCCGCCAACATCCTGGAATCGGCCTGCAACCCGCGGGAGGCGACGGACCGGGACCGCATCGACTTCAGGCATGCCACCAGGCGCCGCCAGGCCTCGTTCAACCCCGACATCCCCGACATCCAGGACGTCGCCATGCTCATGGACGCCTTCCACAAGGACGACTTCTGGGATCAGCTGGGCGGCCGCTGCCTTTCCTGCTCCGCCTGCGCCGCGGTGTGCCCGACGTGCTTCTGCTTCGATTTGCAGGACCGTCTTTCGCCCGATGGCACGGAAGGGGAGCGCTACCGGGTATGGGACGCCTGCACGAGTCCTCAGTTCGCCCAGGTGGCGGGTGGCCACAACTTCAGGCCCGACGGACGGGAGCGCGTACGGCACCGCATGTACCACAAGCTCAACGGCTTTCTGGCCAACCACGACAGGATGCTCTGCGTGGGGTGCGGGCGCTGCGTCAAGGCCTGCAAGGCGGACATCAACCCCATCAAAGTCCTCGAGTTCTTCAAGCAGAAGGGAGCCGACGATGCCTCTGCTGCCTAGCGCGCCGGCCCGGGTGGTGGAGGTCAACCCCCTGGGCGACCGTCCGACGCCGATGAGCGGTTCGCAGCTCATGGCGGCGAACCCCTACCGGCCCTGGCCCGCCCGCATCACCTCTATCACCGACCTCACCGCCACCGAGAAGCTCTTCGAGTTCCGTCTCATCGACGAGAACATCCGCGAGGCATTCCGCCACGAGCCGGGCCAGTTCGTGGAGCTTTCCATCTTCGGCGTGGGGGAGGCGCCCATTTCCATCTCGTCGAGCCCCTCGAAGCGAGGCTTCATCGAGCTGTGCGTCCGGCGCACGGGCCGTTTCACCGAGGTGCTCCACACCATGCAGTGCGGCGATATCGTGGGCATACGCGGACCGTTCGGACGCGGGTTTCCCTTCGAGCAGATGAAGGGCCACGACATCCTGCTGGTGGCCGGCGGCCTGGGGATCGCGCCGCTTCGCAGCCTCATCAACAACGTTCACGACGAGCGCAGCGAGTTCGGCAAGGTCACCATCATCTACGGGTCGAAGACGCCCGCCGAGGTCATGTTCCGCGACCAGTTCGAGATGTGGCGCCATCGCAAGGACTTCGACCTGTACCTGACGGTGGACCATCCCGACGACAGCTGGGATGGAGAGGTGGGGCTGGTCACCAAGCCCTTCGAACATCTGGAGCTGGACGCGCGCCATACCTACGGCGCCGTATGCGGACCGCCCGTGATGTACCGGTTCGTCATCGACGAGATGCGCAAGAAGGGCATCGAGTACGACCATATCTACTGCAGCTTCGAGCGGCACATGAAATGCGGCATGGGCAAATGCGGCCATTGCCAGATCGGCCACCAGTACTGCTGCATTGACGGGCCGGTCTTCAACTACTGGGAAGCGAAGAACATTCAGGGGTCGATGTAGCATGACGGCAACGGAACTAAGCGGAATCGGAGTGCGCGGCCAGGGACGCCCGGCCCGCGTGGTCGTGGCCAGCTTCGCAAGCTGCTTCGGATGCCAGCTGCAGATAACCAACATCGAGAAGCATCTCATGGACGTGCTCGGCCAGATCGAGCTGGTGTACTGGCAGCTGACGGACAGCACCCCCATGCCCGAGCAGTTCGACATCGCCGTCGTGGAGGGCGCGGTGACGACGGAGCTGGCCGAATCCCAGCTCAAGGAGCTCAGATCCAAGGCCAAGGCGCTCATCGCCATCGGGGCGTGCGCCGTCACGGGCGGCATTCCGGGCATGGTGTCCCAGGACTTCTACGAGCGCCCGAGCCAGGTGTACAGCAAGGTGCCCCACGCCTGCGGCAAGATGATAACGCCGCGCCCCGTAAGCGCCATCGTCGATGTCGACTTCGAGACGAGGTGCTGCCCCATAGACCCCTACGATTTCGTGGTCATGCTGCAGCGGGCGATCTACGGCTCGAACAAGCTTGCCACCACCCGCACGCTGTGCAGCGACTGCAAGCGGAACGAAACGTCGTGCTTCTTCGAGGACGGCACCTTGTGCCTGGGGCTGGTGACGAGCGCCGGCTGCGGGGCCCGATGCGTCAACCTGGGGCGTCCGTGCATGGGCTGCGCCGGGCTTTCGCCCAGCGCGAACCTCGATTCGGCTCGGCAATGCTGCGACCGCTACGGCATCGACAGGGTCCGTTTCGACGAACGGCTCCAACTGTTCAACCAAACCGATCCCGCAGTGGAAAACCAAGATCTGTAAGGGGCTTTCATGGCTAGGACCTCGCTTACCGTCGAGCATATCGCACGCATAGAAGGGCACGGGAACGTCGCTCTGTCCGTCGAGGACGGCACCGTCAGGTCGGTGGAGATGAACATCGTCGAGCCGGCGCGGCTCTTCGAGTCCATGGCCCGCGGACGCATGTTCTCCGACATACCGGCCATAGCGTCGCGCATCTGCGGTATCTGCTCGTCAAGTCATATGGTCACCGATATCCTGGCCATCGAGAGCGCGCTCGGCGTCGCCGTGACAGAGCGGACCCAGGCGCTGCGCGAGCTTCTGGTCTACGGTTCCTACCTGCAGAACCATGCGACGCACCTGTTCGTCTTCGCTGCGCCGGACTACGTGGGGGAAACGAGCATCTTCCCCCTTGCGCAAACCGACCCCGACCTTTTCCAAGGCGCGCTCGGCATCAAGGCCTTGGGCAACGAGCTGTGCACCACCGTTGGCGGCCGCAGCGTCCATCCCATCACCGCCGTCGTGGGCGGCTTCACTGCGGAGCCCAAACCCGGGCAGTATCTGGATTTGGCCCTCAAGCTGGAGGAAGCGCTGGGGTTTGCCTGCAGGACGGTCGATCTGTTCCGCACGTTTTCGTGCCCGCCCATAGAGACGGGCGGCGAGATGCTGGCTCAGTACCAGGAGGGCGCCTACCCGATCTGCACGTCGCCCGTCATGGAGCTCGTGCGCGACGGCGTGCGCTTCGATTGCTCCTTCTTCCACGATTACATCGAGGAGTACGCGCAGCCCCATAGCGCAGCGCTCTTCGCGCGCGTTCGCGCAACGGGCTCGCCGTTTATGACCGGCGCTTTGGCCCGTATAAACGCCTCGTGGGGCAACCTCACCCAGACAGCCCGCGTTGCGGCCGCGAAGGCTGGGCTGAGGCCGCCGGAGTACAACCCGTTCATGAACAACGTCGCCCAAGCGGTGGAGATCGTGGACGCACTGGAACGCTGCGCGGCCATCTGCCGACGCCTCGCCGACCCCGCAGGCTACGAGGGGACCAGCAAGCCGGCTCCCTTCCAGGTTCATGCGGGCCACGGGATAGGATACACCGAGGCCCCGCGCGGTGCGCTCGTCCACGACCTGCTCCTCGACGAGTCGGGGCGCGTTTCCAAGGCGTCGATCGTCACCCCCACGGGGATGAACCTGGCGAACCTCGAGGCCGATATCCGCCTGCTCGCCCAACGGCTGGTGGAACAGGGCGCTGCCGAGGAGGACCTGCGCTTCGAGGTGCAGAAGCTCATCCGCGCCTACGACCCGTGCCTATCCTGCTCGGTTCATTAGGAGGCCCCTTATGTCGTCCGGGGCCGAAGAGAGCGCCCAAGGGGCGGCCGCCGGCCTTCCTCCCTGGAACGGCAAGGCCATCTTGCTGGTGGACTTGGACGCGTTCTTCGCCTCCGTCGAGCAGCTCGACCATCCCGGCTGGCGCGGCAAGCCGGTGATCGTGGGCGGCCGACCGCAGGACCGCGGCGTGGTCTCGACGGCGTCCTACGAGGCCAGAGCCTACGGCGTCCACAGCGCCATGGCATCCTCGCTCGCCCAGTCGCTTTGCCCGCACGCCATATGGACTCAGGGAAGGCACGATCGCTACCGGGAGGTCTCCCGCCAGGTCATGGCCATACTTTACGACGAAACGCCTCTGGTGCAGCAGGTCAGCATCGACGAGGCCTTCGCGGACGTCACCCCCACCAAAACCAACAGGGATCATCCCGTGCTGGTGGCCCGCCGCATCCAAAGGCGCGTGGAAGGGCTCGGAATCAGCTGCTCCATCGGCATCGGCACGTCCAAGGCCGTCGCCAAGATCGCCTCGGAGGAGGAGAAACCCCGCGGGCTCACGGCCGTCTACCCCGGAACGGAGGGCGCTTTTCTGGCGCCGATGCCGGTAAAGGCCCTCTCGGGCATCGGCGCTGCTTCGGAGCGAGCGCTGGCCAGCCGGGGCATCCGTACGCTGGGCGATTTGGCGAGCGCCAACGACGGGTTGCTGCAACGGCTCCTCGGTAAAAGCGGTATCGTCATGAAAAGACGGGCCCAGGGCCTGGGAGATGCCGACATACAGCAAGACGAACCGGTGAAGTCCGTGTCCAACGAGCTCTCCTTCGCAAAGGACCTCTCCGAGCGGGAGGATATTCGGGCGGCTATGGCGACGATGGCGGCCAAGGTGGGGCGCCGCTTGCGGGCGGCAGGGCTCAAGGGGAGCACGTTGACTCTGCGGCTGCGCCTTGGAGACCGAAGCACGCATAGCGTCCAGCGAAAGCTGCGCAAACCCTCCGACGACGATATCTCCTGGCGCCCTATGCTCGACGAGATGCTCGACGACCTGTGGCTCGAGGGCCTCAGCGTGCGCCTTGTGGGGGTCGGACTAAGCGATTTCAGCGGAGAGGATGCAGCCCAGCGGACGCTTTTCGACCTGCTGGAAGAGGAGGAGGTCGGCCAAGGTGGCGAAGGGCGGGGATGCAGGGACCTGCTGGCCGCCACCGATTCGGTGCGGAAGCGCTTCGGGGATGCCGCCGTGCGCTTCGGCAGCGAGATCCGCACCTTGGAAGGCCCCAATTACCGCGCGGAATCGGGGGAAGAGCCCGAAACCCCGGCGCGACGCCCCGACTAGCCCTCGCGCTCGCCCCCGGGCGCGCCGCGGCCGAGACCCCTTGCCTGATAGAGACCAGCGTCGCGAAAGCCGAGCCCCCGGTAGTACGCCCGGGTCCCCACGGCGCTGATCACGGCCACGCTCTCGCACCCTTCGTCCCGAGCAAGCGAGCAGGCATGCTCGACCAGCTGCGTCCCCAGGCCGCGATGCTGGGCGCTGGTAGCATCGCCGTGGATGGGGGTGGAACGGCCGTACACGTGAAGCTCGCGAATCATGGCCTGCCCGGGCTTGGCAGGGGTTTCGCCGCCGAAGCGCGACATGGCCTCGAGCGAGGGAAGGGAAAGCCGGAGAAACCCGGCTATATGCCCGTCGTCGTCCACCCACTGGAGGAAATGCTCTTTGCATCCCCCGGCGCAATAGAAGGTGTCGTCGAGATGCAGACCCTCCCAATCCGTCGCCGAGGAGGCAACCTCCCGCATGCGGATCTCCCGGATGCAAACGCCGCGATCCGCCGCCTTGCGCTGCGCGCGAAGCTCCACGAGCTGCCGAAGGTTCGTCGTGCGGCTTCCCGCTTCGATGTCGCAAGCCGAGATGTCGCGGACCATGCGCGAGATGCGAAGGAAGGGGGGACAGGCGAGCACCTGCTCGGAAAGCAGGTCCACCAGCGTTTCGTCGTCGTAGGGCCTCCATCGGCCGTCGCCGTAGCGCTCGGACAGTCGGGAGCTCTTGGCCAGCACGCAAGGGTAGAGCTTCACCTCGTCGGGCTTGAAGTCGGGCGACTGCGCAAGCTGCAGGAAATCCCGCAGATCCGATGCGGGGTCTGCCGAGGGAAGGTTCGGCATGAGGTGCGCATGGATTTTGAAACCGAACAGGCGCAGAAGGGAGAAGCTTCTCGAAAGATCGTCCTGCGACAGGCCCCTGCCGCAGGACGCGCGGATTTCGGGACGAAGCGTCTGCACCCCCACCTGCACCTTCGTGCAGCCGAGCCGGCGCAGATCGTAGAGCGCGCGAGGGGATACCGCATCCGGCCTGGTTTCCATGACCAGCCCGACGCAGCGGTGGAGCGCCGATTCGTTGGCTTCGTGGAGCCTTTCGATGGCCGCATCGAGGGGGAAGAAGTCGGGCGCGCGCACGTAGGACCCGTAGACCTCGGGACAACGCTTGAGCGCATCGTTGTAAGCAAGGCGCCCCGCGTCGACCTCCGCCTGCATCCGAGCAAGCTTGCCCATGCGAACGTCGCGCCCTCCCGACCCCTCGAGGGATTCGTACGCCTTCCAACGTGCGGACTCGGCGGCAGCGCCCTCTGGCG
>DBFAWQ010000034.1:0-19806 GCA_048242115.1 Eggerthellaceae bacterium
TCATCCTGGTGCTGTCGCTGGGCATCGCCTACAGCGCCGCCGGGGCCATCGTGTTCCAGGTGGGAAGCGTGGTCATCTCGCTGTCGGGGCTTGCCGTGGGGTCGATCGTGGGCATTCTGCTGAACATCGTGCTGCCGAACAAAGAGCCCTACTGGGACGGAGGTCTGGCTGCGGCGGCCGAGGCTGACGACATCCCCATGCCCCTGGAGGCGGAGCTGGAGAACCTGCCTATCAAGTAGCGGCGCGTAGTCTGCAAGCTTCAACAGGGCCGGCATCCCGAGAAGGGTGCTGGCCCTGTTTCGTCGACGCATACTGGCGCGGGTGTGCTGCTGTGGCGGTTCGGACGGCGCCCAGGGAGTCAGAGGGCTGATCGCGTTCGGACCGAAGGCGCTGTGGGGTTCTGTTCGATGGAGCGTCGTTGCTGCCGAACGGGGCGGCGTTGCTGTGCTCGGATAGTCGGGACAATTGTCGATAAAACCGCTGATGATTTGGGAAAACTTTGCGGAGATGCCGTGCAGATGCCGGCGCAGTGGCGCCTTTCGGGGTCGCAATAAACCCTAGCGTTGTGATAGAATTTCACGAAACGTATGTCTGCGGCACGCTCGAAGGGGAACGCGCCGCTGTTGCTTTCGGGTGCGGAAGGGTTTTGCTATGCTGGTTTCGACAAAGGGTCGCTACGCATTGCGGCTGATGACGCGCATTGCCAAGGCGGGCCCAGGCGAGAAGGTTTCCCTGCGCGAGATTTCCGAGACCGAGGACATCTCGCTCAAGTACCTGGAGCAGATTGCCCGGCCGCTGCTGCGGGTGGGGCTCATCGAGAGCGTGCGCGGCAAGGGCGGAGGGTACCGGCTGGTGCATCCGTCCGACATGGTGAAGGCCGGCGACGTGCTGCGGGCTGTGGAGGGGACGACCATGCCCGTCACCTGCGCGGCCCTTTCCGGGGAAGGGGACTGTCCGCGGTCCGGCGTATGCACCACCATCGGCTTCTGGTCGGGGCTGGACCGGGCTATCGAGAGCTACGTGGATGGGGTGACTTTGGCGGACCTGGCCCAAGGCTACGCTTTGGACGAGGCTTTGGGGGTGGCTTAGCAGCCGCGTCGAGACCTATCGTGATTGCAGGCCACTTCGGGCGTCGGCGCGGTGATGGCTGCCGAGGCTTTCCGTTCTTGCGAGGGCGGCGTCCACCATGGCTAGGGCCGTCGTGGCGGCGTTCACCGTTTCCAAGCTTCCGATCGACGGGTCGGCTTCGGCCACCGCCTTTAGGACCGCGAGCTCGCGCTGGGCGTTCCGAAGGTCGGTTTCGGTGCGGTTGATCAGGCAGGATTCGGTCATGATCCGGCGGATTCTCGCGAGGGCGCGTCGGGCTGTTCCGGCGCCTTGGGTGCTCGCGATGGCCTGGGCGGCTCCGGTGGATCGGGCGGTTCCGGCGGGCTGGGCGGTCGCAGCAGGCTGCGGGTCGTCATGCGGCCTTGCGCCGTCGGACGGCGACCCGTTCGCGTTGTCTGCTGCGCAGCCAGCAAGTTGCGCCCCTTTCGCATGCTTCGCCGCTTCTTGCCCGGCCCTCAGGCCGAAGACCAGGCAGTTCGCGCTGGAGAGGCCGCCTAGGCGGTCGGCGCCATGCATGCCGCCCGTGCATTCCCCGCAGGCGTACAGCCCTTCCACGCCCGTCCATCCTTGGCTGTCTATAGCGATGCCGCCGTTGCTGGCATGGGCGAAGGGGGCGATGCGGACCTCCTCGCTAGGTGCGATGCCGCGGGCATCTTGAAGCCATTGGAAGTAGGTTCGGGCGAACTCGGGCAGGGGCTTGTCGGGCGCGGGGACGAATCGGGTGCGAAGTCCTTGCGGCCCGGCAGCGTCCATGGCCAGGTCGACGGCTTGGGAGACCAGACGGCTGGTGAAGGGCCCATGGCCGGACCGCGCGTCAAGCGCCTCCTGGGAAGACGCGCCGAGCGCCTGAGCGAAGGGGGCTACGGCATCCGCGCCCTCTTCGTCCGTAAGCTCGGTCCAGCGGAATACCTTCTCGTTGAAGACGGCGCCTTCGCCTTTGCCCACCAGTCCGGGCATGATCTGAAAGAACTCCATGTTCGTCAGCGTCGCGCCCAGTCGCAGGGCGCAAGCGTGGCCGGCGCCGGTATCCTCGGCTGCCCCCAGCCGCCGTTCGAACAGGCCGCCGCAGCCGCCCGTGGCAAGCACGATGCTGGCGGCCCGCGCGGTTTCCATGCGCCCGACTGCGCGGTCGAGGAAGAGCGCTTCCAGAAGCGCATTGCTGCCGGGGCCATCGTTCGGGACGCTGCTGTTCCCAACCGAGCCTTTCCCGTCGTCTCCTGCGGTTTCCGCTGATTGGCTGGCATCCAGCCGTCGAATGTCCAGTAGCTCCCAGTGCTCGTGCGTGCGGATTCCCAGATCGTCGAAGCGTTTGGCGAAGGCGGCCGTCAAGGGCTCGCGCTCCAGGCCGCGCCAGAGGCGGTGCTTGTGGTCGAAGCAGGGCACGAACTCGCGTTCCTGCGGGTTGTCGGGGCGCTTCAGGACGATGCCCTCGTCCTGAAGCCATTCCAGCGCACCGGCGATTCCCGAGACGAAGGAGCGTACTAACGGGGCGTCCGCCGCGCCGCCCCCCACCGAGAGAACGGTCTGGCAGAGGTCGTCGACGTCCTGTTCGCTCTCCGGGGCCACCAGCCCCAGCCCCCAGGTGCTTTCCCGAAAGCTGGACCCGCCGAACCGCCGTCCTGCGCAGGCCACCACGACCTGGGCGCCCGCTTCCGCCGCGGCGATGGCCGCCGTTGCCCCCGCCAATCCGGCGCCTATGACAAGAACGGGGGTTTGCTCGGGCATGGGGCTCCTCGGATTCGATGATTGCGTTTTTCGCGTCAGCGCCGCAGGGGCGTTACGGGCCTGCGGCGCTGACGCTGAAGGTTTGGTTTCCTCCAACATAAAGCGTACGTTGTTTTTCGTCAACATCCGCGTGCAAACGAGAATACGAGAGAAACGCAACCCTTTAGCCCCCATGCGAACTGAAGCCCTACATGGGGTTTCCGAGTCTATGTCCCAATTTTTTCCAAAACGAAGCTGAAAATGAAAAAGCCTTTAATGGGGGTTTACGCCTGCGCTCCCTTGGAATGTCGCCGACATTTCAGACGGGTCCTTGCCGCGGTAAAGGTAGAATAGTCCCGGGAAAGGAAGGCTGGACTGCCGCAGGCGGGCGGCCCTACTTCGCCCGGTCGGATAGGTATGCTTCGGTGGAAAGGAGGGCCTGCGTGGCGTCGGATGAGTCGTCCGCCTCGCGGTTGGTGCGCATCCTCGGCGAGGAGGGGGTGGCGCGCCTACGGGCTTCCAAGGTGGTGGTGCTGGGTCTTGGCGGCGTGGGGTCCAGCTGCGCGGAGGCCCTGGTCCGCGGCGGGGTGGGGTGTCTGGTGCTCGTGGACCACGACACGGTGCAGCCGAGCAACCTCAACCGCCAGGCCCTGGCGTTCACAAGCACGCTCGGACAGAAGAAGGCCCAGGTGATGGCTGCTATGGCCCGCGGCATCAACCCGCAGGTGGACGCGGTGCCCGTGGAGGAGTTCGTGCTGGCGGAGAACGTGCCGGCATTCATGGACGCCTGGGCGGCTGATGCGGACTACGTGGTGGATGCAATAGATACCATCTCCGCGAAGCTCGCCCTGGCCGAGTACGCTTGCGCCCACGGCACGCCGCTCATCAGCTCCATGGGGGCGGCCAACAAGCTGCATCCCGAATGCCTGCGCGAGGCGGACGTCTACCAGACGGTGAACTGCCCGCTGTGCCGTATCATGCGCAAGGAGGGGCGCAAGCGGGGCATCGACCGGTTGCGGGTGGTGTACTCCTGCGAGCAGCCGGCATCCGTTGCCGTGCGGGAGGGCGCGGCGCGACGCGACCGGTCGAATCTGGGCACCATGAGCTACATGCCCCCCATCATGGGCCAGATGATCGCTGGTGCGGTGCTGCGCGAGCTGTCGGGAATCGAAGGCGGCGGGATCGCAGCGCAAGCGGAAGCGGCGACGGAAGCAGGCGACGGTCGATGACGGGCGCTTGCGGGCCGCAGCTCTTCGACATGCATTGCCACCTGGGCTTCTTCCCGGACCCCGTCCGGCTTGCCGAGGCGCTTGCGGCCAAAGGCGTCGGCTGCTGGTCCATGACGGTGACGCCGCGGGAATACGCCGAGCAGCGGCTCCGGTTCGACCGGATGCTTCCGGGGTTTGCCGAGGCGCCATCGGGCAGCACCCTTCCGAGGCTCGGCGAGGTGGTCTTGGATAAGGGGTTTTCGGGGCCTGGCAGTGCGTCCGTGCGCGCGGAAGGCGTTTTGCCGAAGCGCACGACGGGGCACGAGCGTGTTGTGCCGCCGGCTCCCTCCTGCCTCCCGGGCAACGTTTCCGGGTCGCCGACCCCTCTTCCGTTCGTGCGTTTGGCGGCGGGGCTGCATCCCTGGTGGGTTGAGCACGACCTGGTAGAGGCACAGGCTCAAGCCGAAGCGCTTGCGGCCCTGGTTTCAGTCACGCCCTTCGTCGGCGAGGTGGGTTTGGACTTTGCTCGCAGGGGCATTGCCGTGCCAGAAGTGCAGGAGGCGGCGTTCCGGGCCATCGTTGCCGAATGCGTGCGGTCGGGCGGTCGGGCCGTCTCCGTCCATGCCGTGGGGAAGGGGGCCGCTGGGCGCGTGCTCGATATTCTGGAGAATGCGCGATTCTTCGCCGACGGTTCCAACTGCGCGGTCTTCCACTGGTTCTCCGGCTCCTCCGACGAGCTCGTCCGTGCCCGCGATCTGGGCTGCCGCTTCTCCGTGGGCCTTCCCATGCTGCGCGCAAAGCGGGGGCGATCCTATGCCGCCCAAATCCCCGAAGCGCAGTTGCTGCTTGAGACGGACCTTCCGCAGCGCCCTGAAGCGAGCGTGTCGACTGCTGACGGGGAAGGGGCGAGCCTAGGGGAACCCGAGAAGCTGCCGGCGGCGGTTCCCCAATCTGCCGAAGGTGCGGGTACGGGGATTGCAACTGTTCGGAACGAAGGGGAGACAAGGCCAGCATCGTCCGAACCCGGCGAGGGGAAGGGGAAGGCCGGGGCGCGGCAGGCTTTTCCGCCCGAAGCGCTCGCCGATGCCATGGGGCGGCAGCTGACCGAAACGCTGGAAATGCTCGCCGCTGTTCGCAACGACGAGCCTGGTCGTCTCGCCGATGCCCTAAGATGTTCCAGTCTGCAGATTCTTGATCGGAGATAGCCGTCGGGTCGTCTCTCCTGGGTGCTGAAAGGATTGCCATGGATATCGTGTGCCTCGATTTGGAGGGTGTGCTGGCCCCCGAGATCTGGGTGGCCTTCGCCGAGGAAAGCGGCATACCCGAGCTTGCCCGCACCACCCGTGACGAGCCGGATTATGACAAGCTTATGAGCTGGCGGCTGGACGTGCTGCGCGAGCACGGGCTGGGGCTTGCCGAAATCCAGGAGACCATCAGCCGCATCGAGCCTTTGCCCGGCGCCCGCGAGTTCCTGGACGCCTTGCGCGAGCGCACGCAGGTGATCATCATCTCCGATACGTTCACCCAGTTCGCCCAGCCGCTCATGCGCAAGCTGGGCTGGCCCACCATCTTCTGCAACACCCTCCAGGTGGCTGACGACGGCACCATCACCGGTTTCACCATGCGCTGCCCCGACACGAAGCTCACCACGGTGCGCGCTCTGCAGTCCTGCGGGTTCGACACCATCGCCTCGGGGGACAGCTTCAACGACCTGGGCATGATCGGCGCGAGCAAAGCGGGCTTCCTGTTCCGCAGCACCGACGCCATCAAAGCCGACCACCCCGACATCCCCGCCTACGATACTTACGAGGACCTGCTCGCCGCCATCGAACGGGTGCTGTAGGGGGCGTTCGGGCTGAGCGCCCGTCCGCGCGGGCGTGCTTTCTCGTGGAGCGAAACGGGGTAATTGCCGCTGCGCTTGGAAGCGAATTGCGATTGATGCGCGCTTCCCGGGGACGAAACTCGAGTCGTGCATCGCACAACTCGAGTTTCGTCCCTCTTCCTATCATGCGTTTCACCTGCGGAAATATGAAGTAATGCCAGGTCAGAGCCGAGGGATGAAAAGCGAGTTGTGCGGCCCCCTCTTTCGGAGGGCATGGATTCTGCCGCCAGAGGCAGCGCAGGCCTTGGAGCGAAGGAGGGAAGGATTCGCTTCAAGGCCTGCCTTTGGAATGTGCGGCCGCCGGGAGCAGCCGCCGAGTAGGTTGACGCTAGCATACACTGGGGTTTGCCCTGATGCCGACCGCACTTGCTTTTTCCCACAATTTATGCATGGGTTGTTGCGGTCGTGGCGCGGTTTCGAGCCCCTGCGTTTCGGGTTCTCCGGGACGGTCGGAGGGTAAGGTCGTCTTGGGGCGATGATTGGGGAAGGGGCTTCGGGACCGTCCCGCCTGTCGCCCTTAGGCCGCCTTCGGATAGGCTGTGCGCCGGGATGCTGGCTGTACCTGCGGGCCTTTGGCGCCTAGGGTGAGCCGGCCTCCGTCGCTGAAGCGGGCCTCGACGCAGGTGAGCAGCCCTTCGGTGCAGGTTCCGAAAGCGAAGGACGACACGTGCAGGCCCGTCGCGAACTGGCAGAAGGGAAGCGGCCGCAGGCACAGGTCGGTCTGGCTCTGGTGGACGTTGCCCTCGGGAGAAGGCTCCGACGCGGCGGCCTCGTCGGTCGAGTCGGAGCGGGTGGCCGGCTGGGCACCGTCGGCTGCGGCGACTTGGTCGGAGGGGCTGGACGGAGTGGCGGCGACCGTGCTGGCTGTGCGGGCGGCCGCCTCCACCACGGTGGCGGCCAGATGGAAGTCGTCCACGGGGGCCAGCACGAGGGTGCACTTCTCCATGACGACGGCAATGGGGGAGGCTTGCGCCCAGCTGTCCGAACGGTTGTCCCACACTCCTTCGACGGCCACGATGTTTTGGCTGGCTGCGTCGATGACCTTTTGCATGGAGCGCAGGGTGCAGGCGCGCTTGTCGAACTTCCAGCTGCCCTTCAGAAGCGTTGCCTGGGCTTTCACGGTTGCGGCGTCGGGAAGGGGGATGCCGGCGTCGGCTGACTTGCTGGCGGTGCGGGCGGTAACTGCGGTCATGGGGTGCCTCCGATCGAGTGGTTTGGTTCGCGTTCGTTTTCGATGGGAGCCATCTTAGGAGAACGCGGACCGCCCCGAGGCGATACTATGGGACACCCCCCTGAATCGCTTTGTCGTCCCTAGTCGCGGGTGAGCTTGCGGTGCACCCGGTGGGGCTTGGCGGCTTCGGCGCCCAGACGCTCGATGCGGTTTCTCTGGTAGTCGTCGAAGTTGCCCTCGAACCAGTACCAGGTGCCCGGGTTCTCGTCGGTTCCCTCCCAGGCCAGGATGTGGGTGGCCACGCGGTCCAGGAAGAAGCGGTCGTGGCTGGTGACCACCGAGCAGCCGGGGAACGCCAGCAGCGCCTCCTCCAAAGACGACAGCGTCTCCACGTCCAGGTCGTTGGTGGGCTCGTCCAGCAGCAGCACGTTTCCGCCCTGGGCCAGGGTGAGTGCAAGGTACAGGCGGTTGCGCTCGCCGCCGGAGAGCACATCTGCGGGTTTCTGCTGGTCGGAGCCCTTGAAGCCGAAGCTGGCCACGTAGGCGCGGCTGGGCACCTCGGTCTCGCCGACCATCATGTAGTCCTGGCCGCCGGAGACCACCTCCCACAGCGTCTTGCCGCTCTCCAGGCCCTGGCGGTTCTGGTCCACGTAGGACAGCTTCACCGTCTCGCCCAGCTCGAGCGCGCCCGACGTCGGCTGCTCCAGCCCCATGATCATCTTGAACAGGGTGGACTTGCCCACGCCGTTGGGGCCGATGACGCCCACGATGCCGCCCTGGGGCAGGCTGAAGGACAGGTCGTCGATGAGCACGCGGTCGCCGAAGGCCTTGTGCAGGTGGCTCACCTCCAGTACCTTGGCGCCCAAGCGGGGCCCGGCGGGAATCTGGATGTCGGAGAAGTCCAGCTTCTTGGCGGCGCGCGCCTCGGCGGCCATCTGCTCGAAGTTGGTCAGACGCGCCTTGCTCTTGGCCTGGCGCGCCTTCGGGGAGGAGCGGACCCATTCCAGCTCGCGGGCCATGCGCTTGGCGAGTTTGGCCTGCTGCTGGCCCTGGGCCTCGATGCGGGCAGCCTTCGTCTCCAGGTAGGTGGAGTAGTTGCCCTTGTAGGGGAACAGCTGCCCGCGGTCCACCTCGCAAATCCATTCGGCCACGTTGTCCAGGAAGTAGCGGTCGTGGGTGACGGCCAGCACGGCGCCCGGGTAGCGCTTCAGGAACTGCTCCAGCCACAGCACCGATTCCGCGTCCAAGTGGTTCGTGGGCTCGTCCAGAAGCAGCAGGTCGGGGGCCTCCAGCAGCAGCTTGCACAGGGCCACGCGACGCCGCTCGCCGCCCGAGAGCACGCTGACGGGCATGTCCGGGTCGGGGCACTGCAGCGCATCCATGGCCTGGGAGAGCTGGCTGTCCAAATCCCAGCCGTTGGCGGCGTCGATCTCGTCCTGCAGGCGCCCCATCTCGTCCATGAGGGCGTCGAAGTCGGCGTCCGGATCGCCCATCTCCGCGCTGACCTGGTTGAACCGGTCGATTTTCGCCAGCACGTCGGCGAATGCCTGGCGGATGTTCTCGATGACCGTGGCGTCCTCGTCAAGCGGCGGCTCCTGCTGCAGGATGCCCACGGTGTAGCCCGGGGTCAGCCGCGCCTCGCCGTTCGAGACGTCCTCCAGTCCGGCCATGAGCTTCAGCAGCGTGGACTTGCCCATGCCGTTCGGGCCGACGACGCCGATCTTCGCGCCGGGATAGAACGACAGCGACACGTCGTCCAGGATGACCTTGTCGCCATGGGCCTTGCGCGCCTTGTACATTTGGTAGATGAACTCCGCCATAGGGTTGTGCTCCTTGCGATATCGGTGGTGGGGCCGTAGGCGTTTTTTGCGACGCCGAACGGCACGGATGGAGTGCCGACATGATAGCAAACGAAAGCCACGGTTGCCCCGTCGCCTGCGTAGACTCGCGAAGGTCACCATAGAGGCATGGGTAGAAAACCGTCTGCAGGGCGATGGTCTTCGCAGATTGCCCGATCTCTATGTTTTGCGAGGCGCCAGGACGACCGATAGGGCATCCTGGCGCCCGCGAAACTAGCGAAACTAGCGAAACTAGCGAAACTGGCGAAACTGGCGAAACTGGCGAAACTGAGATGCGCTCTACGGCCTCTACGCCTCCACCCCGAGCGCTTCTGCCCATTGGGCTTCGCGGAAGCCGGGGATGACGGCGGTTTCGGTTACGAGCAGCGGACGCTTCACCAGCATTCCGTCGGAGGCCAGCAGGCGGTACTGCTCGTCCTCGGGTATGGTCGGCAGCTTCTCGGAAAGGCCCAGCTCGCGGTAGAGCATGCCGCTGGTGTTGAAGAAGCGCTTGAGGGGCAGGCCGCTGCGCTCGTGCCAGAGCCGCAGCTCGTCGGCGGCGGGGTTCTGCTCCACGATGTGCCGGTCCTCGTAGGCGACGCCGCGCCCGTCCAGCCACGCCCTCGCCTTGCGGCAGGTGGAGCACTTCGGATACTCGAGGAAGAGGACGGAGCTGCTCATGGGGGAGGGGTCCTTTCTGTTTGCTGGCTGGCGATCGAGGTGCGGAAGTCGGTGGAAGCCGGCATGGACTTCCGCGTGCTGCCCATGGTAGCAAAAGTGCGCTATCCGCGCCCTCACGTTTCCGTTTCGTGCCAGATGGGCTGCGGGGCGCAGTGCGGGCGGCGGGAGCGGGGATAATCGGCGGGTGGAAGTTCGAAGGCGCGCCGACTGCCGGTGCGCCTTCGCCGGCCCTGACCGAGAGGATGCGTCATGCTTTCTGCCGACCCTGCCGCCATCTGGGTGGCCCAAGGTGAAAACCCCTGCTACCTGCTGCTGAACCAGGCGAACCGCCACGGGCTCGTGGCCGGCGCGTCGGGCACGGGCAAGACGGTCACCGTGAAGACGCTCGCCCAGGGCTTCTCCCAGGCCGGTGTGCCGGTGTTCGTCGCCGACGTGAAGGGCGATCTCACCGGCATGGCCCAGGCGGCCGTCCCCGACGACGCCCTGCGCGAGCGCCTCGCCTCCCTGGGCGCGACCGGCTGGCAACCCGCAGCGTGCCCGGTGCGCGTGTGGGACATGCTGGACGACCAGGGGATTCCGGTGCGCATCACCATCTCTGACATGGGGCCGGTGCTGCTCGGGCGGCTGCTGGGGCTCACGGACGTGCAGCAGGGCGTGCTCAACATCGCCTTCCGCATCGCCGACGAGCAGGGGCTTCTGCTGCTTGACCTGAAGGATTTGCGCTCCATGCTTTCCTACGTGAGCGACCACGCCAAAGAGATCGAGACCACCTACGGGCGCGTA
This sequence comes from Eggerthellaceae bacterium, assembly GCA_048242115.1. Taxonomy (GTDB): domain Bacteria; phylum Actinomycetota; class Coriobacteriia; order Coriobacteriales; family Eggerthellaceae; genus Xiamenia. The sequence continues at coordinate 10,375 of DBFAWQ010000034.1, forward strand.
TCGTCGCAGTCGGTGGGGGCCATCCTTCGGGCGCTGCTGTCCGCCGAGGACCAGGGCGCGGGCATCTTCTTCGGCGAGCCGGCCCTGGAACTATCCGACCTTATGGCCTGCAACGAGGCCGGCCAGGGCTACGTGAACCTGCTGCGGGCCGAGAAGCTCATCTCGTCTCCCCAGGTCTACGCCATGTTCCTGCTGTGGATGATCACCGAGCTGTACGAGACGCTCCCCGAGGCGGGCGATCCGGACAAGCCGAAGTTCGTCTTCTTCTTCGACGAGGCGCATCTTTTGTTCAACGACATGCCCAAGGCGCTGCAGGACAAGCTCGTCCAGGTGGTGAAGCTCATCCGCTCGAAGGGCGTGGGCCTGTACTTCATCAGCCAGTCGCCCTCCGATATCCCCGACGAGGTGCTGGCGCAGCTGTCCAACCGCATCCAGCACGGGCTGCGCGCCTACACCCCGGCCGAGCAGAAGACCGTGCGGGCCACGGCCGACGCCTTCCGCGAGAACCCGGCTTTCGACGCCGCCGACGTGCTGCTTGAGCTGGGCACGGGCGAGGCGCTGGTGTCGTGCTTGGACGCGAAGGGCAAGCCCTGCGTGGTGGAGCGCGCCATGGTGATCGCGCCCGAATGCACCATGGGGGCTGCCGATGCCCAGACGGTGCAGGGCGTCTTGGCCGACCAGGCGTCCCTGATGGGGAAGTACGGCACCGCTGTGGACCGCGAGAGCGCCTACGAGAAGCTTGCCGCCCAGGCCCAGGAGGCCTCCGAAGCCGCGGCGCTTGCCGAGGAGCGGGCGAAGCTGGAAGCGGAGCGGGTCGCCTTCGAGAAGCAGAAGGCCGCCGAGGAGGCGAAGGCCGCGAAGGCCGCCGAGCGCGAGGCCGCCCGGGCCCAGGCCGCCGCCGAGAAGGCCGCAGCCAAGGAGGCCGAGCGCCAGGCCAAGGCCGAGCAGAAGCGCCAGGAGCAGGTGATGCGCACGGTGGGCTCCATCGTCGGGCAGATCGGCCGCACCACCGGCAGCCAGCTCATCCGCGGCATCTTCGGCTCCCTGCGCCGCTAGGGGCGTGTCCGAGGTTCCGTTTTGGCGCGAAATGAGGGTTTGGCAAATCCGTTCCGCGGCGAAGGGCACCTTCATTGTGCGGGTCACGCCGACGCGGAAGGAGGCGTTTTGCGTTTCCCCAGCTCAAGGGGATTTGGGTCGTTGTGCGTGCTGGCGAATAACGGGTTCTGGCCGTTTGCGATTTGCCAAGCCTGCATTTTCCGCCATAAAGGCCGAAGTGAATCGCGATTCTTGCCATCGCCGCTTGCGTGCGGTGGCGCGGACGGTCTTGCGCTACAATGGCTGACGGCAAAACGGCGCGATTGCGCGCTCGCTTCAACCGACGAAAGGATTTCCCATGGCTGACGACTGCCTGTTCTGCAAGCTGGTTTCCGGCGACATCCCCTCGGCGAAGGTGTACGAGGACGACCTGTGCTACGCCTTCGACGACATCGAGCCCGAGGCGCCGGTCCACACGCTCCTCGTGCCCAAGCAGCACTACGACAACCTGCAGGACGGCGTGCCGGCCGAGCTTCTGGGGCATCTGCTGTCCGTAGTCCCCGAGGTGGCCAAGGCGAAGGGCGTCTACGAGAGCGGCTACCGCACGGTCATCAACACCGGCCCCGACTCGGCGGCCACCGTCGCCCACCTGCACCTTCATATCCTGGGCGGCACGAAGATGGGCCGCTTCACCTTCGAGGGCAGCCAGCGCGACGCAGCCCCGGCGGCCGAGTAGCACCCCCTCGGAGGCCCCCGCGCGCCCTCCGAGACCCCGCAACCATCGAGTCCGGCCGAAAGGCCGAGTGAGGAACGAGCATCCCGTGTCAGAGAACGAAAGCGAGCCTTTGGAGGCCACCCCCGTGGAGCTGATCCCCGGAACCGACGTCGACCCGTGGGAGCCGGGGAGCCTGGGGTGGCTGCTTCCCTGGGCGGAAACGGGCGAGGGCGACCTCATGACGCCCGACCAGGCGCTGGAGACGTTCCTTACCTGGGTGGAGGCCCGCGGCATCGAACCGTGGCCCCATCAGGAGGACGCGCTCGTTGACCTGGCGGCGGGCGACCACGTGGTGCTGGGCACGCCCACGGGCTCGGGCAAGTCGCTCGTTGCCATGGGGCTGTGCTTCATCGCCATGGCCACGGGGCGGCGCGCCTACTACACGGCTCCCATCAAAGCGCTCGTGAGCGAGAAGTTCTTCGCCATGGTGGACGTCATGGGCAAGGACAACGTCGGGATGCTCACCGGCGACGCCTCCATCAACGCCGACGCGCCCATCGTATGCTGCACGGCCGAGATCCTGGCCAACATCGCGCTGGCGGAGGGGGAGGACGCCCGGGCGAACTGCGTGGTCATGGATGAGTTCCACTACTACGGCGAGCCAGACCGCGGCTGGGCCTGGCAGGTGCCGCTTTTGGTGCTGAAGAAGGCCCAGTTCCTGCTCATGAGCGCAACCCTTGGCGACATGACCTCCATCGCCACGGCGCTTCAGGAGCGCACCGGGCGCACGGTGGACATGGTGCTGGACGCCCCGCGCCCCGTGCCGCTTTCCTTCCAGTACGCCACCACCTTCCTGGAGGCCACGGTGGAGCTGGCTCTGCGCGCCGGCGAGGAGCCCCTCTACGTGGTCCACTTCTCCCAGGACGAGGCGTTCGGATCCGCGCAGAAGCTCTCGAACTTCGGCATCGCCACCAAGGAGCAGCGCGAGGGCATCAAGAAGGTCATGCGCGGCACCCGCTTCACCACCCCCTTCGGCCGCGCGCTCCAGCGGCTGCTGTTGGCCGGCGTGGGCGTGCACCATGCGGGAATGCTGCCGCGCTACCGGCTCTTGGTGGAGAAGCTGGCGCAGAAGGGGCTGCTCTCGGTCATCTGCGGCACGGACACGCTGGGCGTGGGCATCAACGTCCCCATCCACACCGTGGTGTTCACCAGCCTGGCGAAGTTCGACGGCGTGAAGCAGCGCCGCCTTCGCGCCCGGGAGTTCCACCAGATAGCGGGCCGGGCCGGTCGTTCGGGCTTCGATACCGAGGGCGTGGTCATCGCCGAGGCGCCCGACCACGAGATCGCCAACCTGAAGGCCGTGGAGAAGGCCGGGGGCGACCCGAAGAAGCTGCGGAAGATCAAGAAGAAGCAGCCGCCCGAGGGCTTCGTCAGCTGGTCGGAGAAGACCTTCGAGCGTCTGGTGGAGGCGCAACCCGAAACCCTGGTTCCGCGCATGAAGATGACCCACGGCATGGTGCTGAACGTGGTCGGGCGCGGCGGGGACGCGCGGGCGAACATCCAACAGCTCATCGACGAGTCCGCCCAGACCCCCGAGGAGAAGGCGGCGCTGGCCCAGCGCGCCGACGAGATCTTCGCCACGCTCGTCGATACGGGCGTCGTGGTGGTGGGCGAGGACGAGAACGGCGCCCGCGACTTTCGCCTGACCGTGGAGCTGCCGGAGGATTTCGCCCTCGACCAGCCGCTTTCCCCCTTCCTGCTCAGTGCGCTCGCCCTGTTCTCGCCCGACGAGCCGAACTACGCCCTGGACGTCATCTCACTGGTGGAGGCTACGCTGGAAGACCCGCGCCAGGTGCTGCGCGCCCAGCAGCGCAAGGAACGAGACCGCGCCATGGCTCAGATGAAGGCCGACGGCATCGACTACGAGGAGCGCCTGGAGCGCCTGCGCGAGGTCACCTACCCGCGCCCCCTGGAGGACGAGCTGGCCGCCGCCTTCGAGCTGTACTGCAAGGAGGTGCCCTGGGCCCGCGACTTCGAGCTCATGCCGAAGTCGGTGCTGCGGGACATGGTGGAGAGCGCCGCCGACTTCAAGACCTACGTGAACACCTACGGGATCGCCCGCTCGGAGGGCACGCTGCTGCGCTACCTGTCCGACGCCTACCGTGTGCTGGAGAAGACGGTGCCACCCGCCGCCCGCGACGAGCAGCTGGAGCAGATTATCGACTGGCTGGGCCTTTTGGTGCGCACCACCGACTCGTCGCTCGTGGACGAATGGGCGCGCGCTGGCGAGCTGCCCCAGGAGGACGTGGGCGGCTTCGGTACGGAGGACGCCGTGGTGCGCGACCGTCGCGGCATGGAGCTCATGGTGCGAAACGCCCTGTTCACTCGCGTGAAGCTCATCGCCAAGGACAAGGCGGACGCCCTGGGCGCCCTCGACGAGAACTGGGGTTTCGGCGCTCGCCAGTGGGGCCAGGCGCTCGACGCCTTCTACGACGCTCACGACGACGCCCGCATCGATGCCGACGCGCGCTCCAAGCAGTACCTGGTGCTGGATGCGTCCCGCGAGGAAGCCGACCACGCCTGGCACGTGCACCAGATCGTGCTGGACACCGAAGGCGACTGCGACTTCTGCATCGACGCCGACGTGGACTTGGACGCTTCCCAGGAGGAGGGGGAAGTGGTGTTTCGGAACTACCGCGTCGGGTTTGCGGACGAACTGGACTAGCGGCTGGCCGCTCCGGCGTGGTCGGGAAAGGCACGTCGCTTGTCCTCGCTCGTTCGGGTGCTGCGGGTTGCGACTTGTCGCTGCTGCGGAATCGCTCCTTAGCCTTTCCCGGCCACGCCTCCGCTACGGAGTTATTCCTGAGTCGTTCGCTGAGGCCCTCCTCGGTGTATAGGGCTGGGGAGGGGCTGGGCGCTGCGGGCGCTTCGGGAAAGGCGCGTCGCTTGTCCTCGCTCGAGCGGGGGCTGCGGGTTGCGACTCGTCGCTGCTGCGGAATCGCTCCTTTGCCTTTTCTGAAGCGCCCTTCGCTACTTTACGGCGCCTCCGCTACTCTTATAGCGCTTTCGACTTTTGGACGCAGGCTTGTATGGCGTCCATGGCGGCGGCTCTGAAGCCGGCTTCTTCCAGCACGCGGACGCCTTCGATGGTGGTGCCTCCGGGGGAGCAGACCATGTCCTTCAGCTCGCCTGGGTGCTTGCCGCTTTCCAAGGCCAGTTTCGCGCTGCCCATGAGCGATTGGGCGGCGAACTCGTAGGCTTGGGCTCGGGGCATGCCCGCGGCCACGGCGCCGTCGGCGAGCGCCTCTATGAACATGAAGGCGAAGGCCGGGGAGCTTCCGCCTACGGCCCCTGCTGCGTCCATGAGCCGTTCGGGGATAGCGATGGCTCGGCCAAAGCTGCCCATGAGCTTCAGGCAGAGCGCCTCGTCTTCGTCGGTGGCGGTGTCTGCGGCGCATACGGCGGTGCAGCCCGCGCCTACCAGCGCCGGGGTGTTGGGCATGCAGCGCACCAGGCGCACCGGGTGGCCGAACAGATCCTGGATGCGCTCGCACGTCAGCCCAGCGGCGATGCTCACCACCAGCTTGTCGCCGTCGACCGCGTCGGCAATCTCCTCGATTACCTGGGGGAAGAACACCGGCTTCACGGCCAGCACCACCGCGTCGGCCACCTGGGCCACCTCCGCGTTCGAAAGCGACGCGTCGATGCCGAAGCGCTTCTCCATACGGGCGCGGGTCTGTTCCGTCTTGGCCGACCCGACGATGTCTGCAGGGCTTGCGATTCCCGCCTCCAGCAAACCGCCGATAATGGCCGTGGCCATATTCCCCAACCCGATGAACCCTATCTTCATTGCGACCCTTTCGCCGGCATCCCTGTAGACGAGTATTGTAACCGTACCGCCACGAAGTTGCGGCGGCTTTGCGCTTTCGGCACATATGATAAGGCTTGTCTGAATATAGAACAAGTGTATTTATTATAATTTGAAAAATAATAGAACAAACGTATTCATACAGCAGATGATCTATGATATAGTGAAGTGGCTGGGTGGTATGGCTATCTCATTGATTTCTAGGAGGTACGCCATGGTTACTTGGACGCAGCTTTTCACGTTGCTCTTGGTTGTGATAGCGGCTATGGATCTGGCGGTGCAACTCCGAAAGTGAAGTAGCCGCCCCCGCTGACGCGGAAACGGACTACTTCGACAAGCTCTAAACTTGTTACTCGAGGTAGCCGCCGTGGCACCGGCGAACCACCCAGCAATTACATTCTAATAGGGTGCCCGAGGTTCGTCAATTGCGTTTCCCCGCAAGGTTCATCTGCGATTATTTCGTCACAGGAAAACCACCTGGCGAGAGCAGACAATTCCGTAACAAGGGTTTACCGCCCGCTTGTATGCCGTATAATCGAACGTCCCTTTTTAGCCGTTTTGTTGGTAAGGAGCGTGCATGACAGCAGATGATCTGCAGAAAAGTCTTCAATCCGCCAATGGCTCCGTCGCTGGCCTCGCACAAGTGGTAAGCGCGGAGGGCGCTTCTGCCGCGCTCGCTCAGCCCGGTGCCGACGAGCCGGAGTTCGCTGCCGAGCAGGAGCATCTGACGGCTACCTACCACACCATCCTTTCGGTGGCGAAGCTGGCGCAGCAGCGATTGGAGAAGCTGGCCTCCCAGGCCGCTGCCGACAAAGGCTCCATGGCCGCCGAGCTCACCATGAACACGGCTACCGCCGATGACCTGACGGAGATGTGGGCTGATTTCGCCGCCATCAACCGCATCGTCGACGGCTACAACCTCTCCCACGATTTGGAGGCGAAGAAGCTGGCGGCCTGCGAGCTGCTGCTGCGCCAGCCCTACTTCGCCCGCATCACCCTGCGTTACCGCGAGGGTGCCGAGCCCAAGGAGCTGTACCTGGGAACCGCGGGTCTTTCCGACGAGAACTACCGCCGCGTGGTGGTGGACTGGCGAAGCCCCGTGGCCGAGGTGTACTACAACCAGCAGATGGGACGAACCTCCTACGTGGCCGACGGGCGCACCATCTCCGTGGACATGCTGGGGCGCCGCCAGTACGACATCGAAGGCAACCGTCTGAACGCCTACTTCGACACCGATGTGGCCATCCAGGACTCGCTTTTGCTGGCGTCGCTGTCCCATGAGCGCACCAGCCAGATGAAGGCCATCACCGCCACCATCCAGCGGGAGCAGAAACAGGTCATCCGCGCCGAAGACGTGGACGCGCTGGCGGTGTGGGGCGTGGCGGGCTCGGGCAAGACCAGCGTCATGATGCAACGGCTTGCCTACCTGTTCTTCCAGCAGCGCGAGACGCTGGACGCCAGCCGCGTGTTTCTCATCAGCCCGAACCCGGTGTTCTCGCATTACATATCGGGGGTGCTGCCCGACATGGGCGAGCGCAACCCGCAGACGTTCACCTGGGATCAGTTCGCCGCCCTGGTGATGCCCGAGGGGCGCGGCGCCGGGAAAACGGCGGTGCCGGTGGAGAACCTGCGCGCGATAGAGCGCGCCTTGGGCTCGCTCGAGCTGGACCAGCGGGATTTCCGCGACATCGAGTGCGACGGCGTGCGCATTCTTTCCGCCGACCAGGCGTGGCGCGCGGTGCAGAAGTTCGCGAACGTTCCTGCGGGGCCGCGGCGGCTGAACCTTGCCCGCGAGGAGCTCATGACCCGCGTGGAGTCCCGTATCGGCCAGCTGGCCTCGGAGGATGCGGTGCTCGAGGAGATCGAGGCGCTGCCCTTCGACATGCAGATCCGCATCTTCGACGAGCTGGTGACCGTCATCCCCGAAGAGGAGGAGCAGTCCATACGCCTGCGCTACATGCGCTGGAAGCTGCGCGACGCCCTGCGGGCCGTGGCCGACGACCGGTGGCTGCGCATCGACCGCATAGCCATGCGCATGTTAGGGGCTTCGGGCGTGTCGTCGCTGGAGTGGCTGTACGCCAAGATGGTGGTGACCGGCTACGGCAACAGCGATGCCCAGTACGTGATGATCGACGAGGTCCAGGACTACACGGCGGCCCAGCTGATGGTGCTGGCGAAGTACTTCAGCCGGGCGAAGTTCATGACCCTGGGCGACGGGAACCAGGCCATCAAAGCGGGGTGCGCCACGCCGGCCCAGGTGGAGGATGCGCTTCTGAGCGCACGCGGGTCGCTCAAGACCTGCGAGCTGCTCACCAGCTACCGTTCCACGCCCGAGATCATCGCGCTGTTCGCCCCGCTGGCCCGCGGGGTGGGGGCCGAGGGCGACCAGTCCCACCTGCTGGTGCAGTCGGTGCAGCGCCAGGGCATGAAGCCTGCGCTGGTGGAGTGCGCCGACGACGAGGCCTGGCGCGCCGAACTGCAAGCTGTCGTGGCGCGGGCGGGCGGACGCGATGATTCCGACGGCGGGGCTGCGGGCGGCGGGGACGATGCGCAGCCGCTGGGGCTTACCGCCGTGGTGGCTCCCAACGGCTACGCGGCCTCCGAGCTGGAATCCGTGCTGGGCGACGCCGCAGTGCGCGTGAGCGATTCCTCGGCGCTGCCGGATTCGGGCGTGGTGCTCATCACCTTGGGGCTGGCGAAGGGCTTGGAGTTCGACCATGTGATCGTGCCCGATGTAAGCGAGCGCAGCTTCCCAGTGACCAGCGGAAAGACCGAGGGAGACCGCGATCTGGCCCGCCGTCGCCTGTACACGACCCTTTCCCGCGCGACGAGACGCCTCACGCTGTTGGCTCGCGGCACGGCGACGCCGGCTCTGAGCCTGGAGTAGCCATGGCTGCTGCGAAGGGAGAGACCCGGGCCGCCGCCGCTGCCGGCGAAGGGGCCGCAACGGGCACAGGCGGCGTCGGGGGCACGACAACCGAAAAGCGGAAGGCGCCTGCGGCCCCGCCCGCCACGAACGACCACGTGCGCAAGTCCATGCAGGGCAACAAGCGGGCGAACACCAAGCCCGAGCTGCTGGTGCGCCAGCGTCTGCGCCAAGCGGGGCTTACCGGGTACCGCCTGCAGTGGAAGGTGCCGGGGCATCCCGACATCGCGTGGCCCGGCAAGAAGGTGTGCATCGAGGTGCGCGGCTGCTTCTGGCACCGCTGCCCCCACTGCCAGCCGTCCATGCCGAAGTCCCACGTGGAGTACTGGGCGCTGAAGTTCGACCGCAACGTCGAGCGCGACGCCGAGACCTCGGCCGCCCTTAAGGCCATGGGTTGGAAGGTCCACGTGATCTGGGAATGCCAGCTGAAGAAGAAGGTGGTGGACCAGACCTTCGCCGAGCTTTTGCCGGTATTGGCCGACGAGCTGGGGAAGCCGCTGAAAGAGGTCGCGGCTGAAGGGGCGGCTGAGCCGTGCGGGCCTTCCGAGGGCGCCGGCGCATCTCCGGTCCGCGAGGCATCCGAATCGAAGGAGCGGTCATGAGCAAGCCGTCGTTGACGCGGCGAACGCTGCACTACTACTGGCTGGTCACGCGCAAGCACATCGGCCTGTTCGCAGGGCTCGTCGTCTCCACCATCGGGTTCGTCGCGCTTCTGCAGTACGGCAACCCCTACCTCATGAGCCTGGTGGTCGATCGCGTGTCCGAGGGGGCTGCCGTCGCCCCCGGCCAGGTGTTCTCCGCCTTCGGGCCGCTCATCCTGGCCCTGGTGCTGGTGAACCTGGTGGGACAGGCGTGCAGCAAGCTTCAGGACTACACGCTGTGGAAGCT
>DBFAWQ010000035.1:0-3857 GCA_048242115.1 Eggerthellaceae bacterium
GGAATGAAGTCGTCGCCGGGCGTGGCGGCCAAGGCGTTCCAGACCCTGGGCGAGAACAAGATCAACATCATCGCCATCTCCACGAACCCCATCCGCCTGTCCGTGGTGGTGGACGGCGCACAGGCCACCGCGGCCGTGCGCTGCCTGCACACCGCCTTCGGCCTGGACAGCGACAGCGTATTCGAGGAGACCCAGCTCTCGGCCGAGGAGATCGCCGCCAAGATGAACAAGGGCCGCTAGCCGTCTGCGCGGTGCGGGGGTTCATCGCCCCTGTTCTAAGCCCTTCCGATTCCGAACGCCCTTCCGTCCCTTCCAAGAAAGGAACCGCCTTATGACCTGGAACAAGCCGATGCCCGCCAATCCCGTCGTGGCCGTATGCGGGGCCACCGGCGCCGTGGGGCGCGAGTTTCTGAAGGTGCTGCACGACGTCGACTTCCCGGCTTCCGAAGTGCGCGCTCTGGCCTCGGTCCGCAGCGCCGGCAGCCTGCTGCCCTTCGAGGGATGCGGCAACGTTCCCGCCGGCGACCTCATGGTTCAGGAGATGACCCCCGAGAGCTTCGAAGGGGTTGATATCGCGCTCTTTTCCGCGGGGGCCGGCGTGTCGAAGGCCATGCGCCAGGCCGTGGTGGACGCGGGCGCGGTCATGATCGACAACTCCAGCGCCTTCCGCATGGACGAGGACGTGCCGCTGGTGGTGCCCGAGGTGAACCCGGGCGACGTGGCGTGGCATTCCGGCGTCATTGCGAACCCGAACTGCTCCACCATCCAGATGGTGGTGGCCTTGAAGCCGCTCTACGACCTTTCGCCCATTAAGCGCGTGGTGGTGGCCACCTACCAGGCCGCATCCGGCGCGGGCGCCCCGGCCATGGCCGAGCTCTACGACCAGACGCGCGAGTTCCTGGACGGCACGCCCGAGGACGAGCTCACCGTGAGCGCCTTCGCCCATCGCATCGCCTTCAACTGCATCCCCCACATCGACGTCTTCATGGACGACGGCTCCACCAAGGAGGAGTGGAAGATGGTGGTGGAGACGAAGAAGATCATGGGCGACCCGAACATCCAGGTGAGCGCCACCTGCGTGCGCGTGCCGGTGCTGCGCTGCCACGGCGAGGCCATCAACGTGGAGTTCGAAGGCGACGTTTCCGTGGAAGCGGCCCGCGCGGCCCTGGAGGCGGCGCCCGGCGTCACCGTCATGGACGACCCGAAGTCGAAGTGCTACCCCATGCCGGGCCTGCTGGCCGGCACCGACGGCTCCTACGTGGGCCGCCTGCGCAAGGACCCCACCGTGCCCCACGGCCTGTCCTTCTGGAACGTGGCCGACCAGATCCGCAAAGGCGCCGCCCTGAACGCCGTCCAGATAGCCCAGCTTCTGCTGCCGTAAGGGAAGCGCGGCACGGTTTCGCCGCGGGCGTCCGGCGCATAGCCCTCTTCCGTTTTCGCTCTGCGAGTCAATCGCCCTGTCCGGCCTCTTCGGTGCCGAGCGGGGCGATTCTCCATCGAGGGCGGCTGGCCCAGTGCCCCGTCCTTACAACTCCACCAGCTCGTAGGCTTTGCTGCCGTAGCCTAGGCGGGCGGCGTCTTCGATGATCTTGGTGCCGTGGCGGGAGTTCACGCGCTCCATGAAGTGGTCGCGGCCCGGGTCGTCGGAGGCCAGCACGGCGTCGATGCACGCCTGGTCGATGGCCACGGGATCGGTGCTCGCGAAGATGCCGATGTCGCCCATGCAGGGGTCCTCGGCCACGGCGCAGCAGTCGCAGTCCACCGACAGGTTGCAGGCGATGGTCACATAAGCCAGGTTGCTGCCGAAGTGGTTCACCACGGTTTCGGCCGCCTCGGCCATGGCCTCCAGGAAGTCGTCCTGCTCGGCCACCTTCTCCCAGCATTCCACCTGGTCGCACGTGGCGCCGCCGCTGTGGATGTGCGCCTTGCCCGCCGTGGACGCGCAGCCGAGGGACAGCGGCTTCAACGCCCCGCCGAAACCGCCCATGGGGTGCCCCTTGAAATGGGAGAGCACCAGCATGGAGCTGTAGTCTGCCAGGTGCGCCCCCACGTAGTTCTCTCGCAGCACGCGCCCGTTCTCGATGGGAAGCACCAGGTCGGGGCCCTCGTCGTCCATGATGTCCACGTCGAACAGCTCCGACCAGCCGTGCTCGGCCATCAGGTGCCGGTGCTTCTCGGTGGAGTTGCGCTCGCCGTCGTAGGCGGTGTTGCACTCGACCACCGTGCCGCCCACCTGCTCGATCATGGGCTTCAGGAACTCGGGCCGCAGGTAGTTCTGGTTGCCCTTCTCGCCGGAATGCACCTTGCACGCCACGCGGCCAGGCAGCGGCCGGTCGAGCGCCTCGTACAGCCGCACGACGTTCTCGGGGGTGATTTCGCTGGTGAAGAACACCTTCGGCTTGCTCTGGTCGCTCATGGGCGGTCCTTTCGGTTGGAAGCGGGCGGTTGCCTGGCGCCCGCGTGCGCATCGGCTAGCATTGTACCCCTTGAAGCGTGCTTCAAGTCAAACGTCGTCGGCGGTCTGTTGCCCAAGCGAAGCTGCGTGCCGTCGGTTCCGTCCTGCGACGCTCGGGCCCCGATTCCCGCCGTTCGGGGTCGGGCCGGCGTGGACTCGCGCAGGTTTTTCGGCGGAACGAGCCTTCCATGCCGTATGCTGGTCTCCGTTTCATCCCGAGAATAATCTTAGATTGCCGGATTATCGGGGAACGGTCCGTCCGGCTGGGTTGGGAAGGGTTGGCCATGGCGAACGATGCCGTACGCAAAAGGGAGGCCGCATTCGACGGCGTTTCCGTGCCGGGTATACCTGCACTTTCTACGCCGACTCCCGTGCCGGATTCGCCTGCGTCTTCAGCAGCAGATACGTCCGCGAGCATCGGATCGGTCGCATCGTCGACCGACCTTCTCGATGACGCCACCTTGTCCTCGGCGCTTGTCGTCGACAAGGGCTCGTCGGTGCCGCTGTGGATCCAGCTTCGCGACCAGATCGTGGGTCTGATCAGCGAGAAGCGTCTTCCCTACGGAATGAAGATGCCCACGGTGCGCAATCTGGCGAAGGATTTGGGCGTGAGCGTCTCGGTGGTGAACCAGGCCTACAGATTTCTCAAGGTGACCGGCTATCTGGTGGCCCGCCAGGGAAGCGGCGTCAAGGTGCGCCAGCGCATGGACAACATCGCAGACGAGGATTTCCCTGCTATCACCCAGGCCCTCGACGAATTCGTGGGGAAGTGCCGCGCCTTCAACATGACGAACATGGACATCATGGACACCATGCGCTTCTACCTGAACTACCAGGAGTACGTGGAAGCCGAGGGCCAGCCGCCGCGCACGGACTACTACGACGCCCTCGTCCGCCACGGCGCCCCCGATTCCCGCGACGATTCCGAACCGGAAAAGTAGCGCCGCCCCGGTCACGCACCCCTAGCTCCGATTTCGTACGCTCGAAGTGTACGTTTCTAGTTCCGTACACCTAAAGTGTACGTTTCTCCCTATGCCGAAGTGACAATTCGAGATATGGCCTGTTCGTTGAAGGGTGACAATTTGGGTTGCGGGAGTTCTGTACACCTAAAGTGTACGTTTCTCTCCAGCGGGGTGCTGGCTGGGAGTGGGAAGGCCGGGAGGGGGGTGGCGGGGCGATTCGGGGACGGCCCTTTTCTAAGCTGAAAATTGTTCCGTAACAATGTATTGATTGTTACGGAACAATTCGCTATAGTGACCCCGACAAGGATTCGCAAGGGGAGCGGTTCCGTTCGAGAGGGAGTTTTTCGCGGCCTGCTTGCGGCGGCCTTCCGGGCGAATCCGAAGCTGACAAGAGGAGAGGGGGATTCCATGACGAAGCGTTCCGAAGGAGCGTTGAGGAT
>DBFAWQ010000036.1:0-2791 GCA_048242115.1 Eggerthellaceae bacterium
GGTTCGCCTGCATGGCCAGCAGGCACTCGCGGGCAATCCTCAGGTCGGCATCGCTGATTCCCCTGGTCATCTTTGCAATCAGCTCGGCCGACACCCGGCCCATGGCCCCTTCCAACCGGCGGCCCTGGGCCGTCAGCCGCACCTCGTTCACGCGCCGGTCCTTGGGACTGGGCAGCTTCTCCACGTAGCCCGCTTGCTCCAATTTGCGCACAAGCGCCGTCACCGTGGATGGGTCCTTCCCGATGGCGCAGGCCAGAGCCGCCATGGGCATGGAATCGTGGGCGAACAGCTGCATGAGGATGTCGCCGTGGGACGGCACGATGCCCGCCAGCCCCTCGCGCTCCATCAGCTCCACCAGGCAGCGGTTCGCCGCCCCCAGCGTACGCGACATGACGCTGACGATGTCGCCGAACTCGGGAATGCCCAGCTCCGCGTGCTTCCCTTCCGCGCCGCCTGCGACTTCCGCAGCTCCCACCGCTTCCGCACTTTCCATGGTTCCCATACCTTCCACACCGTTCGCGACCTCTTCAGGCCCCGCCGCTCCCGCAATCTCCACCGCTCCCATGCCTTCGACATTTTCCGCAGCCCTCACGGCTCCCACGGCCCGCTCCTCCTATTCCACGCACGCGCCCTTGCTCACCACGGCGCCGGCCGGGCATACGTGGTAGCAGTTCCCGCACTCGTCGCAGCGCTCGCCCCGAATGCGGTACGGCTCGCCGGCCACTATGGCCTTGTGGGTGCACGCATCCGCGCAGGCGCCGCACCCGATGCACGCGTCGGTGATGGTCAGCCCCGGCTCCTCGAAGGTGGCACCGCCCCATGCGAACCGCTCGCGCAGGATCTTGTGGTCGCGATGCACCATGTTGAAGTCGTAGTCGTACAGCTCGCCCCATGCGGAATGAAGCACCAGCACGCGCGTCTCGGGATACTTGTTGATATCATACACGGCCACGTTGAACTGGGGTTCTTTGCGGCCTTTTCGTCAACTTCCGCCTGGCTGAGCAGCCGCACGTCGCCGGAGACGCGCACCATGTACCCCGGTTGGAAGTGCGGCATGTTGTCGTCGTCCCACTGGCAGGGCGCGTCGGTCTTCTCGCCGCACACGGAGAGCTTGCCCCCCTCCACAAGCTGGCGGAAGAACGGCTTCACATCCATGGTGCGCAGGTACAGCCCCTCCTCGTCGCAGGCGAAGAAATGGGCGATGCGCGAATCGACGCCCCCGCGCCCGTCCAGCGTAGCGAAGCTGCAGCAACCGATCTCGTCGAACTTCTCGTAAACTTCCCTGATGGTGAGCATGGTAGGTTCCTCTCGTCTTGGTCTGTCTTCCCGTTTCCGCCTTATCGCAGCGCGGTTTCGTGCCAGCGGGCGGCGATGGCCTGAGCGTAGGCTGCCATCAGGTCGAATCCGCCGAACAGCTCCGTGCAGTCCTCCGACACGTTCGACACGCTGTTCGCGTCGATGATGACGTTACCCTGGTCACTTTCGATGACATCGAAGCTGCCGAACTCGATGCCCAGCAGCTGCCCCGCCGACAACACCGCATCCACCACGGGGCCGGGGCAGTCAGGGTATAGCTCGTAGGTCGACCCCTCATGATAGGAGGACAGGCCGTTCGCCGCCACCGACCGCTTCACCGCCAGGGCCAGCTTGCCGTCGACCAGTTCCAACCGGGTGAGGAAGCCGCCGCGCGATTCCACGAAAGGCTCCACGATGAACTCCATGGCCGGCGCCGTCTCCAGGAACGTCCGAGCCTGCGCCGAATCGTGCAGCACGGCAGTATGGGTGGTGCGACCTCCGCAGTTGGGCTTGATGACGCAGGGGTAAGGCCAGCTCTCAACTGCTTCACCCAGCACATCTTCAGAGTGCGCCTTCATACGTTCGATTTCGTCATGGCCGTCGAAAACCGCCCGGCTGTCGCAACCGACTTCTCCCCCACGATCATCGGCGCCGTCGCAGAAAGGCGCGCCTGCATGAACCCGACCAGCCTGCCCCGTTCCACCGCCCAGAAGCCGCTCCGGCGTGCCGCAGGCGATGATGACGGGGGCAGAGATCCCGGCAGCCCGCAGCGTGTCGGCGGCAAGCCGCTTGTCGATCTCGAACCGATGGGCGCGCCCCGGGTTGATAAGCGGAATGCCCCGCTCATCGGCCATGGCTATCACGCGCTCCATGGCCCCGTGCGCCCGAAAGTGCCCGCGGAAGGGAGCGCTCGCGAACACGCGACCGACCAGCAGCTCGCACCGCTTAGCCTGCTCGACGCAGTCGGGCTCCTCCACGTTGACCATGCGCACGAATCGCATCGAAGGAGCGCCCGGTGAATCAGCGGAGGCGACGCATCCCGCAGACGCAGGCGATTCCGAACGCTGTGCTGTGGCTGGCTTTCCTGCGGTCGTCCCACAAAGTTCAGTCGGCACATCGTCCTCGAAATGCCCGGTGACAGGCCCCACATCCCCGTCGGCACCTGTCGTTCCGAGCCGTCCCTCGGCTGCGGCTTCCACATGTCCCGTAATCCGCGCGCAGGCGGCCTCGAGCTCCCGGCCCAGCTTCCAGTCCGACCACTCGTCCGACTCGTAAAGAACGCCGATCATCGCTTTCTCTCCTTTCGCCAGCCGCCGGAAATCCGTTTGCTTGTAAAATACTTTGATATCAAAGTATTGTCAAGGAGTCCCCACCTTTTTCCTCCTTGCCACGAAATCCTCTTGCAAACTTAGAGGAGCTTAGAGGAACTTAGAGGCCCAGCATGGACGAGAATCCCTTCACTCCCAGCTTCGGCGAAATACCCGCACAACCGGCA
>DBFAWQ010000037.1:0-13435 GCA_048242115.1 Eggerthellaceae bacterium
GGCGAAAGGACTCGAACCTTCACACGGTTCACCATTCTCAAACTTTAAAAACCTCAAAAGTCGTTTCCGCACGTCAGAGCACCTTCTGCAAACCCATCAGATGCCACCGCACCGTTTTCTGGTATACCAGTTGGTATACCACCGCCCACTTTCCGGCCCTCGAGCTCAAGCGGCCCGAACATGAGATCGCCGATCGTGGCCATGGCCCTAGCCTTGTTCTCCGGCACGACATGGGCGTAGACGCGGTCGAGCATCTGCGTGCTCCCATGCCCCATGAGGCCCGCGGCGGTCACCAGGTCAACGCCCCCCGCAACGAGGTAGGTGGCGAAGGTGTGCCGCAGCTGATGCAGGCCTATCCCGTCGAGCCCATGGCGCCCCCGCCACTTTCGCCACCACTTCGCGAAGTTCTCCGGGTGCATGCGGGTCCCCACCGAGCTCGTGATGACCGGCGTCCCGACCGTCTGCTCGATCCGCAGGCCCGCGAGTTGCGCCGCCTGCACCGTCCGCCACGCCTCGAGCGCAGAGCGGACCTCCGGATAGAGGGGTATGAGGCGCTTGCGGAAGGGAGTCTTGGTGTCAGTGAGCTCCTTTTCGTCGGCGCTGTGCGCCTTCCTCACGCGCAGCGCTTCCCAGGCGACGTCGCCCCAATTCAGCCCCAGCAGCTCCTCCCTGTTCAGCCCGCACGTTATCGCCAGCAGCACGCCCATCCTCCGAGCGTCCGGCTGCCCCTCGAGCAGATCGAGGATGAGACGGCGCAGCACCTCGACCGGCAGCGCCTCCTTCTCCTCGGTGTCGTTCCTCGGCTTCTCCAGGCCTTCGCAAGGGTTCTCCCGGATGAGCCGCTTCTTGAGCGCAAGGCGCATCATGGAGTCGAGCGCCATGGCGATGCCCTGCGCCGTCGTTCCAGACAAAGGCTTGCCCGAAATGGACGCCTCGCCCGTCCGAAGGGCCACGTAAAAAGAAAGGACGGTGTCCTGACTGACGTCGGTGATCTTTACGCGGCCCATCCAGGACGCTATCGTCTTGGCCCGCACGACATCGCGCCGAACGGTCCCGGCCGAGATGCTGCCCGAGGCCATCAGCTTGCGCCGCCTCTCAAGCCACTCCTCCGCAAGGGACGCCATCGACAGCTTTGTCCCGAAGGGTCCGTTCTCCACCTCGTCGATGAACTTGCGCAGGGCCTCCTGGGACTCGGAATACGTGCCCTTGACGCCGCTGGCAACCTCCTCGCGACTGGGGAACCGCCGCGTCTTCGGCGGACGGCGCTTCTTCGACACGGGGTCTACTCCCATGTCGACTACGAGCCGCCACTTCCTGCAGCGAGCCCGCGGCTTGTCCTCGAGGCGCACGATCGAGCCGCGCCCCTTGATCTCGGGCATGGTACAATACACCTGCCTTTCTTCTTCGGAAGGTTGCACCCCCGCCCGGTCGCCAAACTAGCGCGGGGGTGCGTTTATTTATTTGTCTAAGTACTCGGCCGCCCGATGGACGTCGTCCACGAACGTCTCGATATCAAGCCCCTCGCCCTCGTCCATCTTTGTCGCCACGATGGCGCCAGCCACTACGTCCAACTTGCGGTCGATGCTTTCCAGCAACTCGATGATACGTTCCTCGTTGGTCATTGCGAACTCCAATCTCTTTAAAAGGCCTTACCCAAAACAAAGCCAACCACAGTGCCAAGTACACCCACAAATGCAGTAAAAGCCGCAATCCTCCAGTCGTGGCACATATCTTTCTTACGCTCTCGATCGCGTTCACGATCGAGTTTGTCCCGCATTTCGAAATAGTAGTAGCCCCTCCCCGTTGGTCGCAAAACCGCACGATCCTCTTCACGCGAAGAATAATCTATAGAGTTTTGTACCCGCGTTTTGTATTTTTCGATGGTTATAAAGCCATCCATCTCAAGCTGCAGTTCTTCGATCGACAGCCCAGAACAACATTTATCCAAGCCTTTAACCCGGAATAAGTCATCGAGACCCGTCACAGGGCCTCTGTCTTCTTGCTCCTTGTCAACGACAGGGCGAAGAGCGTCTTCAAGAGAAGGAGGAAGCCTCACGAACGACGATTCCATACTTAGAACCTCACGTCTTTATCGCCCCATGTCGCCCAGAACACGCGGCCGGCAAAGGTCACGTGGGCTATATGTCTTTCAATCAGCTGCATACAACACCTCTCCCTCATCCGCCTGTTGACCCAGCTTTGTCACGCTTTTAATAACCATAGTGCCGCGTACGCTTGACGCAATCACCTTGAAAACCTTTGTGCGCGAAGCCCAATCCGTTACCTCTAGCTTTGCCATCGTGCCATCGCGCTTGTAATCAATGATGCCGCTGTAACTACCGGGAGAGCAGGTATCGACGCTAGTCTCAAAACGCACCTTCAAAGGTGTTCTGCTTACCCCGCCGGATCGAGTTAAAGGGCGGTGATCGACACGCGTAAAGCCCCAGCCGTTAGGATCCTTTAGATCGAATTCGAAAGAGTTAATTGCCCCGAACTCGTGACCGGAAAGCGATGAAGCGGCGTCGAGTAACTCATTCACATGCCCGAGCTCGTCTAATAAGCGTCTCCTCACGCTTTGAGTCGCAAACACATAGCATCTATGCTCTTTCTCTTTATACTCGGTGACAACAGGGATCATTCCTTTCACCCCGAGCGGAAACTCTTCTCCAACCTCCACAAGGGGTAGAACTCTCCTATTGCTAGTTACCCTGATGGTTTCTTTTCCGATCTTGTCTTTTAGGTCATGTTTGTATTGAACCCGCCTGCTTTGCCGCTCGGCTTCTTTGCGCCTCTGGATCTCTCGTTTTTCCTCTTCGGATCTGAACAAATCAAAAAAGCCCATCTTTTATCTACGCCCCCATCGCGGACGATATTCCAACATGTGCGGCCCCGTCTTTTTCGATTCTGACGGAATCTCCGTCGCTCATGAGCCTCGCACTCTCCACCAACGCAGAGCGCCCGCGCTCATTCATGGACTCGTAATAGCCATTCAACGCGGCCTGATCGGGGTCGGCGAAGGACCGGACGGGTTTGCGGCCGCATAACTCATCAAGGGTGCAGCCCAGTACCTCGGTGACGTTGTAGGCCTGCTCTAGGGACATCATTGCTGTTCCTGATTCCCAAGATCGATATGTGTATTTGTTCACACCGAGCTTTTCCGCGAAATCATCCCTGTTTCTATAGCCGGCCATTTTTCGCAGCTTCATTAGCTGTAGATCCATGACGCTCTCCTTCGCGTTTCGATGATGAGAAGTATACAAGCAAATTAGCAAAAATACAATTTAGTTAGCATTTTTCTCTTGACTGAATAATTTCATTGTGTATTATTGCAGTCAGTTGCTAACCTGATTAGCGATTTTGAAGGAGGAATCGTGGAGGAGAAGTACGTGATCGCCGACTACAAGGCGTACCTCGCGGGCGCGACCCTTGAGATCGTCGGGCTGTCCCTGTTCCACGCGGGTGCGCGAGAAGGCATCGGCATCCTGACCGCGATGGGCTTCACGGTCGGGATACTCGGCATCGGCCTGTGGCTCGGCACCATCGCGTGTAGCTTCCTCCGCTACCGCCGCAATCGCAGGGAAGGGGGTGAGTAGATGCCGTACGACAAAGAGCGCGTCGCGCGCCGCCTCAAGAGCCTGCGCGTTGACGCGGGCATGGAGCAGGCCGACCTGGCCGAGGCATCGGGCGTCGGCCTCGGCACCATCGCGAGCGCCGAGACGTGCCGGACGGGAATGAACCTGGACACCGCGTTCGACCTGACCGAGGCGCTGGGCTGCACGCTGGAGCAGCTCGTATGCCGCGACGAGGGCCGCGTGGCCTAGCGGCGACCACCGAACTTTGAGAATCGAATAGCCCGGAAGGCGGCAGCAGACAAGGAGCCGCCCATGAAGAAGAAGGATCGCAAGCGCCTGAAGAAGCTGATGTTCGAAGCGATTGATGCTGCGCTGCATAACTGCAACGGCCTGAATGGGGCCGATCTGCACGGCATTGCCAGAACGGCCCGCATTCTCAAGAAGCTCTAGCTATCGCTCTCCGACACGGAATCGGCACCTAGTTCGCAAAGCTTTTTGTAGAGACATTCGATGTAGTTTGCCATGCTTTCACAAACCCCATCGTTGCAAACGTTCGGCGTCATCCCTTCAAACGTTGCCATAGCCAGCTCCACTGCATCTCGATAAGCCTGCTGCTTGACCTCGATATCCATACTGCTCACCCCCTTTCTCTAGTCAAACCGCATCGTAGCACGCTGCCGCCTTCCGGGTTATTCGAAACGAGAAGTTCGCGGATCAAAGAAAGGAGGTAGTCGGATGAAGCGAGAGGCGCTGATTTATTGCCGGGTGCTCGGGTGGCTTCTATTGCCCTTCGCCGCAGCTCTGGTCGCCGCGAAGGTCTTTAACGAAGCGCCGGAAAGCGCATGGCACCTGCTGCTGCTCACGTTCAGCTTCTTGATCGGCGTAGAAGTCTCAGAAGCCAAGCAGGAGCTCAAAGAACTTCGTGAGCAGAACGCCAAGGAGGCAATCGCCTGCCCGCACGGCCATGGACTTTGCCACCCGTTTCCGCTCGGCCGTAAGCCGTGCGAATGCGGAGCTTGCCAAATCGAGCAGCCGAAGAATGACCCGGCAAGGAGCCGCGCAGATGGATGAGGCGCACTCGCCCAGGCCCCCGCGCAGCTTGGCGCGGGCCTCGGGAAGCGACCGGGGTATGTCGGCGAAGCGATCCATGAAGACCACTGTAGACGCCGTGTGAGATCTGCCCGTTTTGCCCATGGCCGGATGATGCCCAAGGCGTCACCCGGAAGAGAAAAGGCCACAGCGTGATGCTGCGGCCCCAACAATCGCGGGCGCTGTATCCCTGGAAAGATTCCGCCCGCCATCGAGAGGAAGGATACCACATTGGAAGCACCGACGCTGGCGGAGAGGATCGAATCCGACCTCGCTGCCTACGACTCCGTGATGACGCCCGACCAGGTTGCGCGCGTGCTGCACGTGACGTCCAAGTGCGTGCGCGACATGTGCGTGGACGGGAGGCTGCAGGGCAGCAAGGCGGGGAAGCTCTGGCGCATCCCGAAGCCCGCCCTCGTAGACCACTTGGCGGGGGTGCGGCGATGAGGCTCCCTGACAAGTTCAAGGCCGACCTCTGCTTCGCCGTGGCCGCCTTCGTGCTCGCCTACGGGGCGATCGTACTGACCGCCCACGGCATGGCGCAAGGGTGGTGGTAGACATGGCAGGCGAGGTGCTGCGGGCAGCCGAGAGCGCCGTACGGTGGGCCAAGCGCCCCTCGCGCAGGAACCCAGCCTGCACCAACTACGCGCAGCTGCTGGAGGACGTCTGCCGCGCCGCCAAGGACGGAGAGGGCCCGATCATCCTGGCGGCGTCCAGCATCGACGTGCGTCACTGGGCGTGCCTGTCGCGCCTTTTGATCATGGACGAGCCGGCGCTGCTTGAGCGCATCCATCCCCGGTACCTGCACGAGCTCGACTGCCCGCAGGCTGTGGCCATGATGCAGCTGTGGTTCCAGGACGTGACCGGCCGCTCGCCGGCGGTGCGCAGCTGGAGGCACGCACGCGAGGGGGTCTCGTACCGTTGACGCGCAGGGGCTCGGAGCAATTCAGGTGGACGTCCGAGGAGATCGCGACGCTGCGTGACATGGCGGGGCGCGTCCCCGCCACGCGAATAGCCGTCGCCCTCGGGTGCTCGTACTGGGCCGTCGTCCAGGCGGCAAAGCGCCTGGGCCTGTCCCTGCGCTGCTACGTGACGAGACTCGTATGGTGCGACGAATGCGCGGCCTGGCGGTCTTGGGTCGACCCCAGGGCCGGAAGGTGCAGGGTATGTCGCATGCGCGACCAACTTTCCGGGCGCGAGGCGGCCTGCGCCGAGGAACTCGCCGAGATGACGCCGGCGCAACGCGCGGTGTACGACAAGAGCGAGGCACAGAGGGGCACCAGGCCGTCGTCGCTCGGGCCGAGGCCCCGGAAACGGGAGAGCTGCCCGGTAAGCCGCTTCGAGCGCGACCGCGCGGAAGCGGCCTACCTGCTGGACCTCGAAGAGTGGGAGTACCGACGATTCAAGCTGCCCTACGACGCCGCCAAGAAGCGGCTGCAGAGGATGCGCGAGGTTCGCGGCACGAATCCGAGAAAAGTTATGAAGTAATTGTGAAAAGTGGCAAGTTGCCTGATCGCAACAGAAAAGAGAGGAAGGAAACCGCATGAACATCACCATGACGCTCGAAGGGGACTCGACCGAGAGGCTCGTCCAGACGGTCTGCGCCGTCATCGGGGGCGCGCAAGCCGGCGCCGCGGCGCCGGCGCAGCCGGCCGTGCCGGCGCCGGAAAAGGCCCGCGCGTACAAGGCGCCCGAGCCCGAGGCGGCTCCGAAAAAGGAGCCGAAGCGGGAACCGGAGCCGAAGCCCGAGCCCGCCCCGGAGCCGAAGGCCGCGCCTGCGAGGGCGCAGGCCCCCTCCGCCGGGGTGGACTTCGGCACGGTCGCGGCGGCGGCGCGCAAGGTCGTGAACGACGGCAAGGCGGCGCAGAAGGACGTCCTCGCCGTGTTCGAGGCGCACGGCAGCAAGTACCTGCGCAGCATCGACGAGGCCGAGTACCCGGCCGTCCTCGCCGAGCTCGAGGCGCTCTAGATGGGCGCGCACGCGCTCCTGGGCGCCTCGTCGGCGCACCGCTGGCTCGAGTGCCCGCCCTCGGCGCGCCTCGAGCTCGCGGCCGGCGTGCCCGACGAGGGCAGCCCCTACGCCGCCGAGGGCACGGCAGCCCACGCCTACGCGGAGCTGGAGCTGTCCTACCGCCTCGGGCACATCACCAAGCGCCAGTACTCGGGGAGGTTGAAAAAGCACAAGGCGACCGAGTGGTGGGGGCCGGAGATGGAGGAGGCCGTCGACGACTACGCGACGGAGGTCATGAACATCGTCGAGGGCCTGCGCCTGGAGGGCGGGCACCCGGCGGTGGAGCTGGAGCAGCGCGTGGACTACTCGGAGTACGTCCCCGGCGGCTTCGGCACCGCCGACGTCGCCGTGCTCTCCGAGGGCGTGCTGCACGTGATCGACCTCAAGTACGGCAAGGGCGTGCCCGTCTCGGCCGAGGGCAACCCCCAGCTGCGCCTCTACGCCCTGGGCGCGGCGCTCAAGTACCAGATGATCTACGAGTTCGGCGAGGTGCGCATGACGATCGTCCAGCCGCGCCTCGGCTCCTCCTCCACCGACTCCATGCCCTACGGCGAGCTGCTGCGCTGGGCGGAGGAGGTCGTGGCCCCGAGGGCGCGCCTGGCCGACGCCGGCGAGGGCGAGTACAGCCCCGGCGAGTCCCAGTGCCGCTGGTGCCGCGCGAAGGCGGCCTGCCGGGCGCGCGCCGAGGCCAACCTCAAGGCGGCGTGCGAGGACTTCTCGCTCGACTCCCTGCCCGAGGGTCCTGACGAAGTGGATCTGTCCGTGCCGCAGCCGGAGCTGCTCTCGGCCGAGGAGGTGGCCGCGCTGCTGCCGATCCTGCCGCGCATCGAGGCATGGGCCAAGGACGTGCAGGAGTGGGCGCTCGAGCAGGCGCGCGACCACGGCGTGGCGTTCCCGGGCTACAAGCTCGTGGAGGGTCGGTCGAACCGCAAGGTAGTGCAGCCCGGCGCCGCCATGGACGCGCTCGCCGCCGAGGGCTTCGCGGCAAGCGACTACCAGAAGCCCGCCGAGCTCGTGCCCCTGGGCAAGCTGGAGAAGCTGCTGGGCAAGGCCCGGTTCGCCGAGGTGCTGGGCGCCTACGTCGACGAGCCCGCCGGCAAGCCGGCGCTCGTGCCCTCCTCCGACAAGCGCCCGGCCATCGACCCCGCCGAGGCGGCCGCGGCCGACTTCGCGGAGGAGGGAGATCCCGCATGAACGCCCCCGACGAGATAACGCTCGCCGACCTCGAATGCGTCGTGATGCCGAACGGCGAGGTCATCTGCCTCGGCAAGACGCTGGGATGGGTAGGAGACTTCGGCGGGCGCCTGCGCCCCCACGAGGTCGATCAGGGCCCGAAAAGCGAGATCAAAGTGATCGGCGTGCACGACGAATGCACCTACAAGCCAATGGCCATCCTCCGCATCGCGCCGGCGAACGAGCGCGAGCGCCGGATCCTTGGGCGAGCAGGCTTCGGTCTTCCGTCCGAGGAGCAGGCGGCCTACGCGTTCTCCTACGACCTGAACAGCGGCGAGTGCACCTACGACCCGTTCAAGCTCTCCGACCAGCGTACCTGCGGCGAGGCGGCAAGGTGGATCCGAGGCGAGTGCGGGTTCGACATGCTGCCCCACGGGGCCTTCCTCGACTGCGAGTTCCTGCGCGGGGAGAAGGAGGCCCCCATGGCCTTCGAGGACGAGTTCGACAAATACTGGAAATAGCAACCGAAAGGAAGAAACGACATGACGACCAACCAACCCACCAAGGCGGTTATCGGGCCCGTGCGCCTGTGCTTCGTGCATCTGTTCGAGCCGCATGCCTTCGACGGCCAGACCGAGGAGAAGTACAGCTGCATGATCCTCGTGCCGAAGGACGACAAGAAGAACCTCGCCAAGATCAAGAAGATCCAGGAGGCGGCCATCGAGCTGGGCGTCAAGACGAAGTGGGGCGGCAAGAAGCCGGCGAACCTCAAGACCACCCTGCGCGACGGCGACGCGGAGCCGCCGACCGACGGCGAGGAATTCGAGGGCTGCTCCTTCAGGAACCTGTCGCGCAGGAGCGCCCCCGGAGTAGTGGACGGCAGGTGCCAGAGGATCACCGACCCGACCGAGGTCTACAGCGGCTGCTATGCAAACGTCTCGGTGAACGCCTTCCCGTACAAGGCCATGGGCAACGTCGGCGTGAGCGTGGGGCTCAACCACGTCCAGAAGGTGCGCGACGGAGAGCCCCTCGGGGGGCCGGGCCGGGCCGAGAACGACTTCGAGCCTTTGGACGACCTCGAGGACGAGAGCGACTTCGATGAGCTCCTCGGCTTCTAGGCACCTGTCCATCGACATCGAGACTCGCAGCTCGGCCGACCTGCCTTCCGTCGGCGTGCACAAGTACGCGGCGGCGCCCGACTTCCGGGTGCTGCTCTTCGGCTACAGCTGGGACGGCGAGCCGGCGCGGGTGGTGGACCTCACGCGCGAGGAGCTGCCGCCGGGGCTGGCGGCGGCGCTTGCGGACCCGCGCGTCGTCAAGCACGCCTTCAACGCCAACTTCGAGCGGGTTTGCTTGAGCCGCCTCCTGGGCATGCCCGAGGGGACCTACCTGGACCCGTCGCAGTGGCGCTGCACCATGGTGCAGGCCGCCTACTGGGGCGTCCAGGGCGGGCTCAAGCAGGTGGCGGCGTTCCTCAACGTCGACGCGCAGAAGGACGCCGCCGGCACCCGGCTGATCAACAAGTTCAGCAAGG
The DNA here is from genome assembly GCA_048242115.1 of Eggerthellaceae bacterium. Taxonomy (GTDB): domain Bacteria; phylum Actinomycetota; class Coriobacteriia; order Coriobacteriales; family Eggerthellaceae; genus Xiamenia. The sequence goes on from DBFAWQ010000037.1 coordinate 9,380, forward strand.
CCACGGCCAAGCCCGTCGCCTTCGAGGGCGGGGACTGGGAGCGCTTCGTCTCGTACTGCGCGCGCGACGTGGACTGCGAGATGGAGGTGGCGTCCAAGCTCCCCGGCCCCATCCCGGAGCGCGAGCAGGCGCTCTACGTGCTCGACCAGCGCATCAACGACCGCGGGGTGGGCGTGGACGCCCGCCTCGCGGCCTCGGCCCGCGCCATGGCCGAGGCCGACGCGCGCGAGTCCAAGCGCCGCCTCGCCTCCCTCACCGGCCTCGCCAACCCCAACTCCCCCGCGCAGCTGCTCGGCTGGCTGCAGGGGCGGGGCTGCCCCATCGGGGGCTGCGGGCGCGAGGTGCTGGAGGCCGAGGCGGCCCGCGAGGGCTGCGACCCGCTCGCCCGCGAGGCCATAGAGCTGCGCCTGGCGAGCGCCAAGAGCAGCGTGAAGAAGTACGCGGTCGCCGAGGAGGCCGCCGGGTCGGACGGCCGGCTGCGCGGGTGCTTCCAGTTCTACGGGGCGGCCACGGGCAGATGGGCCGGCCGCCTCATGCAGCTGCAGAACCTCCCCCGCGGCGACATCCACGGACCGGCCCTGGACGTCGCGCGCGACGTCGTGCGCGAGGACGGCGACCCGGGGCTCGTGCGCCTGCTCTTCGGCGACGTCCAGGACACGCTCAAGTCCCTCGTGCGCACGGCCCTCGTGCCCCGCGAGGGGCATACGTTCGCCGTGTCGGACTTCTCGGCGATCGAGGCGCGCGTGCTCGCCTGGCTCGCCGGCGAGGAGTGGGTGCTCGAAGTGTTCCGCGGCGACGGCAGGGTCTACGAGGCCACGGCCTCCCGCATGTTCGGCGTGCCCATCGACCGGGTCGACAAGGAGCTGCGGCAGCGCGGCAAGGTGGCCACGCTCGCCCTCGGCTACCAGGGAGGCCCCAAGGCGCTCGAGCGCATGGGGGCCCTCAAGATGGGCATCCCCGAGGGGGAGCTGCCGAGGATGGTGCGCATGTGGCGCAACGCCAACAGGCGCATCAAGCAGCTCTGGGGCGAGGCCGAGCGGGCAGCGTACGCGGCTCTCTCGGGCGAGGGCCCGCAGAAGTTCGCGCGCGGCGCCGCGAGGGCCAGGCTCGACCCGTCGATAGACGGCCTGGCGATCGACCTGGCCAGCGGGCGCAGCCTGCACTACCGCAGGGCGCGCGTGGATCCGGCCGACGGGAGCCTTAGCTACCGCGCGGCCGGCAAGGGGGCCGGCGCGCTCAAGGTCGAGACCTACGGAGGCCGCATCGTGGAGAACGTCACCCAGGCGATCGCCCGCGACCTTCTGGCCGAGGCCATGGCTCGCCTGGAGAAGGCCGGCTACGAGATCGTGGCCCACGTGCACGACGAGGTGATAGTGGAGGTACCGTGCGATCGGGCGGACTGGTGCCTGGGGCGGGTCAACGCCCTCATGGGCGCCACCGCGCCCGAATGGGCGACGGGCCTGCCCCTGCGCGCGGAGGGCTACACCTGCGAGAGCTACAGGAAGGAGTGAGGGCGTTGCCGAAGGACTATGCTATCGCCACGGCACAGGGCCGCAGGGCCAAGGCGTGGCGCAACAAGCGCATGGCATGGGACGAGTTCTCGGCCTGGATGCGCGAGCCCCGCCGCACGCCCGAGACGGCCGCGGAGTACGCGGCCATGGCCAAGGCCGAGCGCGACGCGGCCAAGGACGGCCCGTGCTACGTGGCCGGCTACCTGGAGGGCGGGCGCCGGCGCCAGGGGTCGGTCGCGCGCCGCTCCATGGTCGTGCTCGACGCCGACAGCTCCGACGACGGGCTGTGGGGCGACTACCTCATGCTTGTGGGCGCCCAGGCGCTCATGTACCCCACGCACTCCTCCACCGCGGCGAGCCCCAAGCACCGCCTCGTCGTGCCGCTCGCCCGCGAGGTGTCGGCCGACGAGTACGTGCCGCTGGCCCTCAAGCTCGCCGAGACGCTGGGGGCGGAGCGGTTCGACGCGACGACCTACCAGCCCTCCCGGCTCATGTACGCCCCCAGCCGCAGCATGGACGCGCCCTACGAGCTCATGGAGTGCGGCGGCGACCCGCTGGACCCGGACGAGTGGCTCGCCCTCTACCCCGACTGGCGCGACGCCTCGTGCTGGCCCCTCCCGGGCTGCGGCGCCCGCAGCCGCGCCGACAAGGCGCCCGACCCGCGCGGCAAGGCGGGCACGGTCGGGGCGTTCTGCCGCGCCCATTCCGTCGAGGAGGCGATCGAGGGCTTCCTGGCCGACGTCTACGAGCCGTGCGGCGAGGGGCGCTGGACGTACACGGGCGGCAGCTCCTACGGGGGCGCGGTCGCCTACGAGGGGCTGTGGCTCTACTCCAACCACGCCACCGACCCCGCCGGCGGCCAGCTCTGCAACGCCTACGACCTCGTGCGGATCCACCGCTTCGGCGAGCTGGACGCCGAGGCCAAGCCCGACACGCCGGTGGCGTCGCTTCCGTCGAGCAAGGCGATGCGCGAGTGGGCGGCGGGCCTGGAGGGCGTCTCGCTCGAGCTCGCGCGCGCCGCCGCCGACTCGGCCCACGACGACTTCCTGGCCGAGCCCCTGGAAGCCGACGACAGCTGGAAGAAGGACCTGGAGAAGGACCCCCGTACCGGGGCCGTGCTGTCGAGCGCCGGCAACATCGGGCTGGTGCTGGCCCGCGATCCCGGGCTCGCCGGGAAGCTCCGACGCGACGCCGAGAGCGACGCCGTGTGGGTCGTCGCCGAGAGGCTGCCCTGGCGCGAGGTGCCGAAGGGCCGGGCGCTCTGGACCGACGGCGACGACGCGAACCTGCGCATCTACCTCGAGACCCGCTACGGCATCGTCAACAAGGCCAAGGTGGACGACGCCGTGTCCCACTTCGCCGACGCGGCGCCCTACGACCCTTTGGGCGAGTACCTGGATGCCCTGCCCGGCTGGGATGGGGTCCCGCGCGTGGACAGGCTGCTCGTGGACCTCATGGGCGCCGAGGACACGGCCTACGTGCGCGCCGTCACCCGCAAGACGCTCTGCGCGGCCGTGCGCAGGGCGAGGGAGCCCGGGTGCAAGTTCGACCACATGCTCATCCTCGAGGGGGCGCAGGGCCTCGGCAAGTCCACCCTGTTCTCCAAGCTAGCCGGCGAGTGGTTCACCGACGCGCTGTCGCTCGAGGACGTCAGGCTGCCGAAGGTGGCGGCCGAGAAGCTGCAGGGGCGGTGGATCGTGGAGGTGGCCGAGCTGGACGGCATGGCCAAGGCCTCCATCGAGCGGCTGAAGAGCTTCCTGTCGACGGCCGAGGACAACTACCGCGCGGCCTTCAAGCACCGCGCGCGGGGCTACCGGCGCCGCTGCATCGTGGTCGGCACCGTCAACAACCTCGACGGCTACCTGCGCGACGCCACGGGCAACCGCCGCTTCTGGCCCGTGCGGGTGACCGCACGGCTGGACCACCGCCGCCTGGACGCGGCGGCCGTCGCCCAGGTGTGGGCGGAGGCCGCCGCGTTGGAGGCCGCGGGCGAGGCGCTCTACCTGGAGGGCGACGTGGAGCGCGCCGCCCAGGAGGCCCAGCGCCATGCCATGGAGACGGACCCGCGCGAGGGGCTCGTCCTAGCGTACCTCGACACGCCCGTCCCCGTGGGGTTCGAGGGCTACACGGCCGAGGAGCGAGACGAGTTCTGGTCCCTGCGGGCCGACTTCGGGGCGGGCGGGGACGGCGCCGAAGCGGCCGCGGAGCCCCGCGAGGCGGTGTCCGTCATGGAGATATGGCACGAGTGCCTCCGGCAACCAGCGACGAAACCAACGCGCAACGACAGCTACCAGATAGCGGCGATCCTCAAGAAAGCCGGTTGGGAGCCGACCGGGAAAACCAAAAAACTAAAGGCCTACGGGTACGTCAAGACCTACGAAAGGGGCGAGAATGCGAAACCTGAATTCTAGTCACCGGCTTGGTTTCCGCTTCGGTTTCGCCGAAAAACACGGCGCCACCTGCGGAAGCGCAAAAACGAAAACCATAAAACCAAAACCCCTATATGTATATGTAAGAGATAGCTATAACGTACACACACGCACAC
>DBFAWQ010000038.1:0-2590 GCA_048242115.1 Eggerthellaceae bacterium
AGGGAATTCCATAAGATTTAAGCATCCAACATTCACAAACCTTGCGCCTTTCCGGAGCAAAAAACCCTTCCGCACCAGGGGTTTGCAGATTCGCAAGCGCAAATGAGCGTGTCGGACTGTCCCCCTACCCCTCCGGACGGAGCGCGAAACCTTTCGGGCGCGGCATCGCGGGCACGTTCGCCCGAGCACGGCATCGCCGGGCTGCTCAGGGCGCAAGACGGTACGAATGCGGCGCAGCGGCGAGGACGCGACGGCGAGGATGCATGCGCACACAGCAGCCCATGGGTTTTGAAGATTCCTTCACGAGCCGATTCATCCTTGCGTTGGGAGCGGCGAACCGCTATCATAGTCAGACGTTGCGAGAGCGGAAGCTTCAGCAGCAACCCTTCGGTCGCTTGGCTCAGCGGGAGAGCATCGCCTTCACACGGCGGGGGTCACAGGTTCAAATCCTGTAGCGACCACCATAAACAGCAGGACGGAAGCAAAAAACGGCTTCCGTCCTTTTTCTTTTTTCGCCATTCAGTATCCGGGCAATCGGGAGCGAAGCGCGCGATTACGACAACAGCCAGGCATCCGATGCAGCATGCCTGGCGGAATCGATTGCAGAAGGCAATTTGGCAGAATCGTCATTTCCTCACCCCTGATTGGTAGAATCGTCGTTTTCAAAACCGTTTCCCCAGGTCGGTTGAAAAAAGTCGACGATTCTACCAATTCTCTGCCGAGAAAATGACGATTCTGCCAAACTTGGGCCGTGGAAACGACATGCCGATCCGGAACGCGAGAGCAACGGCTCTACTACTCGAAAAGCACGCCCCGCTCGACGGCGGCACGGCGCAGGGCCGGCTCGTCTATGCGGCTCCCCTCGCCCACGTAGACGGCCAGGCAGGGGAAGCTCGGCTTGTCCGACAGAAGCGCGCCCGCGCCCAGACCGCAGCGTACCTCCAGGGCTGCCAGGGCTGCGCGCACGTCGGCCTTCGTCATGGCGGCGCGGCGCAGGGGCGAGACGACCCCGGCCTCAGCAAGGGACAGGAACCCAGGGCGCGTCGCCGGGTCGTCGGAGGCGTTCGTTCCGTCGGCTAGCACGTCGAAGCCGTCTCCCGCAGCGGACTCGCGGACGGTCGCGAAGATGAAGCGCTTGCACAGACGGCATCGGTCGGGCGCATTCGCGCAGATGTCGGCCTCGGCCAGCACGTCGGCCTCGAGCACCCGAAGCGGCACCCCCAGCGCATCGGCCACCCGCCGCGCGTCGTCCAGCTCGAAGGCCGGCTGGAAGGCCGTTTTCACCAGGTATGTGGCAACATCGCAACCCGCATCCTTGGCCGCGGCCAGCAGGTACGCAGAATCGCAGCCCCCCGAGAACGCCACGGCGAACCGGCGCTGGCGGCCAAAAAACGCATTCAAGGGTTCCGACCCCAAGCGCTGGCCCTCCCCCACCGCCGCCGTATCCGGAGAGCAGCGCAGGTCGCGCCCGCCCTCCGCACCGCTTTCGCACGCTCCCAACGCCGCGCCTCCCGCTTCGCTCACCGCTCGGACCGGCCTATACGTTGAACTTGAAGTGCATGATGTCGCCGTCCTGCACCACGTAGTCCTTGCCCTCCTGGCGCAGCTTCCCCGCGTCGCGGCAGCCCTTCTCGCCGCCCAGGGCCACGTAGTCCTCGAAGGAGGCGGTCTCGGCCTTGATGAAGCCGCGCTCGAAGTCGCTGTGGATGACGCCGGCCGCCTGCGGGGCCTTCGCCCCCACCGGCACCGTCCAGGCGCGGGATTCGGTCTCGCCGCTGGTGAAGAAGCTCTGCAGCCCCAGCAGCCGGTACGCCTGGCGGATAAGGCGCGCAAGTCCGCTCTCCCCCAGCCCCAGCGCCTCGGCGTACTCGCGGGCCTCGTCCGGGTCCATCTCGGCCAGCTCGGCGATGTCGGCCTCCACCTTGGCCGAAATCGGCACCGGATCGCAGCCGTCGATGGGGGCGAGCTCGGCTCCCACCTGGTCCTCGTCCACATTTGCCACGTACAGGATGGGCTTCATGGTCAGCAGGTGCAAATCGTACAGGGCCGCCTTCTCCTCGTCGGACAAATCCAGGGTGCGCGCCCGGTGCCCCTCGTTGAGGCCGTCCAGCACCTTCTTCGCCACGACCAACTTCTCAGCTCCCGCCTTGTCCCGCTTCGCGTCCTTCTCCAGGCGCGGGATGGCCTTCTCCACTGTGGCGATGTCGGCCAGGATGAGCTCGGTCTTGATGGTGTCCACGTCGCTGACCGGGTCCACCTTGCCGGACACGTGGGTGACGTCGGCATCCGAGAAGTAGCGCACCACCTCGCAGATGGCGTCGGTCTCGCGGATGTTGGCCAGAAACTGGTTGCCCAGGCCCTCCCCCTTGCTAGCTCCCTCCACGAGCCCCGCGATGTCGACGAACTCAACGGTGGCGGGCACGATACGGGCCGGATGGTCGATGGCGGCCAGCGCCTCCAACCGCTCGTCGGGCACCGGCACGATGCCCACGTTGGGTTCGATGGTGGCGAAGGGGTAGTTCGCGGCCAGGCCGCCCTTGTTCGTCATGGCGGTGAACAGCGTGGACTTGCCCACGTTGGGAAGCCCCAC
>DBFAWQ010000039.1:0-4065 GCA_048242115.1 Eggerthellaceae bacterium
CCGCAGCCGCGGCAGCAGGAGCGGATGCGCGTGACCGCCGACTCGGTGGCGGCGGCGTTCTCGTTCTCGGCGAGAGCCGCGGTCGGGCTGGCGGCGCCGGCGACGGCAGCCACGGCGGCAGACACGGCGGCGGTCTTGACGAAGGACCGACGCGTCATGTTCAGCTTGCCCATTTCATCCTCCTTCTCTTCTTTCGGGTTCTCTCTTTAGAAAGCTTGGAAGTCCCCCTGGGGCGGAGACATCTCGCAAGCTTTTCTGACGTACACGTTACGCGCTTGGGGTGGCATAAGGAATTTCCGAAGATGCCGGGTTGACGGGCTGGCAATGCCCATTCGGCATTGCTTATGCGGCAGCGGCATAAGCGGCGAACAAGTACTGCCTTCTGGGAAAAGTCGGAGATGCGAACGGGCAGGGCGCCGGAGGGGTGGCGTCCTGCCCGTTCAAGGGAGGGGAAAGACGCCCGGATCGTGAGGTTGGGGAAGAGGGGAAGCGCGATCCGGGCCGGGGTAAGCTTAGTGAATGCGAGAATCGAACTCAGCGACGGTGCCGTCGGTGTATTCGATACCCCAGATGGAATAATCGAGGCTGAACACCGGCTCGGCGAGAACTTCGCTGGCACCCTCGGGAGCCTCGGTGGTCGCGTCAGCTGCGGCGTCGTCCGCCAAGTCGGAGGGCTGAGCGATACCAAGCTCTTCGATGTCTTCAGTAACAACAGCCGCCTCGTCGGCCTCAAACGAACCTTCGCCTTCGGCCGCCGTTTCAGCGGGAACGGCCGCTTCATCTTCGGCCGCCTCATTCTGGGCGGCCAGGGCGGCGCGGTAGCAGGCCTGCTCCTCTTCGAAGGCGGCCTCTTGAGCGGCAATGCTCGCCCGGGAGGGGATGCGGATGCGGGCCACGTTCTCGTCGAAGACGCCCTCGGCGGCAAGCGTGCGCACCTTGTCGCAGAGAGCCGGCGCCTCGGACGGAATGCGGTTTTCGTCGTCCACCTTCAGGCGCAGCACGGCATGGGGGGCGAAGTCGAAGTCGGCCCACTGGTAGGTCACGTTGCCGGCGCCCAGGGGATGCAGCACCGTGTTGTAGTTGTGCATGGCTGTGGACATATTGCGCGTGGCGTTGACAAGCCAGGGCATGAACGAAGCGCGCCACAGCTGTTCAGCAGCAGGGTCAGACGCATCCCAAAAGGGCTTCATGAGGCGGACGTTCAGACGCATGAGGTTGCCCTCGGCACGTTCGCCTTCGTCCAGCTCGGATACGACGGACTGGGCCAGGTACATGTAGCTGCGCTTGATCTCGGCAGCAGCGGTATCCGAGTACTCCTCGGGCCGAAGCCTCACCTGAAGCACGAGCGACGGTTTGGGCAGCATGGCATCCTCCTTCATCCTGCAAATGCGTCCCGAGCGCAACCGCGAAGGCCAGCCCGAGACGGAGCGTTTCGAGGCCCAGTATCGGGGCGCGCTGCGGCGCCGTCAACGGGAAATCTGACAGCATGTCGAATCGGAATAAGCTCATGGCGCGCAAGCATCATCCAAGCCAAATCGTCATGAGAGCATGCCTCTGAACAGGCTTGACGCATAAATTTATGCCTCGTTAAGATCGTGGCACCGCACAACTCGCACCGAGGAGGCCCCATGACTGACCGCACCGAAACCGATGAGATACTCGACGGCTACCTGACCGCCGACTTCGACCCCTTGCAGGCCTTCGTCTTCGACGACGACACCGACGCCGACGATGAGGCCCCCTCGGTTCTCGCCGAGGGCCCCTTCAATATGCCGAACCCCGAAGCCGCCCCTCAGTTCCAGCGCGACCTGGTCGCCTTCGACAACGGCGAGACCGCCGAGGAGCGCATCGACGCACTGTTCGCCCAGATGCCCACCTTCCACAAAATGCTCTTCACCATCATGGGCACGTGCGCATCCCCCCTCCCCACGGCCGACCTTGAGGAGGTCATCGCCGAGATGAAGCGCCACCACCACTCGGTCTACGAGCCGCTGACCTTGTGCAACTTGCTCGAACGCGCCGGGGCCATCGCTCAGACCGACGAGAACGGCACCCCGCTGGCCGAGGTGGAGCAGGAGCCCTTGCGCGTGGAAGTGGAAGGCGTCGAGTACTGGCGCGTCGCCCCGGCGCCGGAGGTGTTCTGGAGCCTGACCGAGGCAGGGGCCGCCAAGCTGGACAGCTATCGCCCGATGGAGATGATCGCCGCCCTGTACGAGACAGAGCCGCAGTACGGCGCCATCTTCACCACCTGCCTTGAGCTGTGCGCTCGCGACGGAGGCGCCAGCCTACGTGAGATCGGGGACGTGGTGGACGACGAACCGGTGCTGCAGAACCCCAAGCGCTACGCCATGTACTTCATCGACAAACTCGAGCATGCGGGCGCCGTGGAATGGACGGGCCAGTGGTCCGCCACCGAGCACGGCCGCGCGTATCTGCACGCCGACAACGAGAACTAGGGAGGCAACCATGACTATCGCGACCCGCAAAGATGACGCTGCCGAGACCATCGTCGAGACTGCCGAAACCACCGAGAACGCTGCCCTCGGCACCGATACCAACGACGAGGGCGTCATGACCGCCGAAGATCTGGCCGCGCTCTGCGAAAGCCGCAGCGAGACCTACAGCTTTCTCGCCCGCCTGTTCCGCGAAGAGGTTGACGAGGCGCTGCTCGCCCAGCTGAACGGCACCGATTACCCCGTCTCTTCGGGCAACGGACTCATGGACGAGGGCTATTACCAGATCGCCAAGTACCTCTCCAACGCCTGGGTCGACCCCCTCATGAAGCTGTCGGTGGACTATACCCGCGCGTTTCTGGGCTCGGGCATCGACACCTATTCGGCGGCCTATCCCTTCGAATCCGTCTACACTTCGGAAAAGCGCCTGCTCATGAGCGATGCCCGCGACGAGGTGCTCGCCATTTACCGCTCCTGCGGCCTGGAAAAGTCCGAGTCCTGGACCGTCGGCGAGGATCACGTGGCCGTGGAGCTGGAGTTCATGGGCGTTCTGGCCCACCGGGCGGCGAAGGCCCTGCGCGCCGGCGACGAAGAGCGCGCCTTCTCACTCATCAACACCCAGCGCAACTTCATGGACGACCACCTCGCCAGCTGGGTGCCGGTGTTCCTTAGCGATACCCGTCGGTTCGCCGACACGACCTTTTACCAGGGCGTTGCCAATGTGACCGAGGGCTTTTTGGAAGAGGACGCCGCCCTGCTCGCCGATCTGGTAGCAGCCTAAGCCTGAAGGGAGGACGCGACCATGGACCTGTCGCCCTACGCCTCTGCAGCCGAAGTGCACTCCGTCGAGGGGCGCGTCGGATGCGGCAAGACCCAACGGCTTGTGGAGGCCGTCCTGGATCTTTTGGCCCAAGGCGTGCCGCCGCGAGAAATCATCCTGTTCGCCGCCACCCCCGCTGCGGCCTGCGCCCTCGAGCGGCGCCTTAAGGCGGTCGTGCCCCTTGAGGACCTGCCCTTGGTGACGACACTGCCGCTGTACGCGCTCGACATGCTGTCCTCTCCGCAAGCCGAAGCCCGCACGGGTCGGCGGGGCCGCATCCTCATGGGCTTCGAGGAGCGCCTTCTTCTGGAAGATGTGAAAACCTCCGGGGTTGCACCGCGGCGCCTCAGCGAAATGCTGAAGTTCTTCTACCGCAGCTGGGCCGACCTGGAGCCCATGAGCGGCGATTGGTTCTACGACGAGCAGGAAGAGCGCGTCTTTCGCCTGCTCGTCGGCTCCTTGCGCCATCGAGAGTCCTACCTCGCCTGCGAGCTTCCCCGCGCGGCCTTCGATTACGGCCAGCGCTTCGCCCATGACCTGGAGGCCTTCCGCCGCGATTACGTTCTCGTCGACGACTACCAAATGGCCAGCCGCGCGTCCCAATGCCTCGCGGGTCTTCTTGCGCGCACGGCGCTCCTTGTCGCAAGCGAGCCGTGCGCCCGCACGCACGGCTCGGAAGATTACCCGCATTTCTCGGGCATCGAAGAGCTCGTTGCCGCCAACCCCAACGCCGTTCGCGAAACCCTGGCCTACAGCCATCTCAGCCGTATGGTAACCGACGCGGTCAACCTC
>DBFAWQ010000040.1:0-21840 GCA_048242115.1 Eggerthellaceae bacterium
TTCTACCACTGCGCGAAGCCGCACCAAAGGCCAACGGCTAAATGCCCAGGATGGAGAGACAGCGGGGGCAGAGATGGATTCGCATCCTGGCAGTCGAAGACAAGTACAATAGGGAATCATGGAAAACGGGAAACGAAACAAGCTCGCCGACGCCGACATCTCGCAGCCGTCCGCCCTGAACAGCGGCGCGAAGCTGCCTGCCAGGAAGCCGCGCAACCCGCTTACGGGCCAGAAGGCCAGCGAGGCCGCCCGCTTCAAAGCGAACAGTGCGCAACCTGCGATAGACCCGAAGACCGTCGCGGCAAAGAGGCAGGGCGTGACGTCGGCAGCCTCCGTTTCGGCGCATCCGGCGGCTTCGGACCGAAGCTCCGCATCGCTATCTCCAGCTGCGACACCCCAGCCACCCGCACCTTTAGCCTCCCAGCGAATCGATGGGGCAGCCGCCGCGCCTGCAGCCGCCAGCGCGTCCGACCACGCTTGCAGCGGCGCTCCTTCGCCCACGCCCCCAGTCGCACCTGGTCGCACCCACGGCCCCGCGCCGGACCCCGCCGCCAACAACCTGCGGCGCCACATGGCCGCCCCGGCACCGCGGCGCACCCGGTCCGCCAGCCTGGCGAACCCTAACGGCCGCCTGAGTGCTTTTGTGCTGAAGCTGGTCGCCATCGTGGCCATGACCGCGAACCACAGCGCTTACATCTTCTACCACTACCTGCCGCCCGAGGTGCTGGGGGTGTTCTTCACCGTGGGCGGCCTCACCTTCCCCATCATGGCGTTTCTGCTGGTGGAGGGTTACAACCATACCTCGAACCTTCAGAAGTACGCCACGCGGCTTCTGGTGTTCGCGCTGGTTTCGGAGATTCCGTTCTGGCTGTTCCTGGAACCGAAGGGAAACGTGCTGTTCACGTTGCTCATCGGGCTGATCGTGCTGAAGCTGTACGACGACTGGGGCGCCGCAAGCCCCAAGTTCTGGGTGGCGGTGGTCGCGGCCGTCTACGTCAGCAGCTACTGCGACTGGGGGATGATCGGGCCCATCGTCATCCTGATGATGCGCGCGCTTTCCGACCGGCGCATGCGCATCGTCTACCCGATCGTGCTGATCATGGCCGCCGTCGGGCTGCCGAACCTTATGTACGCCATCTCCGCGGCCAGCACCATCGCGCTGCCCTTCGCCCTGTACGCCTTCGTGGGCAGCGGCGCCGACATCCCGCTGCTGCTGTCCTACGACGGCCGGCGCGGCCGCCCCCTCAAGTGGTTCTTCTACGCCTACTACCCGGCCCACATCCTGGTTCTGGGCCTGCTGAAAGGCCTCGTCTTCAACGACTGGACCATCGCGCTGTAACGACCGCAGAGCGTGCGCCCTACTCCCAGTCGGAGCCTAGGACCACCAGGAAGTCGGCGGTGAAGCCGTAGGTGCCGTCGTTCTTGAAGATGGCGTCCGCGCCGAAGCCCAGGGCCCCGGCCAGCTCCACGGCCGCTTCCTCCTGCGAGCTGGAACCGTAGATCACCAGCGTGCGCGGGTAGTCGAAAGCGTCGGCGTTGTCGGTGTCGGCGGTGTAGCCCAGCGCCTTCACCCGCTCGGCCGCCCCCTCGCCGGCGCCCGCGATGCCGTTGCCGTTGCGGATGGCCACCGTGCCGTCACGCCGCTGGCTGCCGTCGGCATTCTTGCTGGAATCGCGCCCGTCCAGGTTCCCCGTGCCCGCAGAAGCCAGAATCGTGCCCGACACGTCGTCCACCACGTCGCCCTCGGTCGGCGGCAGGCCTGCATCCACGCGGCGCATCATCTCGGACCAGGCCTCCTGGTCGGTGATCTCCCACCAGACGTCGTCGATGTAGGCCGATTCCGTGGGCTCCATGGCCGTGTAGATGTCGCTTCCGGAGTCCAGCCCCTGCAGCGCCTGGGCCAGCCCGACGATGTCGGTGACCGAAAGGTCGGTGCTCACGTAGTCGGCCATGGACTGCACCGTACCTGCCATGGTGGCGATATCGCTGGCCAGCAGCTTCTTCGCAATGGCCGACAGCACCAGCCGCTGGTTCGCCGCACGGTAGGAATCGCCGTCCCCCCAGTCGTCGTAGGCGTGGCGGCTACGGCACAGGATGAGCGCCTGCTCGCCCGAAAGCGTCTGCAGCCCGCGCTCGAGCGAGCCGCCGGCCTCCCAGTCGTCGATGGCCATGGGCACGTCCACCTCGATGCCGCCGAGCGCGTCCACCACGCCGCGGAAGCCGTCGAAGTCGATTTCCGCGTAATGCGAGATGGGAACGCCCGCCATCTTCGAAACAGTCTCCACCGCCAGCGCCGGACCACCCAGCGCCCGGGCGGCGTTCAGCTTCTGCTGGCCGTATTCCCCCATGTCAACCATGGAATCGCGATGGATGGACACCAGGGTGACCTTCTTGTTGGGCGCATCGATGCGCGCAAGCATGATGCTGTCGCTGCGGAAGCTGTCGCCGTAATCGCCGCCCTCGGCCCGCTCTTCGGAGCGGTCGGTGCCCATGAGCAGCATATAGAAGGGCTCGCGCGCCATGTCGGTATGCACCAGCGCGGCCCGCAAGTCGCCGTCGATGCCGGAGCCCAACTTCCCGAACAGGCTGCCCGCGTAACCCACCACGGCCACCAGCGCCACGACCACCACGGCCGCCACCGCGCCCAGCGCAACCTGCTTGCGCTTGCGCTTCTTGCGCATGGTCTGCATCTTCGTCTCGTAGCGGTCGCGGGAGAATCGCCGCGCCATGGTGCCGCTTCCCGACCCGTAGGAACCGCGGGAGGAGCCTCGACCCGACTGGGCCCCGCCCCCAGCCGCACCCCCGAAATCGTCAGGCGCCGTTTGCGGCTCAAAGGGGTCATGGGCTGCGGAACCAGACCACCCGCGACCACCCGATGCGCCCGACCGCGAGCTTCCATGGCCGCCCCGGTAAGAGCTTGCGCGCTCGCCAGCATCACCGTAATCATCGTAACCGCCGAAACGACCGCGACCGCCCGATTCGTAGCCGTTGCCCGTATGGCCGCGCGCACCGTAGGGCCGCCCTTCGTAAGCGTAATCGTCGTATTCGCCGGCGAACCGGTCGTAGCCGTCGCCGTAAGAAGACGTCCCCCGAGAACGAGGGGAGCGCGATGTGGACATGCTACGTTTTTGAGTGTGTTTATAGTCCATGAAACCATTGTGCCGTGACGGCGAATTCCGCGCAACCCGCCCCCGCCGAACACAGGAAAAGCCAAGAAAACCGAAAGGTCCCGTCGAAAGTCCCAGAACGTCCGGAAGGGCGCAAACAAGCGAACCGATACCCAAATCAGCTCGTTTTGTCCACGAGATTATAAGCTTGTGAACTGGTGTTTTCTGCATTTTAGCAGGTCACAGAATCAGTTTTCCATGGACAAAACAAGCTGATTTGGGTATTTTACCCTCTCGTAAAAGTATCAGAAAGCGCGTATCCTATCCCCATGGCGACCATCATTGGACACGAAACCGCGGCGAGGTGCTGGATATCCGGCCTCTTCGACGAAGCGTGCATTCCAGCCGAATATCACGGCGACACGCTTATGCCCGGCTGCGACCAGGTGACTCCCCGATCGTCCCTGCTAGCCTTCGACCGCATCTGCACCGATTACCGGGTGGCATTGCGCTTCGGCGAAGGGAACGAAGAGAGGCGGAGCGATTTACCTTGGTACGTCGGCGCAAACGACAGCTTCAAGCTAACAGCCGCGCGACGCGACCGACTAAGCAGAATACTCGGCGAAATAGCTTCGCACGACATGCATGTGCTCGTTCCCGATGAAAGCAGTCGGCTCCGTCTAGCAAACGCCAAAGTGCATATGCGCGGCGCACCGTTACCACCCGGTTCGCTCGTAAGAGTTATGGACGGCGAAGACCTTTTCGCCGTTTCTCCCGAACTCGCCTTTCTGCAAATGGCATCCGTGCTCAGCCTGCCGAAACTTGCACAGCTAGGATGCGAGCTCTGCTCGACGTATTACTACCCGCCAGGAGCGCCCAACGAGACCGGCTATCGAGAGCTTGGGCTTACCTCGGCCGACATGCTGAAGCGCTTTCTCGGCGAATACGGATACGGCCACTATATCAAGCGAGCGCAACGGGCTGCCGAATTCGTGGTCGATGCAACACGCTCCCCCATGGAAACGACCGTTGCCCTTTCGCTTTGCCTGCCAATCAGACTTGGAGGCTACGGATTGCCGAAGCCGCTCGTGAACTACCCAGTGGAGACTTTCGATAGCCGCAAAGGTCGAAAGGCCGTCCGCTTCGTCGACTTGTGCTGGCCCAATGCGCACCTAGCGGTCGAGTACAACGGCCAAGGATTCCATACGAACGAAGACGACAAGACCCGCGATGCGTTCCGTCAAAACGATCTTGTTGCGGAAGGGTGGACCGTGCTCGCCGTCACGAAAGATCACTACGCGTCGATGGAGCGCTTCGAGAGCCTCGCTGTGCAAATTGCCGCACGCATCGGGTATCGGTTGCGCCGCGAACGGCTCAAGCCCTTCCGGGAGAGACGGCGGCTGGTTTCGCTGCTTATGGAGGGAAATAGCCTCTCGTCCCTTTCTGCCTCCCGATAAGCGCACGCTACGCCGGTTCGGAAGCATAGCGCGCACCGCAAGATACCCAAATCAGCTCGTTTTGTCCACGGAATTATAAGCCTGTGAGCTGGTGTTTCTTAAGAAAGTGCAGGTCACAAGGATGGAATCGCGTGGACAAAACGAGCTGAGTTGGGTATCGAAAAGGCAAACGAAGGCGAGTTGGAGAAGGGGCACGCTGAAGGAGGGCGCCAAGCGGCAGCTCGCCCTATGGCATCTCGTCGTTGCATTGACGGCGACGGACGTTTCTACTTTACCGCCTCGATAATCGCGTCAGCCAGGTACTTCGCATCCAGATACTGCATGCCGTAAAGGTTTTGCTCGATTTCGCCTGCCATCTTGCTGGAGAAGTAGAACCGCATCGCATCGGAAGGCGACAACCCCAAGCGCTCGGCTATGCACTCCACTATCTGGGCCTCAAGGCTCGTCAATCGAATAGTCGGAAGCTCCTCAACCGTCCGCTCCGTAACCTCGATCATCGGCCCACCTCCCATGCTTCGACGAAAGAAAGCAGCTCGTCAGCAGCGTTTTGAGAAACAAAGCACCATTGGTCGTTTATTCCATAGAATCGCAGCGCCTTGAGAGTCGTCTCCATATCCCACAACCCTCGGTAATACATATCGACCGCATAATAGACCTTGTCATCGGTCACTCCGCCTACCACAAGGTCGTACCGAAGAAAACCGTTACCCCCTCGGCGACAGTCGCAGACGAATTCCACCCACTGTGCGTCCGGCTCTTCGAAACGAAGGACTTTGAAATCTGGCCCGGGATTCTTCAGTTCGAAAACACTGACGACTGGGACACCCGAACTCATGACGGCTTTGCGGCGAGCCCAGTTCTCCGCTTGCTCACTGTGAGACGTAGCATAGAAGCCTCGACCGAAATCCAGGTTCGACCGGGAGAAGGCTACGTCAGGGTGCTCGATTACCTTGTTGGAGCCGTGGTAGAGCCTCATGCCAGCACGCCTTTTTCACGAGCGATGACGTTGATGTCCTCGACAAGGGCCTCGCGGCCCATGGTGTGCAGCACGTCGTAGAAGGGCAGGATGTACTCGTCGACGATTCGCGCTTTCTGAAGCAAAGCGTAGGCCTCGTGGGGGGTGCACTTCCACGCCTCGGCAATGCTGCCCAAAAGCCACACGGCAAAGAAGACCGCATCCTTTTCCCGCTGCGACACGATTCCTCCTTTGCTGCCTTGCCTCTACCACGCAGACGATCCCGCTTGCGCAAGTGTACCAAAAGAAGCCCGTCCGCTGCCACCGAGCTCCAATCGAGAACACCCCCGGAGAAAGGAAGGCCCCGAGCCCCTCCCAGCCTACAGCATCTCGTCGTTGCGTTGGCGGTGGCGGATTTTGATGTTTCGCCACACCACGTAGGCGCCTAGCACGAAGGCGCCCACATACCCCAGCACGCCCAGCAGCGGCACCCCCAGCAGCTTCGGCTCCATGTTGGTCCAGCACAGCATGGACGAGCCCACGAACAGGCCGGCCGAAATCATGGCCATGCCCAGGGTGCCGCACACCGAATACAGCGCTGCCACCAGCCGGTTCTCCACCTGAATATCGGCGCTCACCTTCAACTGGCCGCGGTTGAGCATCTGCAGCGTGTGGGACAGCTGCGTGGGAAGATGCGCCGCCGATTCCGTGGAGGACAGCACCGCCGCCCCGAACTCGCGGGCTTTCGTCTCTATGGAATCCCAGGTCAGCTCATGCTTCTGCACATGCGCCTGGATGATTTTCACGATGGACTCGTGCGGCGCCACCTCGGTGAGCACCCCTTCGATGGCCAGCATGCTGCGGGCCAGCAGCGTGTACTCCGGCGGCAGCGACAGGTTCTGTTTCCGCAGGATCTCCAGCACGTCGGTGAACAGCTGGCCCACGTTGATGTCGCTCAGGTTCGCGCCCATGTACTGCGAAAGCAGCTGCGCCAGCTTCTCCAGCAGCGCGCCGTGGTCCACGTCCGAACCCTGGCGCGTGGCCCCCAGCAGCGCTTCCATCATCAGGAAGGGGTCGTTCTCCACCGCGGCGCGCATGGCCTGGGTGATGAGCGTCTGCTGCGAGGAGGTGAGCGTGCCCACCATGCCTAGGTCGATCCAGACGATCTTGTCGTCGCGCACCACGATGTTGCCCGCGTGGGGGTCGGCATGGAAGAACCCGTTGTCCACCACCTGGGTCACGTAGCTCTCGGCGATGGCGTGACCTAGCTTCTCCAGATTCCAGCCGCGAGCCTGGATGGCAGCCTTATCGCTGATGAGAGGCCCTTCCACGTATTCCATGACCAGCACGTCGTCGCAGGAGATGCTCGGGTAGGGAATGGGGCTCTCGATGCCCGGTTGGTCGAACAGAAGCGCATGGAAGCGTTCCAGGTTGCGCAGCTCCACGCAGAAGTTGATTTCCTCGCGGGTGGTGCGATCCAGCTCGTCCACCAGGTCCTTCAGCGTCAGCTTCATGCCCGATTCCGCGTGGGTGAGCCCCACGAGCGCAACCACGCGCCGCAGCAGCGCCAGGTCGCGAAGGGTGTCCTGAGCTACTTCCGGTCGCTGCACCTTCACGGCCACCCAGGTACCGGGCTTCACCGCATCCGACGGAAGCGGCTTGGCCACGCCGTCCTTGCCCGCGATGCCCAGCGGGTGCGCGGCGATGCGGGCCTTGTGCACCTGGGCAATGGAGGCGGACCCGAGCGGCTTGGGTTCCAGCACGTCGAAGGTCTCACGCCACGAATGACCGTAGGCGGCCTCCAGGGTTTTCTCCACCGTGGCGAACGGCATGGGCTCCACGTCGGTCTGCAGCTTTTTGAAGGCATTGGCGTACTCGGGCGGAATGACATCGCTGCGAGTAGAGGCGATCTGGCCCAGCTTCACGAAGGTGGGCCCTAGCTCCTCCAACAGCTGCGTGGCCGACTCGGGCGTCAGGTCCGTGAGCACGTGGTACTTGCGGACGATGTGCTCGATTTGGCGAAGGCGCTGCCCGACATGCTCGTCCTTGTCGCTGCGCACTTCGCGCACGACCTGCGCCACTTCCTTGAGCGTTGCCATGGGCACCTCCTTCCTTCCGGCCGGGACCGCCCTAAGCCCCGACCGCCTTCGGCCAGGCGAGAAAGCCCTGAGCGCTTCTGTAATCGTTTACTTTACCATGGCCTCCGCCGCAGCCCGGGCCGTCCGGCAACGCAGTTACAAAGCGGTTACTAGGGTGAAGAGCATCGAAGACCCCGATAGCCGCGGGGCTTTTCTGGTATGCTGCTCGGCGGAATTCAAGCTGTTCGAAGGTTCGGAGGAAGCTATGGAACCGTTCGACCTGTTCGTGAACGTGCCGTTCGTCACCGCTGCGGCAACCGGTGGCGAAGGCGCTTGCGGCCTGCACTTCGAGCAGGAAGCCGA
Source organism: Eggerthellaceae bacterium (assembly GCA_048242115.1). GTDB lineage: Bacteria > Actinomycetota > Coriobacteriia > Coriobacteriales > Eggerthellaceae > Xiamenia. Next base: position 7,961 of record DBFAWQ010000040.1, read on the forward strand.
GGCCATCGTGGGCCGCTACCTGCGAGATTCGCTCTGAGGGCTGCCATGGGCGGACGCATCCTAATCGTCGAGGACGACGCAGCCATCAACGACGTCGTCTGCACGCGCCTGCGCAAGGACGGCCACGACGTATCGGCGGCCTTCTCCGGTACCGAAGCTCGGCTGCTTCTGGAATCGCGCCCCTTCGACCTGGTCATCACCGATCTGATGCTGCCCGGGATGGCCGGCGAGGACGTGGTGCGCCTGGTGCGCAGCCGATCCGAGCAACTGCCCATCCTGGTGGTATCGGCCCGGGACGCAGCCGCCGACAAGGTGGACCTGCTGCGTCTGGGCGCCGACGACTACCTTACCAAGCCCTTCGATCTGGACGAGCTGGCAGCTCGGGTGCTCGTGCAGCTGCGCCACGGCGCCAACGCCTGTCAGCCCCCAACACCGAGCGCGGCCGCCGGCGCCTCCCTTCCGAATCAACTGGAAGCAACCATCATCCACCTGGGAGAATGGACGATCGACCCCGCCGCCCGAACGTTTGCGTCAGCCGGCGCGCCCATCACCCTCACGCGCACCGAGTTCGCCATCGCCGAGCTGCTTGCCAGCCATCCGGGTCGCGTGTTCACGAAGCAGGCGCTTTACGAGCACGCCTGGGGCGAGCCCTATGCCGCGCAGGAGAGCACCGTCAGCGCCCACGTGTCGAACCTGCGCGCCAAGCTGAAGCCTACCGGCACCGACGGCTACATCCAGACCGTCTGGGGCATCGGCTTCCGCGCCTCGGTCCCCGCGCCGCCCGTTTCTTAAAGCTTTCTTCAAACTCTCCCAAGCCAATCTTGCAGCTTCCCTTCCATACTCGGAGGCAGCTTGTTCATCACCGAGGAGAAAGGGCTCGAAACCATGTACGTTGTTGAGACGCGCGGGCTCGCCAAAGCGTACGGGGGCAAACGCGTGGTCGACGATTTCTCGATGCACGTGTCGAAGGGCGACGTCTACGGGTTCGTCGGCAAGAACGGGGCAGGCAAATCGACGGTGCTGAAGATGCTCGCCGGCCTGGTCGCCCCTACAACCGGAGAGATTTCCCTGTTCGGAAGTAAGTCGGAAAGCGAAAGCGCCCTCTCGCGCGTGGGAACGCTCATCGAGGATCCGGGGCTGCTGCCGAACCTGTCGGCTTTCGACAACCTGATGGCGAAGGCCCTGGCCCTGGGCATCCCGGACTCCAAGCCCCGTTGCCGCCAGATCGTGCGGACCGTGGGGCTGGAAGACGCCGGCACCAAGCGGGCGAAGCGCTATTCGCTGGGCATGAAGCAGCGTCTGGGCCTGGGGCTGGCGTTGTTGGGATCGCCCGACCTGCTGCTTCTGGACGAGCCCTTCAACGGCCTTGACCCCGAAGGCACCCGCGACATGCGCATGCTGGTGGCGCGGCTGAACCAGTCCTTCGGCGTCACGGTGGTCATCAGCTCGCACGTGCTCGACCAGCTGGACCGCATCGTCACCCGTTACGGCATCATCGCCGGCGGGCGCATGGTCCGCGAGGTGAGCGCCCAGCAGGTGCAGGAGGAATGCGGCGACAGCCTGCGCATACGCGTTGCCCAACCGCAGCTGGCCCTTGCCCGGCTGGAACAGGCCTTCCCCGACCTTTCCATACTCGTCGAGCCCGACCAGGCCCTTCGCGTGCGGGGAGACTACGACGTGCGGGCCGTAGCCGACGCGCTGCATGCCTCCGACTCCACCGTGCTGGAGCTGTCCGAAACGCGTCGCGACATCGAGGACTACTTCGTCAGCCTTATGGAAGGGGGAGCTCGCCGTGCTTAACCTGTTCAAATCCGACCTGTTCCGTATGGTGCGCCGTGGCGATTTCTGGTTCTTCACCCTGATGGCGGTCGTTCTCCCGCTGGTGGGCACCATCCTTTTGGCCTACGTATCGTCGCCGGAGTTCACCATGATGGTGAACGACAACATGATGCAGCAGGCCGACGAGCTTACCGAAGAGCAGCTGGCCGACCTTCAGGCCAGCATGGAGGCGCCCCAGAGCCTGAACGATCGCGAGATGGAAAGCGTCTCCGAAAGCTGGAACGACACGTTCGCCAGCGGCGGCCTGCTGGGCCTTTTGGGCAGCGCCTTCGCCGTGCTGTTCCTGGTGCGCGACTTCAAGAGCGGCTTCATCAAGAACCTGCCCATGGACCGGCGCGGGCGGCTGCGCTACTTCGGCGAGAAGCTGGTGGTGGTGGCACTGGTGCAGGCGCTGTTCCTAGGGCTGTTGGCCGCGTCCACCACCCTGTCGTTCGCGGCGTTCGGCTTCACCTACAAAGTGGCGGAAACCGTGGGCGACCTGGCGCTTTGGCTGCTGCTCACTTGGTTTGTGACCTGCGCCTACGCCTTTCTTGCCGCATGCGTGGCGTGGCTTACCCGATCCGAATGGGCGGGCGTTGGCTTTGCGATCCTGGTGTCGTCGGGCGTGATGGGGGCCATAGTCATTCAGCTGATGCTGATGCTGGGGCAGGCGTACCCCGTGCTGACGCAGGTGCCGTTCTGGACGCTCCGGGGCGCCGCAACCATCGTGGGCGAGGGAGCGTCGGGGCTGCTGACGGCGAACGCCGCCTACCCCATCCCCGGTTTGCTTCCCGCCGGCGCCGTAGCGCTCACCTGCGCAATCTACATCGCTGTGAGCATGGTGGTCGTCTTCGCCGTATGCCGCCGGCGCGACATACGCTAAAGTAGCGGGCGGCAGGGCGCGCCACGTCGTGCCGGAAGACGTACGCTCTGGCACAGATTACGGGTTTGGCAAACCGAAACCTGCGATACGTGGCTAAAATCCCGTAATGTAGGGCGAGACCCCAAACTACTGCCGGCGTTTTCCCAGGTGGGAATCTGCTAGCTGCATGATCTGTTGAAATCTGCAGGGCCTTGGACTTGCCAAACCCTCCATTTGTGCCAGAAAATGCTACGCGAACAGCAGGGGATGCCAGGCGGAGATGCACCGACGGAAGGGAGGACGGCTGTGGAAGCGATGCTGGTTGCGGCACTGGCCGTTGCGCTGATGGCGTTTGCCCTGGTAGTTCGCGGTTATCGCCGCGAGCTGCGCCGTATGGCCCGCTTCCTGCGCACGCGGCCCTCCGAAAGCAACCAGCGGCTGACCGTTCAGACGACCCTTCCAGGCACTTCCGAGCTTGCCGCCGCCGTGAACGGACAGCTGGACCGCCAGGCCGAAGAGGGACGCGCCCAGCACCGCGCCGAGCAGGAGTTCCAGCGCAACCTGGCCAGCCTCTCCCACGATATCCGCACGCCCCTCACGGGGGCGAAGGGCTACCTGCAGCTGGCAGCCGCGGAGAATGACGACGCTTCCGAACGGGCGCGCTGCTTAGGGCTGGCCCAAAGCCGGCTGAACGCCATGCAAACGCTGCTGGACCAGCTGTTCGACTACTGCCGATCCCTCGATGCGGCCCGCGAGCCCGTCCGTGAACCGGTGGATGCCCTGGCTGTGCTGTCCGAGGTGCTGGCGGGCCATTTCCCCGAGTTCGCCGAACGGGGCTGGGAGCCGGCGCTCGACTGGCAGGACCCCGCGCTTCCCCTGATGGGAGACAGGGAAGCCTTAAGCCGCATCTTCGAGAACCTGGTGGCGAACGCCCTGCGCTACGGGACCGGCGACTTCACCGTGACTCAGCGCGGCCGTCGGCTCGTCTTCGACAACGATATGGCCGCTACAGATGCCGCTTCCCTGGACGCCGAGCGCCTGTTCGACCGCTTCTACCGAGGCGACGCTGCCCGCAGCGAAAGCGGTGCCGGCCTGGGCCTTTCCGTGGTGCGGAACCTCGCGACCTCCCTGGACGCCCAGGTGAGCGCCGCTGTGCTGCAGCCCGAGCCGCAACTCGCCCGGGCCGACGCGCCCGCCCAACCCACCGTTGCCCGCTTCGAGATAACCCTCGTCCTTCCCTAGACGAGCAACATATGTCAGGGGACGGAAAATCACGCATCCATAGTGGCAATCGGATAGAATGCGTGTATGCAAACGTTTCGCTTACATGGACAGAAGCCGCAGTGGGTTTACAAGGCATCGCTTTTGCTGGCGGCCGCCATCTGGGGCATGGGTACCGTGGTCATCAAGGCGAACGTGGACCTGCTGCCGCCGCTGTGGCTGGTGGGCATCCGCTTCACCTGCGCCGGCCTGGTGCTGGGGGCCGTTACCTTCGTGCGGATCCGTCCCTACCTGAACCGCGACCATCTGCGGGCCGGCACGCTGCTGGGTGTGCTGCTGTTCCTTTCCTACTGGACGAACTCCACGGGGCTCACGGACACCACCGCCTCGAACAGCTCGTTTCTCACCACGCTCTACGTGGTCATGGTGCCGTTTCTGGCGCTGCCCATCCTGCACAAGCGCCCGACCTTCGCCAACGTCGGGGCGGCCCTGCTGTGCATCGCCGGCGTGGGATGCGTGGCCTACAACGGCGCGGCAGGGTTCAGCCTGCGGTTCGGCGACCTAATCACCATCGCCTCGGCGCTGTTCCTGTCGTTCCACGTGCTGTATACCTCGAAGCTGGCGCCTCATCGCGACATGACGGCGCTCACGGTCATCCAGTTCCTGGTGGCTGGGGTGCTGGGGCTTGCGTTCGGCCTATTCAGCGGCAATATTCCCGATTTCTCCGCATTGCCGCCTGACGTATGGCTGGGCGTGGGGTACCTGGCTCTGTTCGCCTCGGCCATCGCCCTGTTCCTGCAGAACGTCGCCCTGGCCCACGTACCGCCCGCGCCGGCCTCGCTTTTCCTGGCCACGGAATCGGTCTTCGGCGTCCTCTTCAGCATCCTGCTGCTGGGCGAGCAGCTCACCACCTCCCTCGGCCTCGGCTTCGCCCTCATCTTCGTAGGCATCCTGGTCAGCGAGTACTTCTCCCAGCGGAAGGGTTAGCGCTCACATCCCGGCTCCCGCCGCAACGCTTTTGCCCCCGCTCCGCCATCGCTCCCCTGCCGCTAACCGGCACCCGTCGCTGGCGCTTGCCGCCTGTCTTCATGGTACCGGCAACTCGCTGGGCCTGCCTTCAATCATCGAAACCGCAGGTGAATCTCCAGCTTTTTGCCCATGGTATAATTCGCGCCATGGTTCTTCCGGTGAGACAGATTCCGAACGGGGACGGGAGCGGGCAGCCCTGCGTCTGCTTGTTCTCGGCGCTCTACGCTCCCAGCGTCGGCGGGGTTGAAGGGTACACGGAGCACTTGGCGCATGCTTTGGCCTGCATGGGGTGCCGCGTTATCGTGGTTGCCATGAACACCCACGGCCGCGAAGGCTACGTCCACGAACCGGCGACCCACGGAGCATACGCCACCCATGCTCGGACCGAGCAATCCACCAGCCAATCGGTGCAGCCTGAAACGCTGGAGAACAGAAGCTCTGAAGCTGCAGGGATTGCCTCCGTGCCTACGCAAGCGGAACTAGAGACCGAGACCGCGGAGAAGCAGACGTCCCCTCTCAAGGCGCCCTCCCCTAAGCCAGAGCCTGCGATAACGGATGGAGATACACCGTTGGTGGAGGTGGTGCGTCTTCCCTGCAGGCCGCTGCTGGGCGGCCGCTACCCGGTTCCTCGCAAGAACGCCGAGTACCGAGCGCTCTGGAAATGGCTGGAATCACAACATATTAACTATGTAGTTGTTAATACTCGTTTCTATCTGCTTTCCGAGATAGGCGTCGAGTTCGCCCAGGCCAAGGGCATTGTTCCCGTGGTCATCGAACACGGGTCCGCACATCTGACCATGGGCAATCCCGTACTCGACCAGGCGGTGCAGGCCGTCGAGCACGGGCTGACGAAGCGGCTGGCCGCCTACCCCGCCGCCTTCTACGGCGTCTCGAAGCGCGCCTGCCAGTGGCTGGGCCATTTCGGAATAGCAGCCAGCGGCGTGCTCCCCAACGCCATCGATGCCGACGCCTTCGCCGCCTCGGCGACAGAGGGGGAACGTTTCGATCTGCCACCCGAAACGTTCGCAATCGCATTTGTCGGGCGCTTGGTTCCCGAGAAGGGCATCGAGAACCTGGTGAAAGCCGTAGGCCTCATGGAAGCGGACCGCCCGGTTGTCCTCCTGGTTGCCGGCGATGGCCCGCTGCGCAACGACCTGACGCGAGAAGCTGAACCGGGCAAAGGAAAGGCCCCGTTAAACCGCATCATCTTGTTGGGGTCGTTGGAGAAACCCCAGGTAGCCGCCCTGCTTGCCCAGGCTGACGTCCTGTGTCTTCCCTCTCGGTCGGAAGGGTTCGCCACCGTACTGTTGGAGGCGAGCGCCATGGGAACGCCGTGCATCGCCACCCCCGTCGGCGGAACCGACGAGCTCTTCCCCACTGCAGGCTTCGGCGTCGTCATTCCGGATGCCGAACCGCAGACCATCGCCGGCGCCCTGGAGGCTGCAGCCGCCGATCCCGAAACCTGGCAAGCCATGGGCCGGCATGCCGCAGAGCGCGTCCGGTCGCACTTCACCTGGCAAACCACCGCCGAATCCCTGCTGACCGCCTGCAGGCAAATCAACCAGCGCTAGCACGCGAGCATCAAGGTCGCCACCGTCCCATCGGGCCCTTTCCCCTTCGACGAGACTCGGTAGGCAAGCGCCTGCCTCCTTGCGTCCTCGAATCCCGGGGCAACAAAGAAACTGGCGGCCGCTTTCGCAACCGCCAGTTTTCCTTGTGCTACGGCTCCCTATCGGAGCCTCGCCTGCCGCATTCCGCCTTGGGGCCTATCGCGCCCTTCGACGCAAGCTACAGGCTGTGCTTGCCCGCCTTCTTCGTCGCATTCATCTTGCGGCGAGCGAAGAACAGGACCGCCAGTCCGGTGTAAGCGGCCATGGCCAGCACCGACACCAGGAACATGGTGTTGTCGCCGGTCGCGGACATGGTCGGTCCAACCTTGCCGCTGTTACCGGCAGCCTGACCGGAGCCGCCCTGGCCGGACTCGTCGTCCGGAGAAGGCAGCGGCGTCGGCTTCTGGGGGTCGTCGGGGTTGGTCGGGTCGTCCGGCTTGTTCGGATCGTCGGGATCAACCGGCTCCTCGGGCGTCTCGCCCGGCTTCAGGTCGTTCACCCAGTTGTCGCCCAGGGTGTCGTACACAAAGCCGTTCTCAGCCTTCGTGTCGGCCTTGGGCACCCAACGGTCGTCCACGCCGTCGTTGTTCTCGTCCACCGGATCGGTGTTGTCGAAGTGAACCGGGCCCTGGCCGTCGAAGGTGTCGATGTTCAGGTACGGCTTCCAGATCTTGTCGGCGTTTCCACCTTCGGAACTGGGCTTCCACGTGTCGGTACCGTCGGTGTCGATGTTCACGTCGGGCTTCAGGTCGCCGTCGGTGTCCACGTTGATATCCGGCTTGCCGTCACCGTCGGTGTCGATGTTCACGTCGGGGATGTAGTCGCCGTCCACATCGATGAACAGGTCGGGCTCGCCGTCACCGTCGGTGTCCACGTTCACGGTAGGCTTCGGAGCCTCGGGGTCCTTCGGATCCACCGGGTCGGGCTTGCCGTCGCCGTCCTTATCGACCACGTTCACATCGGGCTTGCCATCGCCGTCGGTATCGACGTTCACATCCGGCTTGCCGTCGCCGTCGGTATCGACGTTGACGTTGGGCTTCGGCTGCTCCTCCGTCGGCTTCTTCGGATCAACGTTCTCTGGGTCGCCGTCCATGTCCTTGTCGACGATGTTGACGTTGGGCTTCTTGGGGTCGCTCGGGTCAACGGGGTCGGGCTCGCCGTCTTCGTCCTCGTCCACGATGTTCACGTCAGGCTTGCCGTCGCCGTCGGTGTCCACGTTGGTGTCGGGCAGGCCGTCGCCATCGCCGTCGATGTTCGTCTCGGGAATGCCATCGCCGTCATCGTCGATGTTGTAATCGGGAATGCCGTCATCGTCCACGTCCTCGTTCAGCATGATGGTGTGGACTTCGACGGTATGGTTGCCATCAATGTTCTCGAACTTCCAAGAGTGAGCCGTCGGGTTGGCACCAGCAAGCTCGGGATGCAGCTCGCCGTCGATCTTCACCCACTGGATGAAGGGAATGTTGATCGGCTTGCCATCCACGCCCTCTTCGGCTTCGTCGGGCACCCAGGAAACGTTGTAAGTGGCACCTTCCTCGAGCAGCTTATTGCTGGGGGTGATGGACACTCCGCCGTAGCCGCTCACGTCGGTGATGACCTCGAACTTCTGCTCGAAGCCCGTCGGAGGCACGCTGTCGGGCTGGTTGCGCGTCTGGCGTTCCAGCGTCACGACGACGTTCTGGTCGCCGGTGATACCGGTCAGATCAAGCTTGCCAGCCTCAGCGGGGGAAACAGGAGCTCCGTTGACGGTCACGCTCTTCACGATGTAGTTCTCGGGGATACCCCAGCGCACGGTCGCGGAACCGTTGTCCCCCACCTTGCCCGTGCCGTCGTCGGCAAGGCTGCCATCGGCATTCGTGGGCACCGGCCGCGCAACAGTGGAGCCGTCGATGTAGCTGGGCTCGAAGTTGTAGCTCAGCGTCACATTGTGCACGGTGGGCGACTCGGGATCGTTGATGTCGTCAATCACGTCGTTGATGGTCGGCTCGTCCTGCTCCACCGTATTCTTCACGAAGATGGCGTTGACGTGCTTGTCGGCCGACATGTTGCCATAGCCGAGCTGCACAGTGTTGCTGCCGGCAGTCACGACCGTAGGAACATGGAATGCATCCTGGGCGGGTTCGCTAGCGTCAGCTTCGTCGGCGTAGGCCTTCTCCGCCTCGAACAATGCGAAGCCCTCTACCAAGCCTTCGGCATCGACGGCCTGGTCGGACACAGGGGCGACCATCTCCACGGACTCGGCTGCGAAAGCAACCGGTTCATCGGCCGCAGCTGGCTCGCCGGCAGCCGCAACGTCGCCCTCGGAACCCTGCTCGGAAGCAGCACCCGACTCGGCACCGTCGGCCACAGCCTGGGCACCTTCGTCGGCAGCAGGCTCCTCGGCCTCGGGCTGATCAGCGGGCTGGCTGCTCGGGGCAAACGTGTTGTCCGGATGCAGCGTGCCCATCATGTACACGCTGGCCTCCGCGGTAGTGGACACGATGGTAGCGTCGGACACGGTATCGGCAGCAGCCGCAGCCTCAGCCGGAGCTGCTTCCATGGTGCCCACCGACGCCTGAGGCTCGGCGCCCTCGTCGGAGTTCGACTCGGGCTCGTCGCTCTGGGTGGTCGGCTGAGACGGCACGGGGTTTTCCGTGGTGAAGCTGTCGATGGTGGTGCCTTCCTTGTTGCCCACGGCGTAGTAGGTGGCCTTCTCGCCGCTTGCGTCATCGGTCACTTCGATGGCATGCAGGCGGAAGCCGGGATTAGGCTTCGCCTGGATGTTGTAGTAGTTACCGTACTTGCCCACGGTACGCGACGCCGAAATGGTACCGCCATCGTTGGTAGCAGCCAGTTTTGCGTTGCCCGGATTCTCGGTATCCTCTTCCAGCGTTACCTTCGTGGTTTCCACCTCGACGAACAGCGGCTTCACCTTCACAATGACGTCGTTGTCCTTCACAGCGCCGTCAAGCTTCAGAGGAATGGTGATCTTTCCGCCGTCGGTCACGGTCTCGTAGTCGGTGACCTGCTTGCCGTTGACGGTCACGTCCTGCACCTCGTAGTACACGTAGTCGAGAGCATCCTTGTCGGTGCTGTTCTCCAGCGTGTAGGTGACGTCGTGGGTCTCGCCCACGTCCTCCTTCTTGGCAACGAAGCTAGGATCGATGGTGCCAGCGCCGCCCAGGATGGTGGTCTTCACGGAAACCCACTCGTCCACGCGGCTGAGGTCGGGCTCCTTGTACTCGATCTGCGGGTCGTCGCTGGGATCGTCGGGATCATCCGGGTCGACCGGGTCGTTGGGGTTCTTCGGCGTCTCCACGATGTCGTAGAAGTACACATCGACGATGTAGCCAGCGCCCGGCGACATCTGGAAGCTGCCAGCATCAGGAATCATGACCGGCAAATCCTTCTGGCGGTTGCCGTTCACGCGGATGTTGTAGATGCGGTAGTCGGAATCCTGGCGATCCCACTCGAAGGTCCAGGCTTCCTTCCTCTGGTCGTTGCTCATCTTCGCGTACTCGTCCACGGGAATCTTGGTCGTGGAGGACGTGAAGAACTTACCGTCGCCGCCGTAGCGGTTCACGGTGATGGTGTAGAAGCCGTTCTCGCGCTCGGCGCCGATGCTGGGCTTCGTGGTGGGCGTCACGTACACGTCCACCGTATGGTCCTTGGCCAGACCCTGCAGCATAAGGGAGGTCTGTCCCTTCTCCAGGTCGTACGGCTTGCCATCAAGCTCCACGCGCAGCAGGTTGGAGCTTTCGCAGATGCTCCAGTCCACCACAGCGTCCTTGCCGGCCTTGTAGATCTTGGTGCCGGTCACCTGGCACTCGTGGGTGCAGTCGTGGGCTTCCTCGATAGTGCACTGCTTCGAGCAGCCATGGATGGCGGTGCGAACCACGAAAGTGCGCGGATCCACCGGCTCGTCATCGGGATCGGGATCGGGCTCGGGATCGGGCGTCACCGGCGGGTTCGGGTTATCGGGATCGTCCGGATCCACGGGCGGATTCGGGTTGTCCGGATCATCGGGGTTCACCGGCGGATTCGGGTTGTCGGAGTCCTTCTTCGTGAACTCGACGACCACGACCTCGTTGCTGGTGATGCCCTGAGCCGGCGTGTACGCGCCCGCATTCAGCAAGTCGTCACGCACAACGCCGTTCACCGTAACGCGGGACACGTAGGAGTTCGCATCCGGCGCCCAGGTAACCGTAGGCGTGGTGCCTTCCTTCTGACGCAGCGCCGGGGTCACGGTACCGTTGCCGGTGGAGTAGTTGGACTTGCTGGCATTGATGTTCAGGTAGCGATTGTAGTACAGACGCAACGACGTGGAGCCGTTGCCGAGCACGTCCGCTTCCAGCACGTTGTGGACGTTGGTGGTATCCAGCCAGTAGTCGATGCCGCCGGAAGTAACCTCGGGCAGGTACATGTCGGCATTGGACGTGTCGATGGCCACATGGCTTTCGGTAGGCGCGTACTTGGTCAGCGTGTAGGGGCGGAAGACACCAGGAGCGGTCTCGTCCTCCACGCGCTCGGAGTCGAAGGACTGCTTCGCGCCGTTCACCTTGGTGTAGATGTAGTTGCCGTTGTCGTCCTTGTTACCGGAGTTCACGAAGTAATCGATGGTGTACTTCGTGGTCTCCTTGGGAATCCACTTGGCGACGTAGGTGAGATCGCCGTTGCTCTTGTCGATAGTGGTACCGGTCTCAGGGTACAGGTTCGCATCGTCGAAGACCTGATTGCCATCGCCATCGAGCTGCTTCAGGTACCAGCCACCGAAGTCGTAGCCCTGCAGGTTCGACTTCAACGGAGCCTTGTAGGTCTTCTCAGCAGCCGTGTAGGAGACCGAAGCGACAGCACTACCACCATTGGCGTCGAAGTTGATGAGCATCTTGCTGGTGTCGCGCTCCCACACCGCATACACGGTGATGTCCTCGTCCGGCATGGTGGGAGCCGCAACGCCGGCGGTGTAGCCGGTCACGCTCTTGAACAGCACCGAGGAGAACTTCGTCGCCTTGTCCGGGTCGTTGCTGTTGATAGGCTCCACCTGCTGCAGCGACCAACCGGCGAAATTGTAGCCGTCGCGAGTGGGAAGCTGGCGGCCCGAAACCGGAAGCCCCTGAGGCGTTGTGTTATTCGTAATGTTGTCGAGCGTCAGGTTCGTGTTGTAGCTGACGTTCTCGACCTTGCTGGCGCCCTTCAGCGAGCCGCCGTTGGCGTTCATGCGCACCGTGTAGTTGCCCGGTGCCCACTGGGCAACCAGATAATAGGTGTCCTGCAGAATCACTTCGGGATCGGCCGGCTTGTCGCCGTCCATCTTGACGTCCTTCTTGGCAATCTGCGTAGTTACGTCGGAAAGATTCGAGGCAGTCCCGATACCGGCGATGATTGCATCGTATTCCGCGTCGCCCGGAGCCTTCACGCCTATCGTCGCAGTCTTGTACAGCTTCCATCCAGTAAAGGCGTAGCCCTTCTGGGACACAGAGACGTTGTGATCTTCAATTTTCTTCAGAATAGAAGACCCGGAAACCACCTGGTAGGGGCTGTAGTCCACCTGGGCACCGGTGCTCGTGGTGATCTTGCCGCCGTTGGCCAGATACACCAGGTTGGCGGTGTCATGGGAGTAAGACGGGCGGATAACGATGGTGTTTTCGTCGTCGGGCTTGATAGGCGTATCCTTGCCCGTCTCGTCGCCCGGAGTCACATCCACGCCGTCGGGAGTCTGCCAACCGGAGAAGTGCTCGTTCTCGGGGTCGTCGGGGTGGTCGGGCACCTCCTCGTCGGGGGGCAGCACGATGATGGGCTTGTCGCCGATAACGTAGTATTCCTTGATCACGTCACCGTTGGGATCCTCCACCACCACGCGGGTAGGCTGGAAAACGGCAGGCTCCTCGGGCTGGTCGGCTTCATGCTCGCCTCCCTTGTAGCCCACGTTACCGCACTCGTCCATGGACCACACGTACAGCTTATCGGTGCTGGTCATCACGTAATCGAAGGATACGCTGTGCTGGGCATAGGGCAGACGGATCCACTTGTCGGGATCCTTAATCGGGCTGTCCTTCTCAGGCGGCTGATTGGTCACATAGTATGCGACCACGCCGGAGCCGCGGTTGCCCTCCACGAAGGTAATGCCATCCTCATCGATGCCCTGGCCGGTATCGGTCAGCGTGATGGTCGCCGTGTTCTCGTGAGTATTCGCTCCAGCGATAATGGGATAGTCGGTATCGTTGAACGCAGTGATGTAGGTGGTGAAAATATCCGACTGATGCAGCGCATCCTTTTCGGCATCCTCGGCCGTCTCGTACTTGTCGTCGCGCACCTGCAAATGGAACTCGTAACGACCGGGGTCGGAGTCTTTCGTGAAATGGAACTTGGAAACCAAGTCAGCGTTCAGCTCTTTGGTGGGGTCATTCTTATCGGAGGCCGCCACCCAACCGCTGTTGTACACTTCCTTCCCACTGGGATCGGTCACGGTGAGGCAGCGCCATTTAACCCAGCCATCATCGCCCGCACTAGTACCGGCAATGGAGCCGCCCTCAATCTTGGCAGAGACCGTGTCGCCAGTAAGGTGCTGCAAGTGCACCGTCATGAGCTGCTTATCGGTGGTATTGTCCTTCAGGAAGAAGTTCGCCAGCGGGATGGAGCTGAGCACCGGTTCGGGCTGGAACTGCGCACCCTCCAGGAAGTTCTGGTAGATGTACTGAGCCATAAGGTCCACATGGCTGTCGCCCGAGGCGATGAAGCCGTTGGAGGTACCTAGGCCCTGCACGCCGGATTCCTTGTCGGTATTCTGCAGCACGTGACCGTCGTCCATGTTGGACAAGTAGAACGTCTTGTTCTCGGTCATGCGGTTGATGCCGTCTTCGAACATCTTCTTGTTGGTCTCGAACTGCTCCTCGCCCACGCTCGTATCGGTGGGGTCGGGAATACCGGTATCTCCCTTGTCGCCCACCAGGTTGATGAAGTACTTCTGCTCGGCGCCCTGGTAGTACTGCACGGTCTTCAACGAGTCGAAAGCACTGGACTCGAAGGCCATCTCCAGGTCAAGGTACTTGAACACGGTCAGCGAGCTGCAGCCATGGGACGTGTAACCCACGATGGGACCGAAGCCGTTGTAGCCGTTCTTCTCCAACGGGATATTCACGAAGTTGTTCGTAGGGGTAAGACCGATTAGGTTACCAGCGGAATCGTAAGGCTGCGATTGCACGGTAACCTTCGTCTCCTGCAGGTCAATAGAGATGCGCAGCTTCTTCGCGGCGCCCAGGTCGATGGTGGTGGAGCCAAGCGACGTGCCGCCAACCGAGGTGGTGCTCATGGCGTTGAAGTTGTTCAGCTTGTAAATGTACGCGTCAGCGGTCTGCTGGATG
>DBFAWQ010000041.1:0-7301 GCA_048242115.1 Eggerthellaceae bacterium
ACATCAACCAGATCTACGAAATCACTCTGCGCCAGGAAGTGCTGAACGAGAAGGCAGCCGAAATCGCTGCCAGCCTCTTCCACCTCATGAAAGAAGCCGAGGACGCCGGCGACGTCATGGCCGCGGCCATGCTTGACGATCTTAGCCACCAAGTTTGGCTGCTCAAATCGACCATCATCTACAAGGAGAATAGAACCTTGGCCGCTCTCGACCACATAGACGAGCAACTGGACATCTTCAAGCGCGTTTCCCAGCACCTGCATTCCAAGGCGGCATGATGGACAATATCGATGCCTTCACGCAAGATGAATTCGAGGAGACTCTCTTCTGTCTCGTCAAGGACTTCGCCAGTCCATCCCGAATCACACGATCCGAGCATCCGAAAGCGTTCCTGCTTGGAGGGCAAAGCGGGGCGGGAAAGACAACGCTCCACAACGTCTGCGCCGACATGCTCGACGGCAACGCTATCGTGATAAACGGCGACGAATATCGTTCACTGCACCCTCGGTTCGAAGCGCTTAAAGAGGCCTATGGGGATGATTGGGTGTCATATACGGCGCCCTGGTCTGGACAGCTCGTCGAAGGGCTGATAGACGCGTTCTCCCGAATGAAGCTCAACCTGGTCATCGAGGGCACCCTGCGCACGAGCGCCGTGCCGCTGAAAACCGCGTCGCTGCTGAACGCCCGCGGGTACAGCACCTCGTTGGCCCTGATGGCGGTCAAGCCCGAGGTGTCGCTGATCAGCTGCCAGATTCGCTACGAGCAGATGCGGGTGGCGGGCACTACGCCAAGGGCGACCGACCCGGCCCATCACGCGAAGATCGTGCAGGACATCGTCGACAACCTCGACGAGCTGGAGCAATCGGGCCAGTTCTCGGACATTCGCCTGTACAACCGCACGGGAGCATGCCTCTGGCCGAGCCCCCCAGCGCAACCCGGCAGCAGCCCATTGGCCGCGGAGGCTTTCGAAGATAGCGACGTGATACAGGCGACGGCCCCAAGGGGCGGCAAGAAGAAAGGCGTTCCGAAAACCGCCTCGGAAGCCCTACGCGCCATCCTCTTCGGCCCTTGGACCGAAGAGGAGCTGCTCCACTACCACCACCTCCAACAGCAGCTGGAAGCCTTGAAAGACATGCAGACGGGCGAATAGCGAAGAGGACTTCGCTGTCGGCTTCATCGATTACGGGGAGCTTTCGCTGTACGAGCTCGCCCTGGGCTGAGCTGTGATACCATCCGCAGGCAGAAGCAGTTAACGCGGCCGCGCCAACTGCGAAGAGGGGCGGCCGGGCAAAGGCGTTGCTGCAAGCGACCCGAGCGACCAGCTCGCGGTTCGAACGACTTGCGGGCAACCCGAACGGCAACACCGCAGCAAGAGGACGATGCGCGCGGGGCGGGCCAAGCCGCCGCAGCGAAGGAGAGGCAGCAAGGGGCGAAGGGGCCCTCGCGCTGCACCGAGGGGGACTTATGGCAAACTGCAACACCGTCACATTCACGGCGTCCGACGGCATGAAGGTGGCATTCCCGCTGGACTTCCTCATCGAGAGGGGTGCCATCATCGCCGACAAGATCAACAGCGAGAACATCATGGACGTCATGGGATGCTCCAACCAGCTGTGGATCCCGGGCTTCCCGGCGAAGTACTTCATCCGCGATATCGTGGCCATCGACTTCACCGAGGAGGACGAGCCGCCGGCGCTGCCCGACTTCGTCGACGACGGGCACGACTTCACCAACCGCCCGAACGTCTCGTGCAAGGCCGAGTACGTGGGCTACGTGGGCCAGACCATGCGCTTCGAGGGCTGGGCAGACGACTACGACAAGCGCATCATCGCCGTTGAGTTCTCCCTGGACGGCGGCGAGCACTGGACCCGCCAGTCCACGGAGGGAACCGACGCCGTGCGCTGGGTGTGGTGGACCTTCGACTGGACGCCCGAGGAGGAGGGCGACTACCGCATGCTGGTGCGCAGCGTGAACGAGGACGGCAAGAGCTCCCCCACCCCCGCAGCCCACGCCTTCCAGGTGCTGGCGGCTATAGAGTAGGGACCTTCGAGGAAGGGACCTGCGGAACATAGGCTCCACCGCTTCCGCGCATCGCGCCCCTCGGCCACCCCAACGAATCCGACCGCGTCCCGCGTTCCAGGCCGTCGCCGCCGCAGCCCCCAGCTACACGCCAAGCGAACCCGCCTTGGCCGGCTGCGACCGCTAGGCGTTCGAACGGGCGTGGTTCCTGCGGTTGCGGCAGAAGAACTCGACGAAGAATCCGACGCCGGCAGAGGCCAAGGCCGCTCCGAGCCCCGTGTAGAAGAAGGCGACGAACCATCCGGGCACGATGCCGAAGCTGCGTAGCGCGATGCCGCCCCCCATCATGACCGCCATGATGATGTAGCCTTTCACGTCGAAAAACTTCAGGATGTGCATACGTTCGTCACCGTAGCCGTGGATGCGGGCGGAATGCTTTGCGACCAGCTTGAAGAACATGAACCCGAATACGACGAACACGATAGGGGCGCCGACGGCCGGTATCCACGGGCTCACGCCGTCCAGGATGGCGAGTACTCCCAGGCGCGCAACGGAAAAGCCCGCCAGCAGCCACACGACGCCGGCAATGAGGAGCAGATATTTCGAGCGAACCTTGAACATGGCACCTTCCCTTTCGGACCGGACCAGGTCGGGCCGAGCGTCGCCGCAGGGCTGAAACGGTCGCACCACCATAGCATCCGAGCACGAGCCTGCCATCCCTTCCATGAGGGCGCCACTACTTATCCAGCAAAACCTGAAAGCCGCTTCCCCAAAATCCCATAGCTCGCCTCGCGCACGAGAAACGCAGAAGGGCCGCTCAAGCTCGCAAAGGCTAGTTGGGCGACGGGGCGCCACGCCACGCCGGGAGGCCGGCGCCTGTCGATGCGGAGACCAAGCGCTTGCCGTATCGAGGAAGCGAAGGCTGCCTGCCGCCCAAAGCATACCCCCGGCGGAGGACGCGGCAAGCCGGCTGCGAAGATCCCTAACGGGCGGCGCCGGAAGGGTGCTCCGCAGCCAGGACGGCGCACTGCCGAGCCAGCGACCCGCGCTTCGCGTCCAGCTTGCGGTTGCGGAAGTACACGGCCCAGTTCGCCGCCAGGAACAGGCAGTTCAGCAGGTACACGGCAAGCACCCAGTTCAGCGTCCCCAGCACCAGTTTGGCCGCGACCCCACAGGCGTACCCGGCGCAGATGAGCGCCAGAAACTGCCAGCTCGTACCCTGGGCGGTGCCGGCCTTGTAGGCCTTCCACGCGTTCAGCGGCCACGACAGGCCGAAGCAGACGAGCATTCCCGCCTCAAGCAATTCCGCAACGAGCATGTGAGAATCAGGTCCTTTCATCGCGGCGCAGCGCAAACGGGCATCGGGCCCGCGCGGAAGCCGCCCCATCGAGCAGCCTTGCGAACAGCCCTGCATTTTCGGACGGCCCGACACGGCTGTCCACCCAGAACCGCCGAAACTGACAACTCCTTGACGCGGCGTCCATATTGCCTGCCCCGAGTCGCCGCAACGGCCGTTCGCCTGACTGCAGCCGAGGGCGCCGCACCATGCACCGCGCGCATAGCGGGCACTTGCAACGGGCATTGTATATCCGACGGGCGAACCGCGATAATGGGAAGCCGACCCACTGCCGCGCCCCGTATCGCGCGAAGCCGAAGCAGCCCCAAGCGAAAGGAATCCCATGCCCAAGATAGTGCAGACCGCCGGCCGCGACGCCCTCGGCCGGTTCGCCCCGCAGTTCGCAGCGCTCAACGACGACGTGCTGTTCGGCGAGGTGTGGAGCAACGACGCCCTCTCGCAGAAGATGCGCTCCATCATCACAGTCACCACCCTGGTGGCCAAGGGGCTGTGCGACAGCTCCTTCGAGCACCATCTGATGGCGGCGAAGGGCAACGGCGTGACCCGCGACGAGCTGGCCGCCATCCTCACCCATGTGGCCTTCTACGCCGGCTGGCCCAACGCATGGGCCGCGTTCCGCGTGGCGCTGAAGGTGTACGGCGAACCCGGCGGGGCGGCGCAGGAGGTCGGCGCTGAGGGCGAGTTCTCCCCGCTCTTCGGGCTGGGCACCCCCAACGACGCTTTCGCCCAGTACTTCGTCGGGCGCTCGTTCCTGAACCCGCTGACCGACCCGGCGAAGACCCAGTTCGTCGCCAACGTAAGCTTCGAGCCGGGATGCCGGAACAACTGGCACATCCACCATGCGAAGGAGGGCGGCGGCCAGATCCTGCTGTGCACCGACGGGCGCGGCTGGTACCAGGAGTGGGGCCAGGAAGCCCGCGAGCTCGTCCCAGGCACCACGGTGTTCATCCCCGCCGGCGTGAAGCACTGGCACGGCGCGGCCAAGGACAGCTGGATGGCCCATGTGGCCTTCGAGGCGCCGGGCACCGAGTGCAGCAACGAATGGCTGGAGCCCGTCGCCGACGAGCAGTACGACCAGCTGCCCTAGGGCGCGTTCCGAAACTCGCAACGGAAAAGGCTCCCCGAAGGGAGCCTTTCCATGCTCGGGCCCAAGCCGCGAAACCAGAGGTGCCTCCAGGACGTTATCCGCAAATGGTTTTCGCCGCCTGGTACGCCGTACCGCAGGACATAGCCACACCGCCGCCGGGGTTGCGGCAGTCGCCGTAGGTGGAATCTCCGCCCAGGCCGCCCAAAGTACAGCCGGCAGCATAGAGGCCAGGGATGGGCCGGGCTTTCTCATCGAGCACCCGCATAGATGTGTCGGGGGCAAGCCCGCACATGGTGCCAAGGACGGTTCCGCCCACCTTCACGCCGTAGAACGGCGGGTCCTGCACCTTGTTCAGCCATTCAGGGGCATACCCGTACAGCTCGTCTACGCCCTTGTCGCAAAGCGCGTTCCAATCTTCGATCGCAGCCTTGAGAACGCCCGCATCAAGCCCGAGGCCCTCAGCCAGCTCCTCCACGGTCTGCGCCTCCACGATCCAGCCGCCGTCGATGGCTTCCTGAACGCCGATCGAGTAGTCCTCGTCGGTCATGCCGGCGATACGGTTCACGTTCTCCCCGGCCTCAGCCCAGCGTTCGCGCGTAATGGGGTTGCGGCAGATCAGCTGGTTCTTCCCTTCCGCATCCCATTTCCCGATGATTTCGTCGTAATGGGAATCGCAGATTGCGTAACTGCAATGCCCGGGATTCTGCATATGGATGCTCGCCTGCTTCGTGAAGCCCAGCGTCGTGACCGGGTAGTAGGGAACGCGCTCGCCTTTGACGTTGACGAGCATCCACGGCTGACGGGCGAACTGCACGTCGCCCTTGTACAGATAGCGGCCCCAGCTTCCGCAATCCACTCCCCCGTCGAATATGAAAGCCGAATCGTAACCGGCTATCATGGCGCCCGCACCTAAGCCCATCCGAATGCCGTCCCCCTCGTCCGACGTGGACGTCGTGGAGCTGAAGCATCGGTTAATCACGTGTGGCACGTACTTCCTCAGCATGTCTTCGTTGAAAGCCATGCCGCCGGTTGCCAGAATAACCCCGTCGGCAGCTCTGACCGAGGCAACCTCGCCGGCAGCCCGCACTCCCACAACGGCATCGCCATCCATGACAAGAGTCTGAGCCGGAGTATTGAAATGAAACGTCACACCCTTGTCGACGCAGTAATCGTACAGGACCTCGAACGCAGAGTAGTTTGCCCGCGAGACGATGCCGCCCTTCTCGGACCCCTGGGGGCAAACTCCCGAAACGAAGCCTGTAGAGCCGAACTCAGTAACGGGACCCCACGGCACGCCGATGCTCCCCATGAAATCAATGGCCTCGGGGATGCACTGGACAAGCGCATCGAGCATGGGCGTCACCGCAGCGCAGGCCCGCGGGCCCTCTTGGCCGTTGGGAAGTTCGCCGACATCGCCCGCACCCGGCTTGGTAAAGTACGCCGCCTTCCATTGCGCCCTCATAACCTGCGGGTCAAGAGAGCCCAGCTGCTCGAACTGCGCAGCGGCGTCGGCCTGGCCGGCATCGCCCATCTGCTTCGCCAGGGCCTGGTAGATGGCCTGTTGGGTCTGCGTTCCCATGACGCTGAAGATGTCGGTCTCCTTCGAGGTCCCTCCCCAGCTTGCCGATTTCTCGAGCACGACCACCCTCTTGCCCTTCGACACCGCGTAAGCCGCGGCAACCAGACCGCCGCCCGAGCCGACCACGACCACGTCGGCCTCCTCGTCCCATACCTCGGGCACGGGCGCCGGTTCGATGGGAGACGACTTGTCCGCGACCGTCGGCTCCGCTCCCACTTGCGTGCTCCCGGCCGAAGAACCGGGGGCGCACCCCGCCAGCGCCGCCGTTCCCATTGCGCCGAGCGCACCCGCGCCCATAAGCCCCAAAAACCCGCGACGGCTCAATTCCCTTTCCGCATTTCTCATGGAAACCCTCCTTCGAAACGGTCCTTGCCTCCGAACAGCCCACTCGCTGCAGGCCGCCCACCGCATTCAACCACCCGGAAGGCACAGTGAGCCATACCGTTTCTGCGGTATTGTTTCCCAGCGAGAGGCATCCCCCGAAAAGGGCATTCGAGAAAACCGCTCGCAAACCCGGGGTTCCAAGCGTGCCGAGGGGGCGTTCAGTCGTCTTTCCGACCGTAATGCTTGCCGGTTTCCACAAGCGAGGCGAGCTCCCGCAGGCTGTGGACGTCGAGCTTCCCATAGATGCGCTTGATATGGGTCTTGACCGTCTCGTCCGACACCACGAGCCTTGCCGCTATCCGCCCCCGGGAAAGCCCCTGCACGAGCAGCGCCATGACCTCCTCCTCACGCGGGGTCAGCGCCGCCTGCTGAGCAACCTCGGATACCCGGCGCTCCAAGCGCTCCTCCTCCGTCTCTCCCCCCATGAGCCCTTCCACTCCCATGATGCTGGCATCCGTCGCATCGGGAGGAACCATTTGCACCGCCGCGAGCACCGGAAGGCATGCGACCATCGCCATCACCGAATAGAACAGCGTCGAAGCCCCTAACGCGCCGAAGGCGACTAACCCGATCGCTGAGGAGAGCAGAACGCCTACGCCGGTCGCTATCCCTCCCGAGCTGACGATGCTCAGAAAATCGGCCGGCAGCTTCTCCGCCATCTGGGCCGGCATGAGCGTGAACATGATGACGTAGGAGGGCCAGACCAGCCCGAGAAAAAGCAGCGCAGCCCCCGGCAACCAGCCCGCAAGAACCGGAACGAGAAGGAAAACGGCCGAGGACAACGTCATGACGAGTCGAAGGGACGTCCCATACCGGGAAAACCTGCGGAAAGCGGGCATCTGGGATACCGCTGCCAAGCCCACGCTGAACAGGAG
>DBFAWQ010000042.1:0-16649 GCA_048242115.1 Eggerthellaceae bacterium
ACCAGCACCAGCAGCCCAGCGCCGCCGAAGATGGTCCGGATGCGGAAATCCATGTAATCGAAAGCGGGCACCTGGTAGAGCGCGACCACCAAAGCATCGCCCTCCATCAGCACCAGCCACCACAGCGCCGCTGCGAGAGCCAGGAACACCCCCAAGAGCCCGTCGCCCACCAGCAAATTAATCGGGGCACCGTCGAAAAGCATGCCGGCCCGCGCCATGACCGAGGCGGACAGGCCGAAAACGAGCACCACGGCCGCGGCAACCAGATGCGTGAAGGGAAGCCGGGTTGCATCGATACGCCGGACGCAGCCTAGGCACAGTGCGAACCCGGCAAGCAGTCCCAGGTCGAAGGTGAGCACCAAAGGGGTCTGATAATACTTCGTCTCCTCGAGGTCGCCGAACAGGGCGCCGCTCAGCAACGCGAGCAGCACGAGCAGAAGGAAACCGCCTTGGCCCACAACTTGGCATATCGCACGTTTGGATGGGCTTGCCACCAACACCATCGAGGATTTCGCCAAAACCACCATGTTCTCGCCCATCCAGGTGGGCTCGCTCACGCTGAAGAACCGCCTTATCAAGTCGGCCGCCACCTCCATGGTGTCCGACGACGAGCAGAAGGCGGTGGCTTACCATGGGCGCATCGCGGCCGGCGGCATGGGCGCCGTGCTCATCGAGGGCAGCTACGACATGCTCGCCCGGCTGGACAAGCGCACCGTCTCCGCCGCAGGTCAGAGCTCGGGGCGCCTTACCATCGAGGAGAGCCCGCTTCAGGCCATCTGCGCCGAGGTCCACAGCCACGACTGCCCCTGCCTCATCCAGATGAAGACGGCCACCCCGGGCATCGTCTACCAGTGGGAGAACATGGGCCCCGAAGGCGAAACCCACAAGGCCAGCCTGCTTTCCGACGCCGACATCCAGATGTACATCGAGGACACCATCGACGGCGCCGCCCGCCTGCAGGCCATCGGCTTCGACGTCACGGTCCCCCTGCGACTGCGTCATCGATGCGTCCGACATGCTTCCCGACACCGCGCTGGCCGACGAGCTGGGCTCCGAGTTCGACGTCTACACCGTCGGCGACTGCGAGACCCCGCTGAACATCGCCAACGCCATCTCCACCGCGAACCTGACCGCCCGCCACTGCTAGGCGAAACGTTCCCAAGCCCTCCCATAAAGCCCTGGCACGTCCTTCGCGTGCTGGGGCTTTTCCATTCGTCCAAGAACGCACTCGCCGAAAGTTTTTGCCGGTTCGATTCTCCTCCTATGCGCCCGCCTCTTTTGCGCCTGACCCACACGTCCCCAAATTACATCATCTCCCACTTGCAATACCCAAATCGGCTCATTTTGTCCACGATTTCCTAAGCCAGTGAACTGGACTTTTTTATATAACACCAGTTCATTGAGGTGAATTCTCGTGGACAAAATGAGCCGATTTGGGTACCTTCCAACACCATAAAGCCTATGGAATCTGGGCGATAGCCCAAAGAACGACGATCTGGGAAGCCCACAAGGGACACACCGCCATCGCACCCTAGCGAAACGCCTCGTAGAGGTCGATGAGCTCTTGCTTGGAGCCTACCTCGAGTTTGCGGTAGATGTGGGTGGTGTGGGTCTTCACGGTACCGGTGGTCACGTACAGCGCATCAGCGATATAGGGGCGGCTGCGGCCGTGGGCCAAGTAGGCAAACACCTCCGTCTCGCGGCCCGTCAGGCCGTAGACCTGGGAAAACCTGTCCAACCGCTCTTGCTCCAGGTGTTCGGGAAGCAGATCGACGGCGACGTTTTCGCCGGCGCCCTCCGCTAGGCCGGCGACGTCGGTCGAGATTGCAACAGCGCCGCCGCCTTCAACCAGGGCATTCGAAGAACCCGAAAAACCGACGGCCGCGCCCGCACCGGTACGACCGCCCGTCGCCGCGGAAACGGTTGGCACGTCAAAACGAACACCACGGGAGGCAGCGGCGTTTTCCGCAGCTTCCGCCTCGGACAGCTCTCCGGTAGCCTCCGTTTCGGCATCTGCGTAGGTATCCCGGGAAAGGCCCAGCTCCTCGGCGCGACCCACATGGCTCGTCACCATGTAGAACAGCACCAAAATGCCGAATCCGCAGGTAATGGGCAGCATGAGCGATTCCTTGCTGGCCATGGCGTAGATGAGCTGCCCCGAAAGCGCGCCCGCCAGAACCACGGCTGCCACCACCGCCTGGCCGATGCTGAACGA
The DNA here is from genome assembly GCA_048242115.1 of Eggerthellaceae bacterium. Classification (GTDB taxonomy): domain Bacteria; phylum Actinomycetota; class Coriobacteriia; order Coriobacteriales; family Eggerthellaceae; genus Xiamenia. The sequence goes on from DBFAWQ010000042.1 coordinate 2,216, forward strand.
GAACAGCGGCGCCATGTCGAACCGTTGGGTGCTTCTGGTCATAATTATGTAAATCATAATTTGCAGGAACAGCGAGCACCCCTGGGCGAACGCGCCGCCCACCACGAAGCCGACGCGCCCAAATACCAGCAGCACCAGCAGCCCGAACACGGTCAACGTGACCATGATATGGTACATGCTTCGAACCGAAAGCGTATTATGCTCGGCAAGCAGCGTGATGGACGTCACCACGCATACGATGGCCACCACCCAGGCACCGTTGTGGAAGATGTCGCCCACGCCGGCGCGCGTCATGGCCATCAGCAGCGACGCCACCATGCCGCCCACGAACGACGCGGCTACCAGCACGCTGATGGCTCGCCAGGGAATCGCCCGGATGCGCCAGTTGCCCGCGGTCAGCTCCTCGGGAGAGGTGGGAGCGTCGGAGTCGCTGGAGAACGGCGCAGTCGGGCGAACGACGAGAGCGTCCTCTTCCGAATCCGCGCGGCCGAACACGCTGGACGACAGGCTGTGGCGAGCCGTGGCGTCGCTGATCCAGCACACCCACGACCCTAGCGGCAACGCCAGCAGCACGCCTATGGCCACTTCGCTGGGAACCAACGGCATGGCCAGGTAGATTGCGCAGGCTATGAGGAACGACACCACCACCAGCTGACCCGAGCTCTTCGAGCCCAGAGAAAACCGCGCACCCCAAGCGGCTACCATCACCACGCTGCACACCCCTGCGATAATGCTGGCCACGGCAACTAGCCACAAGGCGTGGATACGCAAAGCCACGAACAGCCCCAACGTGGCAACCGTCAATCCGCCGGCTGCAAGGAACGTATGGCCCGTCGCCAAGCTGAGCGGACGCCGGTAATGGAGGAGCACCAGCACCACGGCGAACAGCATCGCTGCCGCCTGCAGGATGTAGAAACCCAGCTCAAGCTCGGAGCGGCTGCGAACGAACGACCCCGAGAGAAACAGCGCCGCGCTCAGGAAGGTGGCGTACTGCCATGCCCACAGCATACCCGCACCGAACACGGTCTTAAGCGCCGAGCCCACCTTCGAGCGGTTCGAAACCGCCCATCGCGCCAGCTCCCGAACACGCTGCGGCCGCCCGCCAGCATCGGCCGGCGCAGCTGTCGGCGACGTCGCGCCCTTCGCCCCACGTGTTCTGTTCGCCCTTTTCGCCATAGGCTTTTATTGTATCGAAGGTGGAAAAGCCGCGCCCGAACGTTCCCGCACGGTTGCCTTTCTACACGGAAATACTCCGACCGCACTACCCCGCTTCGACACCGATGCTTCGCCGCATCATGCTATAGTGGCGCAATCACCGACGCTACCAAGGAGACTCATGATTACTATCGGGTGCCATCTTTCCGCTTCGAAGGGGTATGCCGCCATGGCTCGGCAGGCGGCTTCCATCGGGGCGAACACGTTTCAGTTCTTCACGCGCAACCCGCGGGGTGGCAAGGCGAAGGCGCTGGACCCGCGCGATTTGGAGGCTTTCCGCACGGAGGCGGCCGACGCGGGTATCACGCGCATCCTGGCCCATGCGCCCTACACGCTCAACCCGGCCTCGTCGAAGCCGGAGACCGTGGAGTTCGCGCTGCAGACTCTAGCCGACGACCTGGCGCGCATGGACGAGGCCACGCCGCACCAGCTGTACAACATGCACCCCGGATGCCACGTGGGCCAGGGCGCCGAAGCGGGCATCGAGCTCATCGCCCAAGCGCTCAACCAGGTGCTTCGTCCCGAACAGACCACCACGCTGCTGCTGGAGACCATGGCGGGCAAAGGCTCGGAAGTGGGCGGCCGCTTCGAGGAGCTGGAGGCAATCATCGAGCGCGTGGAGCTGTCGGACCAGGTGGGCGTGTGCCTGGACACCTGCCATGTGTGGGACGGCGGCTACGACATCGCCGGAAACCTGGACGGCGTGCTGGAGGAGTTCGACCGCGTCATCGGCCTTGACCGGCTGCGGGCCATCCATGTGAACGACAGCATGAACCCCCTGGGTGCGCACAAGGACCGCCATGCCCGCATCGGCGAAGGCTGCATCGGCACCGAAGCCCTCTGCCGCGTTGTGTCGCACCCCCAGCTGCGCAACCTGCCCTTCTACCTGGAAACACCCCAGGACGACGTCGCCGGCTACGCTGCGGAAATAGCCCTGCTGCGAGAAGCGGCGGAATAGGGGACTTTCCCAAGCACTGCGCCCCACGGAAATTCCGCGGGGCGCATTTCTCGATCGACCTCTAAGGCTTCGGAACTAGGCAGTAGCCAAAGATGCTGCCTCGGCGGCGGCGTTGGCGCCGGCCAGACGGCCGATGATGGAGTAGCCGCTCATCACGCACCAATAGTCGCCGTTCATGATGCCGCCAGCGGCCCCCGGCACTGCGTACAGACCGGCGATAGGAGCGTTGGCCGTGCTGATAACTTGGGCATCTGTGTTGATTTTCAGGCCACCGAACGTAGCCATGATACCGCCCACCACGGGAATCGCGTAGAAGGGACCGGTCTCGATGGCCGCAGCGGGAAGCGTGCCCACATGGGGGAAGTCCAGCTGATCGGCCGTGCCCGCCTTGGCAGCCTCGTTGTACTCGGCCAATAGTCCTCAGCATGGCATTAGCGTTGAAGGCCACGCCGTCGGCAGTTTCGGCGACGATCTTGGCGCCCAGCTCCTCCAGCGTATCGGCCTGCACCACGGTCATGCCGCGCTCGATCATGTTGTCGATACGGTCGCCGCCGATGACGGCCGCGTTGAAGAACGGCGTCTGACGGATGAGCTCGCGCAGCGCCTCGTCCAAGATGAGGTAGGCGCGGGCCATCGGCTGCTGCATAACTTCCTGGTTGACCAGCGAAGAGCCCAGGCCCTCGTTCACGAAACGCTTGCCATGCACGTTAACGTACACGCCCACGCACTGGATGGAGTGCTCGGTGGTGCCGTAGTACATCACATGCGCTTCGTCGATGTCGGTAAGCGCCTCGTAGCCTTCCGGCGTATCGATTCCCTTCAGGTAGTCCATAGGCCAAGGCTGCGGATGACCGTAGAACGAGCCGAAGCTGCGGGACAGTTGGCCTCCCACCTCCACGCCCATCTTGATGCCGGAGCCGTCCAGGTAGGGAACGCATTGGCCATACCCAGGTCAGCATGGCGGCCGATGTACTTCGTGCACATCTCCTTGTCGCACTGCCAACCGCCGGTGGCCAGGATGACGGCTCCGGCCTGGATGTCATAGGTGCCTTCGGCGTCCTGCACCCGAATGCCCATGGCACGGCCGGTCTCGTCGGTAAGAATCTTCACCGCACGAGTGCCGGTCAGCGTAGTGCCGCCCTTGTCGGTGAAGATCTGACCGAACTGCTGCAGATACTCGTCGGTGTAGCTCTTCGAGCCCTCGGATGCGTCGCGCTTGCCGCCCATCCACACGTAAGGACTGCCGGGAGCCAGCTCCTCGGTGGCCAGGCCCAGGCCGTCGATCCATTCCAGATACGGCGCCCAGCCATCTACCACCAACTGGCCGAGCTCGTCGTCAGACATAGCCGCCTTCTTCTTGACTTCGGCCCAGTCGGTGCCGAAGCGAGGACCGAACGCGCCGGCCGCAAAACGGCTCGTGCCTCCTACGTTCTTGGACGCTTCCACCAGAATGACATTGGCTCCAGCCTCCGCAGCACTCACGGCCGCAGCCAGTCCGCCAATACCCGCCCCGGCGATAACCACGTCACAGGTATACTTCGTCTCGTAAACGGGAGCGGCCTGTTCGGCTTCGGCAACCGGTTGCTCGTTCGTCGAGCAACCTGCCAGGGCCCCCATGCCGGCAAGAGCCCCAACGCCTGCCGCCATCATTCCTGCGCCCTTCAGAAAATCTCTCCGCGTCTGCTTCATTCTTCCCTTCCCCTTCCTTTGAGTGTGGAATCGGTCGACCGCCCAGGCGCCCTGTGCGCTCCGTCAAAACGGCACGATCCGATAGAGTTGTTCAAGTTGCCGGGCTTGCCGCGGCCGCCCATCGGCGGACGCGCGCAGCAACCCCCGCAATCTCCGCCTTGCAACGACCTGCGCGACTAATGGCAGGTGTTGCACTCGTACACGCCGGCGTGGTGGCACGATATGCAGGTGTTCGCAGCACCGGCATCGGCTTTGTGCTCGCTATGACAATCGGAGCACTGGATATCGGCATGGCCTGCGGTAAGTCCCATGACCTCGTGCGGATTGACCATGGTTCCCTTGGAGTCCACAAGCTCGGTTACCCCTACCGTGAGCGCCTGAAACTCCTCCGTGCCCATGTCGTGGCAGCCGGCCGCCTGGCAAGTCTGGGCGTCTACCGTGGTTTTCTTCAACTTCTTGGGCATAGGTCCATCCGCAGTCGCGTTCTGGTGCACCGCAGCCAGGCCCGACTCGTCGCTATGGCACGTCACGCACGTGGTGGCCGCCTTGGTCGCATGGGTGCACGCCCGAAGCGCACTGTCCTCGGTGGACGCCTGCTTGTCTTGGTGGCACGTTCCGCAATCGACGCCCATGCTCCATACGCCCGCCTCGGACGACGCGTCCGCAGCAACCGTCGATGCGCTGTCGGGCGTTTCCCCTTGGCCCTTCGCCGAATCGCCGGACGCAGACCCCGGCGCAGGCGCGCAGCTGAAGCACACCAAGCACAATGCCGCCGTGGCGAGCACGATCAAAGCCTTCGTGGTCCCCACGCGAGATTCCCTTGCCCGAGTCGCTCCAAGCACATCTCGCTCATTACACTCCATAGTCGCTCTCCCCTCTCTCATCCCAACGGGGCAAACCTTACTTGGCACCGACCCCCTTGTCATCGAAGCAAAGTTGTGAAATTATGCATCGAACATTTTTCGGCATTTCATCAGGCATTTTCTTTTTTGGAAATGCCAAGGTCAGAAAAATGCCTCACCAGTTTCTAGTGAGGGGTGAGAAGGGATAGGGAATGGATTTTCGGTTCAGGGGAGCAATAGAAAAGGCTCGGAAAGCTGCGACGGAGACCGCATCGGCCACCCGCTCGCAGAAAAAAACCCATCCGCATGAGCGGCTCTATGGTGCTGGGAATAGCGCTGTGCCAATGCTGGCTCACGCTCTGCTTTTTCGCGCCGCAGCTGTTCCCCGACAACCAAGCAACAAGCGTCTACGAGATATCCTTGATCGTTACAGCCGTGAACCTGCTGCCCGGAGTGATGATCGCACGCAAAATGGATGCGCTGCTAGACGAAAAGCGACTCCTCTACGGCTTTGCGCTTTGCGCAAGCCTTGGCACGCTGATCATTCCCTTTTCCGGCTTGGAGGGACCTGCCGCCGCACTCATGATCGTTGCGGCCATACTGACCGGTTGCGGCGGAGGATGGCTGTTCATCGCCTGGTACCGAGCGTTTTGCCGAGTCGACGACCTGGCAGGATTCGTGCTGAGCGTTACCGTGCAGGCCATCATTCTCTATATACTGACGAACCTGCTTCTGCCTCCAGCATTCAGCCCTTGGCTCATGATGGCCGTCGCCTGCCTTCTTCCGATCGTCTCCACCTTCCTGCTGACCAGCTGTCCTAAGCCCACTTCGGAATCCACGCTGTTCGACTACGACCTTCCCCATGTGCAGCCTATCCAAAGGCGGGCCATCGCACAGCTATGCATCGCCATGTTCGTCATCAGCTTCGTAGACGAGTTCATGCGCAACCAGTATCTGGAGAGCACCGATTTGCTGTACTACTCCGGCACCGTCAACCTCATCGTGCTTGTGTTGAAGATCATCTGCTCGGTACTCATTCTGGCGGCCATTTCCGAGCGGAGGCAAAACGTACAGCTTATGTACAAGGCGTCCTTCCTGCTCACCATGATCGCCATCCTGTTCATGCCGTACATGAACTCCGACCTGGGCTACGGCATAACGAACCTGGGCGCTTTCTTCTTCAAGATCATCGTCATGCTGGTTACGTTCAACTATTGCCAGCGCTACCTCATTGCTCCCGTCCTGCTTTTCGCGCTCACCCGTATCGTTTGGTCCCTAGACCTGTTCGTAGGCTTTTTCTTCTCCGAATGGGCCAACAATCTGGCGGCGACCGTGCCGTCGGCTTCGGGAATCTTGTCGGTGGTGATGGGGGTCACCATCGTCGCCACATACCTGTTCGTCTTCACCTCCTCCGAAGGCGACACCGCGTTGCTCAAAGAGGATAAGCAGGACGAAGCGGTCAACGCAGCGGAATACGAGTCCAAATGCAGCCGGCTCAAACGGGTGGGAAAGCTATCCGGGCGCGAGGTCGACGTTCTCATGCTGGTTGCCCGGGGCCGGTCGACGCCGCGCATCCAAGAGGAGCTGGGGCTGTCCAGCAACACCGTGAACACCCATATACGCCACATCTACCAAAAGCTCGACGTGCACTCCCGCCAAGAGCTGCTGGACCTGGTAGAGAAAACGGCTCCGGAGGACGAATAGCCGACCCCCGTAGCTCGTCCGCCCGCGCTACGCCTCTTCCTCCGGCCGGATACTTCCGGCAACACGGCTCGCCTTTGATCGTGCGGCTTTCCCGGCACTGCGGGCGGCCCGGCGTTCGGCGAAGAAGTCGCGCAGCAGCTGGGAGCATTCCCGCTCGCGCACGCCGCCTTCGACGGCGAAGTTGTGGTTCAGCCGCTCGTCGGCGTTCACCTGGTAGAGCGACCCGAGGGCACCGGCCTTGGGATCGAAGGCGCCGAACACGCAGCGGTCCACGCGCGCTTGGTGCATGAGCCCCGCGCACATGAGGCACGGCTCCAGCGTCACGTACACCGTGCAGCCGGTCAGCCGCCACACGCCCAGCGCGTCGGACGCGGCTTTCATGGCCAGGAACTCGGCGTGCCCGGCCGGGTCGGCCTCGGTCTCCCGAAGGTTGCAAGCCTGGGCGATGACCTGGGCATCCGCCAGCGGTCGACGAGTGCCGGGATCCATGGGCTCGTAGACCACCACGGCCCCGATGGGCACCTCGCCCAGCGCCGCCGCCCGCCGCGCCTGCGCGAGCGCCATCCCCATGTACTCGTCATCCGTCAGCCGCATCCCGCAACCCTTCCATCTACCAAAGTCGTCGCTTGCGCTAGGCTCCGTGCCATAACCGTCGTTCGCGCACATATTCCTGCCAAAACCGTCGTTCGTGTATATATTATTGCCAAAACCGACGCTTATTTTACGTTTCCCCAGGTCGCGAAAACACGAGGTTTGGTTTTGGCACGAGAATCCGCACAAACGCCGGTTATGGCACATCCCGTTTGCCAAAACCGGCGTTTGTGCGGGTTTTCATGCCAGAACCGTCGTTTGCGCTGGGTCATTGTGCCAGAACCGTCGTTCATGTAGGCTCATCATGCTTAAGGGTAGGGCGTGGAAACGCGGCGTCTTCGCATCTTGTCTTCGGCCGCATGCACCCCCAACAAAACGGGCCGAGCATTTGCCCGGCCCGACCGTATGCTGGCGGAGGAAGTAGGATTTGAACCCACGGAACCTTGCGGCTCAACAGTTTTCAAGACTGCCGCCTTAAACCACTCGGCCATTCCTCCGTTCGTGCAGCCCATAGTCTACCACAGGAAGCCAAGCGCGGTCGAAAACCGCGGACAGCTGCGGACGACCGAAGCGGACCGCCATAGGACATGCAGCGTGCGGAACCCTTGCTCGGCCCCCGGCAAAGCCAGCCCCGGAAAGCAACCCGCAGGTGCCCCTACGGGAAACGGCCCGCGAGTGCGGGCCGTTTCGGGGTGGCGGCAAGCTACGTGCGGCTTGCCGGCGCAGGGGGAAGGAAGCGAAATCCCCGCTAGACGCCAACGGCTGCCAGAAGGGCGGCCAACGTGGTGCCGCTTACCCCGGCGTTGGCGATGGCGCCGCCTCCGGGCGAGTTGGTGGCGCAGGCGCAGCCCACCATGATCGTGGAGCCCTCGTCGCCGGCGAGCTCGTCCAGGGTTCCCAGCACCGCGCCATCCGGGCCGGTCACCGTCACGGGAGCGCCCGCATCGGCCATGCCGTACTGCGGAAGCGAGGAGCACAGCACCGCCGAGGCTTTCGCGAACACCGTGCGGATAACATCGGTCGTCGTAGTCATCTCCTGGGTGAACAGGAACCGCCCAGACACGGTCTTGGCCGGCACCGCGGCGGTTCCAACGGTTCCCTGGCCTGCTGCGGCGACGGCCGCCTGCACGCCTCCTTCCGCCGGAACGGCCATCGCCGGCACCGCGGCCAGCGCCGCACCCGACCCGGCCAACAGCACCGCAGCCGACGCGGCGCCCACAACCTTCGCGTTCATCGTCTTCTCCATCACAATGCTCACCATCCTATTCCACGACCACGGTGATAGCGGAGGGATACTGCTGCCAGCCCTTCGCTTCGGAAACAGCACACACGTACAGCTCGTAGGTACCGGGTTCCTGGGGCGTCCAGGTGGCGGTCCAGTGAGCCCATTTGACCGGGTCGAAGTCATCGGGAACGTCCACCATGGTCCAGGTAGTGCCGTAATCGGAACTGAAGGCGATCTGGTCCAGCTTGCGGTCGCCGAACGCCCATACGTAGGCATAGCCTTCCAAGTCGACCGGCTGGCCGGCCTTGAAGACCTCGCCGTCGTTCGCCGGGTTGAACCAACCGGAGTTGATCATGGAGCCGTACTTGGTCGTGCCGGGAGCGCCGGGGGCCTCGATGTACTCGGGCGTCGTGAAAATAGCGCCCGGATCGGGAATGCCGGGTTGCTCGCTGAAATCAATGCCCACAAGCCACTTGCTCCAGCCACCAGCCGGCGTACCGGGCGTGGCCAACTGCACCGGGAATCCCTCCTCAACCGTCAGCGGCTGCCCCCAACGCTCGAGCATGAGGATGGCGTTTTGGTCCAGCATCGACTGCAAGTCATAGGTCATCATCGGCGAGGGGAAGCGCCAGCCGTCGGCGGCGTTGGGCCCCACGGAAACCATGCCCTCCTTCACGCCGCCGCACGCCTCGATCAGGTCCTTCAGCAGCACGCCCTTCACCGTCACGTTGCCGATCTGGTAGCTGCCGATGCCGTTGGCGCCGCACATCATGGCGATGGTCATTTCAGTCTGAGGAAGCGCCTTGATCTCCTCGTAGGTGAAGGTACGGTCGTTGTTCGTGCCGGTGATGGTCAGCGTCCAATCGGCGGCGTCAATCTCGGGAATGGTGTAGTTGGAGGCTTGGTACATGTCCTCGCGGGCGGACGGCTCCTGATCGAGCTTCACGTCCACCGCCATGTCATGGGCGATGGTCACGCCACCCATCGTATCGGTATCCCACATGCGCCCGGCAACCCAGCCCATGGTGCCGTTTGACCCGGCCGCCTTGTATCCGCCCAGCTGATCGGAATGCTTGTAGAAATCCCAGATCCGATACTCGCCGTTGCCGTCCAGGGCATGGCAGCTGAAGCAGTTGCCGTTCAGCTCGTCCACGAACATCTCGTTGCTCAGATGCGCGATATGGATAGGCTCGCGCAGCCATACGCCGCCCAGGGCCGTTCCGCCATGGCAGTAGGCGCAGTCCGTCCAATCGGCGTTCTGGCCATAGCCCGGCTTAGAGGACGCCAGATGCTGGATGGGGTTCAGATCCGAAATCACATCCCACAAATCCTCGTGGCACGCGTTGCATCCGCGGTTGCCCGCGTTGACGAAGTCCTCGGTGTAGAAGTTCGACGCGTAGTCTCCCGAGCTGTTGTTCATAAAGTTCGAATAGCCCATGGACTCCAGCATCGCCGCCCGCTCGTCGGTGGCTGCCTCGTCCTTGGCTGCGGGCTCGCTCTGCGTTGCCTCCTCGGCCGCAGCTTGGGGAGCCGGGTCGGGCTCGGGGTCGCTAGCCGGGGCAGCCGGCGAGCACGCGGCCAGGGCCACCACAGAAGCAACAGCTGCTCCGACGAGCATCATCGTGACGAGACGGCGGCCCGAGCCGGCCTTTCCCGCCTTCGATTCCTTCCTCATAGGTTTCTCCTCTCCTGGGGCCGCCGACGCCCGAACCGCCCCGGCATGCTGGACAGGGCTTGGGTTCGGCGGCATATCCGCGAAACCGATCGGCGCCAACCGGCTTCGTGCCAACGGGAACTACGGTACGAAATGCCGGCACTTCCCCCAAGCTCAAAAAGCGACCGTTGCGGAGCAAGGGGCCGATTTCAGCAGTAATTAATTAACTGTTTTCACCTCACCAAGCAAAACGCCCCCTTGCAAACGGCCAGAACCCACGAAGAAGCAGTAAAATCGGCCATAGCCGAAAAGGAGGGGCAATGGAAACCGGAGCATCGGCGAAGGAGCGCGGGGACGCTGCCGACCAGGCCGACGATTTGAAGACCGTAGGGGGAATCGCAGCGCAAGCTCGGAGCAGCTTCGGCAGCGCACTCGCACGATGCAGCCCCTCGCTTCTGGCGGCCGTGGTGGCCGTGGGGGTATACATTTACTGGGGACAGTTCCACGAGATCAACCGCTGGTACGGGGCAATCCTGGTGCTTCCCGAAGGTCTTTTACAGCTGAACCCTGCTCTCGGCGGCTTCCTGAACTGCGCCCTGCGCCCCTTGGGAATCATAGCCGGCTGCGTCGTCGTCGCCTTCGCCAAACGGAAGGACCGCCAGCTCAACGCCCGGGTAGCCCGCATGATGCTCGTCCCGCTCGCACTGCTCGGGCTGGCCTCCTACGGGCTGGCTGCCGCATCCTCCTCGTGGCTGTTCGTCCTCAGCTGCAGCTTCTTCGGCTCCCTTCTGGCGGTCTATCCGGTGCTGTACCTGTTCCTCTCCATCGCCGATTTGGGGAAGCGGACCGTGCTGTTCACCACCATCGCCTCGCTTGTGGGCTCGAAGCTCTTCGGCGTCCTGGTCATGCCGGCTGCCCTGCACCTGGGAGGCGCCTGGGCGGCCTTCATCGCCCAAGCCGCCCCGCTCGCCTGCGCGTTCCTGCTGTGGAACCGGGCCGAACTGCACCCCATGGCGCCGGGGCCGACCGGAGACACCGAGAACCTTGACCAGGTCAAGCGCCGTGCGCGGCGGCCGCTCCTTGCGCACCTGGTCTTCTACGGCTTCGGGCTGGGACTCTTCCACGCCATGCTGGGGGTGGGCTTCAACCTGGGCGGCTCGCTGCGCACCGTAGTGGATTTCGCCGGAGTGCTGCTGGCCAGCGTCGTAGCCGCCACCATCCTCCAGAAGCTCTCGTTCGAGGAGGACCTATGGCAGAACATACGGGGCGTCGTCTTCCCGTCGGCCATCATCGGCTTCCTGCTCATCCCCATATCCAGCGTGTACGTGGTATCCGCCGTGCTGGAGGAGTTCAGCCTTTCCTACTACACCATCCTGTTCACCCTGGGATGCCTGCTCATGATGCGGAACACGGTGCTGGAGCCGCTGACCGTGGCTACGGCGGGGCTGCTGTTCAAAAGCCTGGGGAGCTTCGTGGGCATCGCTCTGGGCACCGCCCTTTCCCTGAACAGCGTGGCTACGAATCTGCAGGCCATCTGCATCACCACCGCCGTGGTGTTCTCCGCGTTCACCTTGGGCACATTCTGGGTCGGGAAGGACAGCGACCTGCGGAAATGGTGGGGCCTGCGGCGAAACTACACCGCCCAGCGGTTCCGCGACCAGCTGCTGGAGCAGAAGGCGGCGAAGCTGGCAGCGGAGCACGGCCTCAGCAACCGCGAGCAGGAAATCCTCGTGAAGCTCGCCCAAGGCAAGCGGGCGCAGCAGATCTGCGACGAATGCTACATCTCCATCTACACGGTGCGCGGGCACACGCAGAAGATTTACCGCAAGCTGGGCGTCCATTCGTTCACGGAACTGGACGCCCTGCTCTCCGCCATGGAACCGGACGAATGAGGCACACGGATGCAAGTTCGCAGGCTCACGGGATTACGGGCCTGCAAATACGATGTCGAGGGGAAATGCCAAGAGAACAGAACGCTCCGCAAGGCCTGCTCCCCCTTCGAAGCAGACCTTGCGCGCCCTATACCCTCTCCCACCGGTCGGAGAGCAGGAAGTCAACGATGTTCCAGCAGCCGTAGCCGTTCCGCGACCAATCGACCTCGTCGCCGCATACCACGAACTTCGGGTAGTTGTCGTCGATTCCGGCAAAAGCCCCGTATTCGCGCTCGCGAGTATTTTCGAGCTCCATCCGATATGCCACCTGTATATACAGTCGGAAATCTGCCTTCTGAGCCACGAAGTCTATCTCCTTCAGGCCGTTCTTCCCAACACCCACCTGAAAGCCCCGGCGCACCAGCTCGTTGAAAACCAGGTTCTCGTATACCAAATCCGGCCGCCGCCCATTCGAGCCCAGCAGGCCCTCCCGCAAGCCCACGTCGGTCGCATACACTTTCTCTCCACCCCGCAGCAGCCCTTTCCCCTTCAGGTCGAAGCGCTGTACTCGGGAAAGCAGCATGGCATCCTCGGCTGCCTGGAGGTAGTTGTAAATTGAGTCGATCGAGGCCTCGCGGCCTTCGCTTCTCAAGACGTTCGCGACATTCTCGACCGAAATGGTGGTTCCTATCTCCGACATGAAGAACGACAGAACCTTCTCCACTTGCTCGCTCTTGCGGAAGCCGCGCCGCTGGACGATATCTTTAAGCACGACCGAGTTGAACACGTCGCGAAGATATGCCAGCGAACTGTGCTTCTCGTAGCCGACATGGGAGAGGAATGGAAGGCCGCCCATGGTGCTGAAAAGGGAAAACGCCTCTTGGGCGCTGGCGTCGGGCAGCGCCTCCATCAGCTCCGCCAGGGAAAACGGCTGCACCTCGATAGCTACGTAGCGGCCGGCCAGCAGCGTCGCCAACTCGCCGGATAGCAGCTTCGAGTTCGAGCCTGTCACGTAGATATCGCAGTCGAAGTCCACGCGCAAGGAGTTGACCACGCGCTCCCATTGAGATGCGATCTGCACTTCGTCCAGGAAGAGATAAACCTTCCCCTGAGCGGACCCAATCGCCTCCGACACCGTACGGTAGAACCGCTCGGGAGAAGCGGCCTCCTGCTCCCAGCGAAGCGATTCGAAGTTCATCCGCACGATGTTGCGATCCGAAACGCCTCGCTCCTTGAGTCCGTCGGCGACTTGCTGCAGCAACGTGCTCTTACCGCATCGACGCATGCCTACAAGCACCTTAACGACGTCCTTGCCTATCAAGGGTTCGATGCGTTCAAGGTATCGTGCTCTTTGGATCATGAGAGGCTCCTTGCTTCACTTTTCTCGATTATAAACAATAATTCTCACTATTTAACGAGTTTCTCGATTGTAACCGAGAAATGTTTAACGAAAAGGCCCCCTGTCGGCGCTGCGCATACCTCGCCTCACAATAAAACGGGCCGAGCGTTTGCCCGGCCCGACTACACGTTGGCGGAGAAAGCGGGTTTCTCATGACGAAGAAAACACCCGACTCAGAGAAACCGCCTCGATGATTCTTACAAGTCCATGAACTCCAGGTAGCTTTCGTCCTCGCGCGGCCATGCATGGCAGTCGAAGCACATGTTCTGATCCTCCGTTGGCTTCTGGTTGCCCTTCTCGTGGCATTGGCCACAGGACATGCCGCCCATGCCATGGGTGCCCCCATGAGGGTTCGAATCTCCGTAATCCCAGGTCAGCTGTGCGACGGCTTCATAGGTTCCCCCATGGCAGCTCAAACAGACCTCGTCGGCGACATAAGGGTCGTCGGCCTTGGCCTTCGCGATAAGCGCCTCGATCTGCGACTCCTCGTCGCTGGCCGACGCTTCGGTGCTCGTCGGAGTCTTCGTCTCTGCCGGTTTCGCGGACTCGGGTTCCGACGTTGCGGACTCCGGTGCCGAAGGCTGCTCGCTCTGCTGCTGGTCGCCCTGTTTGCTACTCTCTTCCTGGTTGGACGCGCACCCGAGCGCCCCCACGCATAGTGCCGCGGCAAGCATCCCCGACACAACCAGAACGAAACGTTGAGACTTCATGGCTATTCCCCCTTCATGGCGTGGCGAGCCGCCACGTAACCGAACGTTGCAGCACGGCCCACTGACACCGACGGAAGATGCCGCGGATAGGTGCTTGAATACATACCTCCCGACGTGTTGCCGCCCGCATATAAGCCCGGAATGACCTCGCCCTTCGTATCAAGCACCTGGCAGTCCTCGTTGATGATAAGGCCGCTCACCGAGGTCAGCAGGATGTTCGCGGTCACCATCGCGTAGAAGGGAGCCTTAGTCACCGGCATAGCGCCCGCTTGCACGGCCCCGTCGGTCAAGGCCGCCACAACCGAGTTCACGGAAACGAGGTCGCGACGGAACTCCAAGTCGGTCGGCGGGTCGGCCTCAAAGTAGCCGTTCCACGTCTCGATTGTCTTGTTCAGCGCTTCGGCGGGCATGCCCAGAGCCTTCGCCAGGTCGTCCAGCGTCTCACCCTTGATGAGCGTGCCGTTTTCGAAGTACTTGTCCAACGGCGCCGGGCTGGTGTCTATCACCGTGGAGTCGAAAACGTACCAGCATCCGTTGGCATAACGGTGCGCTGTGTTGATTGCATTCGCCATGCAG
>DBFAWQ010000043.1:0-3044 GCA_048242115.1 Eggerthellaceae bacterium
GGGTTGGACATGCTGGCGGCCCCGCAGACGATGGAACAGAACACCAGGGGCACCACGATCATCTGCATGAGGCGGATGAACCACTGGCCCAGCACGTAGAAGACGTTCTCCACCAGGATGTCGTTCACCGCCGAGCCGGCAGGAGCCACGGCGCTCAGGGCCAGACCGACCGCGATTCCCGCCACGAGGGCGACGAGGATCCAGGTGGTGAGTCCGGCGCTTCGGCGCGGCTCGTTCTTGCCGCGGCGGGCGGCTGGTTCGGTATCGGCTGTCATGGGGACCCCTTCGTCGGGAAGCGTGCAGGTAACCGGCTACAGGGTAGCAGATTCGAACGGCTCGGGGTCGCTGGCCCTGCGTCGGTCGACGGAGCGTTGCCCGCGTTTCCTCGGGATGGCGCGTTCTTAAGGAATGGGGCCTTACGATTCGGTAATGGGCTTGGCGGCCTGCGGGCGTGGGGCGGTGGGGTATACTGCGCTCTGGGTAGCGGCCCGCGAGTTCGGTTTGTCGCCCGTGTGCGCGAATGGTGCGCGGTGCGGGGACGGGTGTGTTGCCGCTGGCCTGGTACGGCGCATTGGGAAGGGGATAAACCGGTGAAGCTTCTGCTGGTTGAGGACGACAAGCTGCTGGTGGGGGCCCTTCGCGACCTGCTGGAGGGCGAGGGATACGCCACCCGCAACGTGGCGCGGCAAGACGACGCTCTGGAGCTGCTCGCGGCGGAGCGCTTCGACCTCATGCTGCTGGACGTTTCGCTTGCCCAGGGCAACGGCTTCGCCGTCATGCAGGGGGCGCGCACCCTGGCGCCCGATATGCCGGTCATCTTCCTCACCGCCTCCGACGACGAGTTCTCCACGGTGGCCGGGCTGGATTTGGGCGCGGCCGACTACATCGCCAAGCCCTTCCGCGCCCGCGAGCTGCTGTCCCGCATCCGCGTGGCCCTGCGCAGCCGCGGCCAGGGCATCCAGGAGCTCGTGGTGGGAAACCTCTCGCTGAATCCGGCAAACGGCCTGGTGCGGAAGGCCGGCGCCGAGCTGTACCTTTCGGCGCTGGAATACCGGCTGCTGCTTTTCCTCATGCAGAACAAGGGATGCATCGTCACCCGCGACCAGGTGTGCGACGCCCTGTGGGACGCAGCGGGGGAGTACGTGAGCGAGAACGCGCTGAACGTGTACATGCGCCGCCTGCGCGAGAAGATCGAGGACGACCCGTCGAACCCGTCCATCGTGACCACGGTGCGCGGCGTAGGGTACAAGATCGCAGGATAGTTACGTGTTTTGCGGCGTGGGGTCGACGTGTCGGCCGGTTCGCCTGTTTGCCTGGAGCAAGGAGGATGAGGATGGGGTCTGTGGATTCCGCGATTCGGCAGGGGGTCCTCTTCGCCGTTGCGGCCCTGGCGGTGTGCGCGGGGGCGTTTGTGACCTGTGGGCGCGAGGCGGCCCTGTGGTGCGCGGCCCTGGCGATGCTGGCTATGGTCTACTACCACGGCATCCTGTGGTACCGCCATCGGCAGGTGCAGCGTCTGGCCCTGCGCATCGACGAGGTGCTGCACGGCTCCCGCGACGTCAGCTTCGCGAACTGTCGGGAGAGCGATATCGCCATGCTGGGCAACGAGCTGGGCAAGATGGTCTCGCGCCTGCAGCGCACAAGCGACGACCTGCAGCAGCAGCGCCATTCCCTCAGCGACGCCCTGGCCGACGTGTCCCATCAGATCCGCACGCCGCTCACCACCATGGCCCTCATGCTGCCCGTGCTGGAATCCGAACAGGACCCGCGTGACCGCAAGCGTTCGGTTCGTCAGCTGGAAGACATGCTCGACCGGGTGTCGTGGCTGGTCACGACGCTGCTGAAGATCGCGAAGGCCGACGCGGGCGCCATCCGCATCACCAAGCGCGAGACCACGCCCGCCGCCATCGCCCGCCGCGCCGTGCAGCCGCTCATGACCCAGCTTGACCTGCACGACGTGGCCTTGGCGATGGAATGCGACGAGGGCGCCGTCTGCCTGGACGAGCTGTGGACCGCCGAGGCCCTGGAGAACATCGTGAAGAACTGCATGGAGCACACGCCTCCCGGCGGCCGCATCGTCCTTCGGGCGGAAAACGATGCGCTTACCTGCCGATTCGTGATCACCGACACCGGCTGCGGCATCGCCGAGGGAGATTGCGAGCGCATCTTCGACCGCTTCTACAGCGGGGAGGAGCGCGAATCGGACCGGGAACGGCCGGCCGGCTTCGGGGTCGGGCTATCGCTTGCCATGTCGCTGGTGTCCATGCAGGAGGGCACCATCCGCGCCGAGAACGCCCCCGAAGGCGGCGCGCGCTTCACCGTCACCTTCCCGAAGCTCGTCGTGTGAGGGAAGATGCCGACTTGCGAACTCTGTTTCTGGCACAAATAGAGGATTTGGCAAATCCTTTTGCAGGGTCGAAAGCCGATCGGGAATGGTGCGTTCGTCTCGCCTGGGGAAACGCGGACGGGAATGCGCGTTTCGGGCGATTGCCCGCTTGGATTGGGCCCCGAATTCCAATCGGGATTTGCCAAAGCCGCAATCTGTGCCAGGTGGGGCCTCGCTTCGCTGGCCCCCGGGATGCATTACGGTTCGGTAAGGATGCGCGTAAGCTTGCGGTGAGGGGGCTTGCCTAGACTGGGTGCAGAGGAAAACTCTGCGCGAGAAGAGGAGGAGTCCATGGACATCCTTACTGTCAGCCATCTGACCAAGGTCTACGGGGAGGGCAAGCAGCGCACCTGCGCGCTGAACGACGTGTCGCTCTCCGTTGCCGAAGGCGACTTCATCGCCATCATCGGCGCGTCCGGGTCGGGCAAGTCAACGCTACTGCACCTGATGGGAGGCGTGGATCGGCCCACGTCGGGCACGGTGCTCATGAACGGGCAGGACGTGTACGCCCGCAGCGACGAGGCCCTGGCGGTGTTCCGCCGCCGCGAGGTGGGGCTCATCTACCAGTTCTACAACCTGGTGCCGGTGCTGAACGTGGAGGAGAACATGACGCTGCCCGTGGCCCTGGACGGTCGCGCAGTGAACGCGGGTCGTCTGC
>DBFAWQ010000044.1:0-6192 GCA_048242115.1 Eggerthellaceae bacterium
CCCTTGAGGAGCTGGTCAAGAAGATGGGGCTCCCCAAGGAAACCCTCGATACCATCGAGCGCTACAACGAACTTTGCAAGAGCGGTGCGGACACGGATTTCTACAAGGAGCAGAAGTACATGATTCCCATTGCGGAAGCTCCGTTCTACTGTGCGCCATTCACCTCGAAGGCCATTACCGTGCTCGGCGGATTGCGGACCGACGACCATCTGCAGGTGTGTGATGAAGAGGGGCCGATTCCTGGTCTGTTTAACGTGGGGTCGATGATTGGCGATTTCTATGCTAACTACTACACGTATCAGATGACGGGGATGAACTACGGTGCATGCTGTGTGGCGCTTCCCTACGTCTTGGGCAAGGAGCTTGCTGAGGGGACCGTGGGAAGATAAGGCATAACGGCAGCGTCAAGGCCGATGTGCTCGGATTCGGAGCACGAAACGACAGACGGGGCGGTCTTCGAGGCCGCCCCGCATCGGTATGTCCGGCTGGGAAGTTCAGGCGTGCCGTTGTCGCCAAAAGCCTTTCGGCCTTAAACGGAGTTGTCGTGCTAGAATTTCGCCATGGCAAATACTGATTTCGCATATTTCAAAGATGACCAGACCCATGTTGCGGTGCTGTTCTCGCTGGCCATGGCTACCCATTTTTCCTGCCCTTGGCTGTGGAACACGTACCTGTATCCCAATGCGACGCTGCTGATGCCCGATTCGCGGCTGGCCTATTCGGTCGCGGCGCTTGTTGCCTGTGTAGCCGGGTTGGTCGTCGTCGGCTCGGGTAGGTGTTTGCCGAAGTACTCGACATGGGTTTTAGCCGGCGTGCTGTTCACGCCGCTGGCAACGGCTTTGACGGCTGCGGGCATTACGGGTCTTTTTCCAGGGGAAGTGCTGTACTTGGGCATCGGGCTGTTCGGTCTGGGGCGATTCGTGGTATTCCTTCTAATAGGTAGCTTGCTTTGCCGCATAGGGCGTCGCTCGGTGGTTTCTATCACTGCTGCTGGACTTTTGCTGTCGGTGCTGCCGCCGCTGTTTGCTTTCGCCCTTCCGGAGTCTGCGTCGCTGGCCATGGCTGCATGTTTGGAGAGCGCGTCGGCTCTGCTATGCCTGCTGTTGAAGCGAGGCATGGCCGACGACCTGGGCGGTTTTCCCGTTGTGCGCGAGGCTGGCGGAGAAGGGCCGGTACAAAGGGCTGTTGAGGAGGACGTGAAGATTCCCGCTCGTAGGGCTTTGCTGCCCACAAACGTAATTGGCACGAGGATATCCTTGAACTTCCTGCTTGCCATAGGGATGTTCTTTCTCGTGTTCGGTTTTTCGGGAAGGTATTTTGACCAGGAGGGATCCAACCAGCTTTTCCTTCTTGGTTCGTTCGCACCCCTTGCGATTTTGGGCCTTTGGATGCTTCTGCGGCCTGACAACTTCTCCATTGACTTGGTTTACCGTGTAGCCCTGATTTTGACGGCGCTTGGGTTCGTGTGCATTGCGTTCCCTGACTTGGTCTCGGGTCCTCTTGCCAACGCAATTGTCATGGGAGGATCCCATTGCTTCGTCGTGATTTATTGGGCTGGGCTATGCTCGGCGTGCAACGACGGAAAAAGCTGCGACGTGTCGGTCCTTTTATGGGGCAGGCTGTTCAAATCGGGCGGTACGCTCGTGGGGACTTTTGTCGCCATGGGGATGCTGGTGATTGGGCAGGCAAACCCAGAGGCAATGGGTCTGGCTGCTGCCGTGATCGCGCTTCTGTACATGGTGACTGCGCTTGTGGTTCTGCGCAGCGTGGACTATTTGGGGCCGACGTTTCGGGACGAGCCGAGCGCCGGTGCCTTGGAAGCCATTTCCGCTAGGTACGGTCTGACGCCGCGTGAAAGCGAGATCATGCAGTACCTGGTTAAAGGCCGGTCGGCTCAGTACATCCAAGACACTCTGGTGCTGTCGCGCAACACCGTGAAGAGTCATATGAAGCACATCTACACCAAGCTTGGCGTGCACACCCAGCAGGAACTCATATCGTTGTTCGAAAGATGCGAAAAAAACAAGGGGTCAGGGAAGTAGGCGGACCCTGTGGCCTATCGCAACTTGCTGCGGCTTTCTTCGATGGCTTCGACCAGTTCTTGCTTCTTGTGGATGCCCATTTTGCGGTAGATGCTCTTCGCGTGGCTTTGGACGGTGTCCAGCGTGACGAACAGCTTCTCGGCTATTTGGGGGAACGTGTAGCCGCGGGCCAGGTGCGCAACCACCTCCTGTTCGCGCGGGGTGAGCGCGTAGCGTCGTGCGAGGGCGTTGATGACGAGCTGCATCTCGCTGTCGGCGGACGGAAGATCGGTGTGCGTGGCTTCGTTGCCGACGGCCCGAGGAGCGCCGGTTTGCCGGAACGCCTTGCGGGCGAACAGTAGAAACGAGGCGCAGACCAGCAGAAACACCATGACGGCGGCTATCACCGATGCTTCCGTGGCGCCCAAGGCCGTATTCGCGGAGGGTGCGACGTGGCGCAGAAGCGCGTTCAGCAGCGTGGGAAGCTGCAAAAACACGACGTTGGCCAGGCCGAAGACGGGGACGCACAGGCAGCCCTCGCGGATGACGAAGGCCATGGCGAACACCCACGCGAACAGAAGCAGAGTCTTCTGGATGGCGTTTAGAAAGCCGTTCGCAAACGAGGCGCTGGTGGGGTGGATGGTGGAATAGAACAGGAACCCCGCGATGACGATGATCACCAGCACGGGCCAGAGGTTGTCGGGGTCGTCGCGTTTGCGTACCTTCACCCAGTACAGGTAGATGAGCAGCACGAAGACGTAGGAGCCCATCCAGAATATGCTCGACGCGAAGGTGTCGATGAAGTTCTGCGACTTCAGAAGCGCTTTCACGGCCACGGTGCTGAGGGCGCAAAGCGCAAGGAGGCCGGCGACGTCCCAGGGGAAGCGGCGCATGGCGGAATCCGCTGCGCAGCGGGCAGCTGGATCGGTCGGTTGGGCTGGGGCTTCTCGCAGGGAAAGAACCAGGCAGAGTCCGGAAAGCAACGGCAGCGCTGGCGAGATGCCCTCCAGCGACTCCTGGGGAACCGCAGATCCGATAACTGCCAGCAATCCGTAGAGCGAGAAGCCGGATGCCACCACCAAGCACATGGTGCGTACTGAGAACGCGCTCAGGGCGACTCCGCACCCCACAAGCAAGGCGGCGCTTCCGCAGCCGCGCAGGGCAAGGCCGATGGCTGCGAGGACCGTCTGGTCGACGGGGGCTGCGCCTCCGGGGGTTACAAGGGCGCTCCCCACGGCGGCGGAAAGGGCCCCCGCAAGCAGAATTCCCCGGTGGTGACGGCGGAAGAAGCCGCCCTGCCGCAAGTCGAGGGCGACGAACGCGCAAACGGCAAGCAGCTGGAAGATGGTGGGAAGCTCCGGCGGAATAGCGCTTCCGACGGAGGAGGGGCCGCGCGACGTGATCCAGGGAAGGAAACGGTAGGCGGCGATCCCGAGACAGCAGAGAAGGGGCGCAAGTGCGCGTGAAGATGCCCGCTCCGCCTGCTGCGTCTGATGCAAAGAAGCCCTTCCTTCCCGATGTCTCCTGCGGCCTTTCATGGTAGCACGTTGCCGTTGGCGAAAGGTTGGAAGACACCCCATGAATCATGTGAGAAATGCCCTGCGGTGCTGACTTCCCGTTTTCATGGGATGTACGCGTCGGCCATGCGTGCGATTCTTCCCGGGCAAGAGGGTCGGGAAAGACCTGCGAACCACCGGAGGATAGGAGAGAGACATGGCGCAGATGACGAGAAGGGGATTCTTGAGCGCAGCGGCTTTGGCGGCGATGGCGGGCGCGGCGACGTCGGCTTCGGCGCTTTACGGATGCGCATCCCAGGAAAAGCCGGACGCGCAGGGAGCGGGGTCGGTCGACGAGGCGGATGCCGGCTTCGAAGCGAATACGGAGCCGCAGGTAGAAGCGCAGGCCGAGGCCAAGGAGCCCGAGAAGCCGGCGTTCAACGCGCAGGATGCGTCCTACGACACCTACACCACCGATTACGCCGCTCTGTTCGAGCCTATCCAGGTGGGCAGCCTTACGCTGAAGAACAGGCTGATCAAATCGGCTGCCGGATGCGACACGGGCGACCGGAAGCTCAAGGAGATCACTCAGAACACGCTCGACTACTACGGGCGCATGGCGAAGGGCGGCGCATCGCTGATCATTCTGCCGAGCACGCTCATCTCCCATCTGGGGTTCGACCCCCGCTCGCTCGGGAAGATCGTGTTCGACGACCCGGAGGAGGGTATTCCGGCGGCGAAGGTGCTGACGGACAAGATCCACGAATACGGCTGCTACATCGGATACCTGCTCAACGGCCCTGGAACGCTGGTAGCGTCGGTGCAGAACGACATCACGATCGAGGAGATCAAGCAGTTCGTGGCCGACACGGGGGAGTGTTGTCGGCGTCTGAAGGAGGCCGGCTTCGACATGGTCGAGATCAAAGCCTCGGCCACCGACGGCCTGAACGCGTTCGTCTCCCGCCGCCTGAACCAGCGCGAGGACGAGTACGGCCCCCAGAGCCTGGAGAACCGTACGCGCCTGTTCGTGGAGATGATCCGCGCGGCGAAGGAGGCCTGCGGTGAGGACTTCACCGTGAGCGCCCATATTAACGGGTGCGAGGAGAACGATGCGCTGCTGGGCGACAACGACAAGTTCATCACCGTGGAAGAGGCGAAGGAGATAGCGAAGATTCTGGTGAAGGCCGGTGCGGACATGATTCAGGTGCGCGTGGGCACGCCGGGCAAGGAAATCGGATGCTGGGGTCCGGACGGCGCTCATGCAGGCTACGGCATCGACGGCACCACCGGCTTCGGGACGCGCTTCGACTACTCATCCCATTTCGGGGGCATGCTGGACGGGGCCCATTCGGGGGTGGGATCGTACATTCCGCTGGTGGAGGCTATCAAGACGGTCGTGGACGTTCCCGTGGGATGCGCGGGCTACATGGATCCGCGCACGGCGCCCGACCTTATCAACAATGCTGTGGCGGAGGGGCGCGTTGACCTGGTCATCATGAACCGTCCGCTCACGGTGGACCCCGAGCTTCCGAACAAGCTTGCCGAAGGAAGGCGCGACGAGGTGGCGCCCTGCTGCCGCTGCCTGCACTGCCACGACCAAACCATGGGCATCCCCGAGTGCTGCCGCGTGAACGCCACCACGCAGCACGCCTATAAGGAGTCGATGCCCGAGGGTTACGAGCCGTTGCCCGCCGATACGGAGAAGCTGGTCATGGTGGTAGGCGGCGGTCCTGCCGGCATGGAAGCTGCGCGGGTGGCAGCTCAGCGCGGGCACAAGGTGGTGCTGTACGAGAAGGCGCCCGCGCTCGGCGGTTTGGTCAACACGGCGGCGGTGTTCAAGGGCGACCACGAGCGGCTGGGGGATCTGGTGGCATACCTCTCGCGTCAGCTGGAGCTGGTTGGCGTGGAGGTGAACTTGGGCCGCGAGGTGGACGCCGACCTGGTGAAGTCGGTGGCTCCCGATGCCGTGGTGGTGGCAACGGGCGGCGCGCGGGCGTCGCGCCTGAAGCAGTCGGGCGCTGGTCCTGCTGTGATCGGCCTTGACGACATCGCAGCTGGCGGGATCGGCGACCGCGTGGTCGTTCTGGGCGCGGGTGCCCAGGCGGTGGACGTGACGATGTACCTGCTGGCCCAGGGCAAGACGGTGCAGATGGTGCACGAGGGAGCCCGCGCCGAGGTGGACAAGGAACAGTCGGCCTGGTTCCAGCAGCTTATCCCTCCGCAACTGCAGGCGCAGGGCGTGAAGATCTGGAACGAGACCACGGTCGAGGGCATCGGAAACGGTTGCCTGCAGGTGACCACAGCTTCGGGCGTTCCGGCCGAGATACCGTGCGACGCCGTGCTGGAATGTTACGACATGGAGCCGAACTCCGGTTTGATCGATGCGCTCGGGAGCGCCTACGAGGTGGTTTCGGTGGGCGACTGCGCCGTACCATGGAACATCCAGCAGGCCATATTTACCGCGAATATCGCAGCGCGGGCGCTGTAATCGGCGCTTCAAACGGGGAATGGTCCTCTAGGAGCTGTGTCCCACCAACATAGGCTGCCGAAGGTGGCATGGGCTATCTTGCCTGTGCCACCTTCGAATGTCGGAGGGGCGTGCTGCTCGCGGGCTGCTCCCGTTTGGCTCCGGAAACCGTCCGGCGCTAAGAATCACGCACAACCGGCATGCTGAT
>DBFAWQ010000045.1:0-4769 GCA_048242115.1 Eggerthellaceae bacterium
GCGCTACGCCAAGCGCCCGCGCATCCACACCGGCATCGGCGTGTCCCCCAGCCATATGCGCGACAAGCTGCGCATCACCGAGGACGAGTGCGTGGAGCGGGCCGTGCACGCGGTGCGCTACGCCAAGAGCTTCGTGGAGGATGTCCAGTTCTACGCCGAGGACGCCGGACGCTCCGACTACGATTTCCTCGTCCGCGTCATCCAGGCGGTCGTCGACGCCGGAGCCACCGTGGTCAACATCCCCGACACCACGGGCTACTCGCTTCCCGAGGAGTTCGGCGCGCGCATCAGGTACCTGATGGAGGGCGTGCGCGGCATAGAGAACGTCACGGTGTCCGTCCATTGCCACAACGACCTGGGCATGGCCACCGCCCTTTCCCTGGCCGGGGTGCGAAACGGCGCCCGGCAGGTGGAGTGCACCATCAACGGCCTGGGCGAGCGTGCGGGCAACACGGCCATGGAGGAAGTGGTCATGGCCATCCGCATGCACGGCGAGGAACTGGACGCCCACACCGACATCAACACGCGCGGGTTCACCAAGGCAAGCCGCCTGGTCTCCTCCATCACCGGCATGAACGTGCAGGCTAACAAGGCCATCGTCGGCGCCAACGCCTTCGCGCACTCCTCCGGCATCCACCAGGACGGCGTGCTGAAGAAGCGCGACACCTACGAGATCATCGACCCGGCCGACGTCGGGGCCGGCACCTCCCAGATCGTGCTGACGGCCAGAAGCGGGCACGCCGCCCTGAAGCACCGCCTGGAGGAGCTGGGCTACGAGTTCGACGCTGAGACCCTCGACCAGATCTACGAGGCCTTCCTCAACCTCGCGGACAAGAAGAAGGAAGTCTACGACGAGGACCTGGAGAGCCTGGTCAACGAGCGCGACCGCAACGAGAGCGCCATCTACACGCTGCTGGGCGTGCAGACCAGCTGCGGCATGGACATGAAGGCCACATCCACGGTGACCCTGCGCAACGCCGCCGACCAGGTCATCACCGCCTGCGAGTGGGGCACCGGCCCGGTGGACGCCATGTACAAGGCCGTCAACAAGATCGTCCAGGTGGAAAACGACCTCACGGAGTACAGCGTCCAGGCGGTCACCCGCGGCATCGACGCGCTGGGGGAGGTCACCATCCGCGTGACGGCGCCCGACGGCGAGGTGTACACCGGCCGTGGCGCCGACGGCGACATCACCGTATCGTCGGCCAAGGCCTACATCAACGCCCTGAACCGCCTGCTGACCGACAAGCAGGAGCACCGCCGCTAGGATTATGCGAATCTCAGGATAACGGCTTCCCTCCCTGGACTTCCATAGAACATCTGTGCTATGGTTTCGGGATTACCTGAACGCACCGTGCAACACGGCGGCGCCAAGCCGCTCTGAAAGGACCTAAAGGACATGGCAGGTTTTCTCTCGAAGCTCTTGACCCTGGGCGAGGGCAAGCAGATGCGCGACTACCAGAACCGCGCGGCATACATCGACACGCTGGAACCCCGCATGCAGGAACTCTCCGACGAGGAGCTGCTCGCCCTCACTGCGGCGTTTCGGGAGCGGCTGGAGCGGGGCGAGAGCCTGGACGACCTGCTGCCCGAAGCCTTCGCCGCCACCCGCGAGGCCAGCGTGCGCACCATCGGGCTGCGGCACTTCCCCGTGCAGCTCATCGGCGGCATGACGCTCCACGAGGGCCAGATCGCCGAGATGAAGACCGGCGAGGGCAAGACGCTCGTCTCCACGCTGGCCGGCTACCTGAACGCCATATCCGATCAGGGCGTGCACGTGGTCACCGTCAACGACTACCTGGCGAAGCGCGACAGCGAGTGGATGGGGCAGGTGTACAAGGCCTTAGGGATGAACGTCGGCCTCATCCAGAACGGCATGAAGACCGCCCAGAAGAAACTCGCCTACGCTGCCGACGTCACCTACGGCACGAACTCGGAGTTCGGCTTCGACTACCTGCGCGACAACATGGTCACCCGGGCCGACAGCCGCGTGCAGCGCGGCCACCACTTCGCCATCGTGGACGAGGTGGACTCCATCCTCATCGACGAGGCCCGCACCCCGCTCATCATCTCGGGCGCCGGCACCCAGGCCGCCGAGACCTACAACAAGTTCGCCCGCGTGATGCCCGGGCTGGTGAAGGACCGCGACTTCGAGATGGACGAAGCCAAGAAGACCATCACCACCACCGAGAGCGGCCTTGAGAAGGTGGAGGCGATGCTGGGGATCGACGACATCTACGCCGACCCCTCCGGGCAGCTGGCCAACCACCTGCAGCAAGCCCTGAAGGCGCAGTTCCTCTTCCACCGCGACATCGACTACGTGGTGGCCGACGGCGAGGTGAAGATCGTCGACGAGTTCACCGGCCGCATCATGGAGGGGCGCCGCTGGTCGGAGGGCCTGCACCAGGCCGTGGAGGCCAAGGAACGGGTGAAGGTGCGCGAGGAGAACCAGACGCTTGCCACCATCACCCTGCAGAACTACTTCCGCCTGTACGACAAGCTCTCGGGCATGACCGGCACCGCCATGACCGAGGACGAGGAGTTCCGCAAGATCTACAAGCTGCCCGTGGTGGCCATTCCGCCGAACAAGCCGGTCATCCGCGACGACGAGAACGACCTGGTCTACCGCACCATCGAGGCGAAGTTCAACGCCGTGGCCGACGACGTGGCCGACCGCCACGCCAAGGGGCAACCGTGCCTCATCGGCACCGTGTCCATCGAGAGTTCCGAGAAGCTCTCGCGCCTATTGGACAAGCGCGGCATCAAGCACGAGACCTTAAACGCCAAGAACCACGAGCGCGAGGCCCACATCGTCGCCCAGGCGGGCCGTTTGGGCGCGGTCACCATCGCCACCAACATGGCAGGCCGCGGCACCGACATCCTGCTGGGAGGCAACCCCGAGGTGCTGGCGGACGACATCCTTCGCTCCCGCGGATTCGACCCGGCGCTTGCGGAGGGCGACGAGGTGGAGGAGGGCGGCCTTGCGGCCCCGAGCGCCCAGGACCGCGCGCTTGCGCTTTCGGAGTCCCGCGAGATCTGCGCCCGCGAGCACGACCAGGTGCTCGCCGCCGGCGGCCTGTGCGTCATCGGCACCGAGCGTCATGAGTCGCGCCGCATCGACAATCAGCTGCGCGGCCGTTCGGGACGCCAGGGAGACCCCGGCTCCACCCAGTTCTACCTGTCGCTGGAAGACGACCTCATGCGCCTGTTCGGCGGCAACCGCATGGACTCCATCGCATCCATGATGCAGAAGACGAACATGCCCGACGACATGCCCATCCAGGCAGGCATGGTCTCCAAGGCCATCGAGGGCGCCCAGCGCCAGGTGGAGACCATGCACTTCGCAGCGCGCAAGAACGTGCTGGAGTACGACGACGTCATGAACCTGCAGCGCGCCGCCATCTACGACGAGCGCAACGCCATCCTGGATGGCAAGGACATGGACGAGCGGCTGCCCCGCATCATCTCCGACGCCGTGGACGACGTGGTGGCCGAAAACTGCGATGCGAAGTCCCCCAGCGACGATTGGGATACCCATGCGGTGGACCTGTGGGTTGCCAACATGACCGGGCGCGATGACTTCTCCTGCGACGCGGTGGAGCACGACGACGACCCCGAGGCGCTCTCCGAGGCCATCGTGGAGTACCTGGAGGGGGTGTACCGGGACAAGGAGGAGCAGCTGGGCGACTCGGTCATGAAGATGCTCGAGAGCCAGGTGATGCTGAGGATCATGGACACCCGCTGGATGGCGCACCTGCAGGACATGGACTACCTGAAGGCCGGCATCGGGCTTCGCGCCTTCGGCCAGCGCGACCCGCTGGTGGAGTACAAGAACGAAGCCTACAACGCCTTCCAGAACCTCACGAGCGGCATGTACGAGGACTACCTGCGCACGCTTCTGCGCCTGCAGGTGGCCGCCAAGCAGCAGCCGGCCGCGCTTGCACCCGAGCGCAACCCGCTCGAGGGCAAGGTCTCCTACTCCTCGCCCGAGCAGAACCTCAACCAGACCGGCGCCGTCGCCCCCCGCGGGCCCGTAACCGGCCCTGCGGCGACCATGGCGCCGGCCGGGCCGCAGCAGCCCCAGCATCGGCCCGCATCCGTCGCGCGCCCGACTACCTACGTCAAGGACAAGGACGACCCCTTCGCCAACGTGGGCCGCAACGACCCGTGCCCCTGCGGCTCGGGCAAGAAGTTCAAGAAATGCCACGGGGCGGACCGCTAGGGGCCCTGCGGCCGCCAAGCGCACCATCCCTCGCACAGCAAGGTATCAAAGGACCATGGAGCTGAAAGACCTGCAAAGGGCACTCGACCGGGGCGCCGAGAGAACATCCGACGCCCGGTCGTTCCTGCATATCGACGAGAAGACCGCGGAGCTCGCCGAGCTCGACCGGCGCATAGCGGCCCCCGATTTCTGGAACGACCCGGCCACGGCCCAGGGCGTCTCGAAGCGGGCTTCGGGGCTCAGGCAGACGCTCGCCGACTACGGCCGCGCCTGCAGCCTTCTGGACGACGCCCGCACTGCCTTGGAGCTGGCGGGGGAGGACGAGGCGTTCGGCCAGGAGGCCGAGCGGGCCGCCCGCGAGCTCTCCGAGCTGCTTGACGCCCTGGAGGTGGAGTCCTGGTTCTCCGGCGAGTTCGACGAGGGGGACGCCATCCTCACGGTCAACCCCGGCCAGGGCGGCCTGGAGGCCCAGGACTGGACCGAGATGCTCTACCAGATGTACGTCCGCTACGCCGAGGCCAAGGGCTGGAAGGTCACGGTGCTCGAC
>DBFAWQ010000046.1:0-7369 GCA_048242115.1 Eggerthellaceae bacterium
GCCGAGCAGTTCACGGGCCTGCCCGGCAAGTACGTGAAGATGGAGGACACCATCCGCTCGTTCAAGGCCATCCTGGACGGCGAGTGCGACGAGATCCCCGAGCAGTGCTTCCGCCTGAAGGGCTCCATCGACGACGTCTACGCGGCCTACGAAGAGATGAAGAAGGCTGAATAATGGCCGGCATGAAGTGCGACATCGTGACGCCCGAGGCGCTGCTCGTCTCCGAGGATGCCGAGATGGTGGTCGTGCCCGGCGTGGAAGGCTCCATGGGCTTCCTCGTCGGCCACGAGCCGCTGGTGTCGGCGCTTTCGGACGGCGAGGTGCGCGTGAAGAGCGCCGAGGACGGGTCGGTCCGCAGCTACGCGCTGCAGGGCGGCTACGTCGAGGTGTCGGCCGAGAAGGTCATCGTGCTGGCCAACCGCGCCGTGGCGAAGGCCGACATCAAGGTGGACGAGGTGAAGGCAAAGCTGGCCGAGGTGGAGGCCTCGCTTGCGAAGCTTTCCGCCGAGGAGGCCGACGGCACCACGCTCAAGGACGACAAGTCCTGGTGCGAGGCGCAGCTGATGGTGGCGCAGGCCGCTTAAGCGCAACGCATCGCCCAATCGCCCGATACGGTCGGGTTCTATGCGGGGCAAGGCGGCTTGGCCGCTGGCAACGCACGGTGAAGCTGCCTCAATGCATGGAGGGGCCCCTGGTTTTCCAGGGGCCTTTTTCCGTTTCCGGTCTTGTTCGCGGTCGCTGGCGGACGGGGGCGCCAAGGTCCAATCCATCCTAAAACCACCGTTTGTTCGCAATGCAGGGGGGCGGCGGCTGCTAGAATGGCAGCGAAGAAACTGCGGCGTCTGGGCCGCCCGCGAGACGACACGAGACGACACGAGACGACACGAGCGAACACGATTGAGAGCGTGAGCTAAGGCTATGGCATTCGTCCACTTGCATAACCATACCGAATACTCCTTGCTGGACGGCGCGACCCATGTGAAGGACATGGTGCGCAGGGCCGCCGAGCTGAAAATGCCCGCCGTGGCCATTACCGATCACGGCGTCATGTCCGGCGTTCCGGAGCTCTCCGACGCCTGCGACGCGGTGGAGAAGGAGACCGGCTTCCGCGTGAAGCCGATCTTCGGGTGCGAGGTGTACTTCACCACCGACGAGGAGCTGCGCAAGGACTCCAAGCCGAGGCTGTACCACCTGCTTCTGCTTGCCAAGACCAACGAAGGCTACCACAACCTGCTGCACCTGGTCAGCGAGTCGCACGTGGACAACTTCTACTACAAGCCGCGAACCACCTACAGCATGCTGAAGAAGTACGGCCGTGGCATCATCGGAGCGTCGGCGTGTCTGGCCGGCATCATCCCGAAGCTTCTGGACAACGGGCAGATGGACGACGCGGTGGCATGGGCGAACAAGTTCGCCGAGTGCTTCGACCCGGGCGACTTCTACATAGAGCTGCAGAACCAGGGGCTGCGCACCGACGGCGGTCTTACGCAGGTGCAGCTGAACCATCAGCTGGCGGAGGTGGCTCGCCGCGCCGGACTGAAGACCATCGCCACGAACGACTTCCACTACCTTCTGCAGGAGGACTCGCGGGCCCAGGACATCATGCTGTGCATCGGCACGGGCAGCCTCGTCAACGACACGAACCGCATGCGCTTCGAGAACGACCAGTTCTACATGAAGACCGAGGAGGAAATGCGCGCCGCCATGGCCGACTTCCCCGAGGCCTGCGACAACACCGTGGAGGTGGCAGAGAAGTGCGACGTGGTCCTGGAGCGTGACTCCATCCTGCCGCGTTTCCCGCTGCCCGAGGGCGAGACCGAGGAGAGCTGGTTCCGCAAGCGGGTGCAGGAGGGGTTGGAGAAGCGCTACGGCACCCCGGTGCCGACTGACGCGCAGGAGCGCGCCGACTACGAGATGGGCATCATCATCCAGCAGGGATTCCCCGCCTACTTCCTCATCGTGCAGGAGTACATCGAGTGGGCCCGAAGCCAGGGCATCGGCGTCGGCCCGGGCCGCGGGTCGGCCGCTGGCGCAATCGTGGCCTACGCCATGGGGATCACCGACCTGGACCCCTTGACCAACGGGCTTCTGTTCGAACGCTTCCTGTCGCCCGAACGCGTGGAGATGCCCGATATCGACGTCGACTTCGAGGACGAGCGGCGCGGCGAGGTCATCGAGCATATCAAGGAGGTGTATGGCGAGGACCATGTGTCCGGCGTCATCACCTTCGGCAAGCTGCAGGCCAAGAACGCCGTGCGCGACGCCGCCCGGGTGCTGGACTACCCCTACGCCGTGGGCGACAAGATCTGCAAGATGATCGGCGACGAGCTGGGCATTACCATCGACAAGGCTCTGGAGACCAACCCCGACCTGGCGAAGGCCTACGAGACCGAGGAGGACGTGCGGATCGTCATCGACGCGGCCCGCTCCATCGAGGGTCATGTGCGCGGCGAGGGCGTGCATGCCTGCGCCACCATCATCTGCCGCGACCCCATGAGCGATCACGTGCCCATGAAACGCGACACCAAGGGCGGCGGCATCATCACGCAGTACGACGGTCATTACACGCCCGACCTGGGGCTTCTGAAGATGGACTTCTTGGGTTTGCGCACATTGGGCGTGTTGTCCCGCGCTTGCCGCAACGTGGAGGCGCGCTTCGGCGTGCGCGTGGTGCCCGAGGAGATCCCCACCAACGACGAGGCGGCCTTCGAGCTCATGCGCTCGGGCAACATGGACGGGCTGTTCCAGGTGGAGGGCCCTCTGTATGTAAGCCTGTTCGCACGCCTGCCACCGAAGAGCTTCAGCGACATCGTGGCATCCATCGCGCTCAACCGTCCCGGCCCGCTGGAGTCGGGCATGGTGGAGGACTACATCAAGGTGGCGTCCGGCCGCACCCAGGTGCACTACTACGACGAGCGGCTGCGCCCCATCCTGGAGGAGACCTCCGGCACCATGGTCTACCAGGAGCAGATCATGCAGATCTCCATGGCCATGTCCGGTTTTTCCGCCGGCAAGGCCGACAAGCTGCGCAAAGCCATGGGCAAGAAGAAGCTCGACGTCATGCGCCAGCTGCAGGAGGACTGGAACAAGGGAGCCGTGGAAAACGGCTTCTCGTTGGAGATTGCGAAGACCATCTGGGAGGATGCCGAGAAGTTCGCGAAGTACGCCTTCAACAAGTCCCACTCGGCCGCCTATGCCATCCTGGTCATGCGCACGGCCTACCTGAAGGCCCATTACCCCAACGAGTACATGGCGGCAGTGCTGTCCAGCTACATGGGCAACACCGACAAGCTCATCCGCTACATCGCCAGCTGCAACCACAACGGCACGCCTGTGCTGCCGCCGGACATCAACTCGTCCAATGCCGAGTTCACCCCCGTGGACGAGGGCATCCGCTTCGGACTGGTGGGCGTACGCGGCGTGGGGCGCAACGTGGCCGACGAGATCATCGCCGAGCGCGAGAAAAACGGTCCCTTCAGCAGCCTGCACGACTTCGTGAACCGCGTGGACGCCAAGTGCTACAACCGCAAGACGCTGGAGGCGCTCATCAAGGGCGGAGCCTTCGACTCCACCGGCTACACCCGCAAGCAGCTCATGTACTTCGTGGACGAGACGCCGCTTCTGGAGGCCGCGTCCAAGCGCCAGAAGGACCGCGACCGCGGGCAGGCCTCCATCTTCGATATGTTCGGGGGCTCTGCGGAGGCGGTCGATGCGGGCCTGGCCGAGGAGATACCGGAGCCCGACGGGGTGGAATGGCCCAAGCGCGAGCTTCTGGCCTTCGAGAAGGAGATCATGAAGATCTACGTCTCGGACCATCCCATGCGCCCGTTCGAGGACTATGTGGCCCGCAACGCGAAGTACCAGCTGGGCGACTTGGAGGAGCAGACGCGCGACATCAAGAGCGCGGTGTTCATCGGCATGGTGTCCAACGTGGTGGTGAAGTTGGCGAAATCGGGAAAGAAGTACGCCACCTTCACCTTGGAGGACACCACGGGCCATGTGGAGTGCATCCTGTTCAAGTACGAGGAGTTCGCGTCGGCCATCCACGAGGACGCCATCGTGAAGGTCAAGGGGAGCTTCGAGCATGGAGATCGCGGCGACCAGGTGAAGTGCTTCGAGGCGGAGGAGCTCGCGCTTACCGAGCAGGACCTCGCCCCCCACAGGCTGGAGCTTTCCGTTCCCATGGCCCAGTTCGACCAGATGCGCTCGATGCATCTGAACCGCATCCTGCGCAACTACCCCGGCCGCGACGGGGTGGTGCTGTACGTGAGCCAGGCCGACGGCCACACGCTGCGCGCCGACCTGCCGCTTTCGGTGGACTCGCACAACCAGACCATGCGCAGCGAACTGCGGGAGCTGTTCGGGATGCCGGTATGGAAGGCATCGTAAAGATGGACGCCAACGACGGCGGCGCAAACCGGACGTTGTCCATGAAGGTTGCCTACCATGGGGCGCCCTTCGCCGGATTCGCCCGGCAGCCGGGGCTTGAAACCGTGCAGGGGTCGATCGAGGGGGCGCTGGCAACGGTGTTCCGGGTGCCGGTGGAGACCGTGTGCGCCGGACGCACGGATGCCGGCGTGCACGGCCGCGGTCAGGTGGTCAGCTTTACCGTTGCCGAGGAGCTGCTGCGCGACCGTACGGGAAGGTCGCTGCAGCGCTCGCTGAACGCGCTCACCCACGATGCCATCGCCGTCTCAGATGTGCGGCGGCGACCGGAGGGTTTCTCCGCGCGGTTTTCGGCCGTGGAGCGCGAGTACCGCTACTTCATCGCGCTAGGCGAGGTGCCCCCGCTGTTCATGGCTGACTTCTCCTGGCATGTCGGGCGTCCCTTGGACATCGGCGCCATGGAGCAGGCTGCAGGTTTCTTGGTGGGAGAGCACGACTTCAAAAGCTTCTGCCTGGCCGCGTCGGCGCAAGGCAAGTCCACCTGCCGAAACGTCCACAGCATAGGCTTTGAGGTGCAGGAGGTGCTCGGCGAGCCCGTGCTGGTCGTCACCGTCAGGGGAAACGCCTTCCTCCACTCCATGGTTCGCACCATCGTGGGAACGCTGGTGCTGGTGGGCAAGGGATTTCGGCCCCCCGAGTGGGTGGCGGAGGTGCTGGCGGCCCGCGACCGGCGCGCAGCCGGAGAAAACGCCCCTGCCAGGGGATTGGTTTTCTGGGCCGTTACCTATGGGGACGACGGTACCGTGCTACAATGATGAGACGGCAAACCGGCAGCAAGGATGCTCATGTTCGGTAATGGCAAAATGAAGCAGATGATTCGCGAGGCGGACAAGATCGTCTCCTTGAAGCAGGATATGGACTCGCTGTCCTGGGGGCGCGTCCAGGAAATCGCCAAGGAGCTCCAGGATAGTCAGAGCGCGGAGGCGGCCCGGGAACTGGGACGCGAGCTTGCGGTCATCGCCCAGATCGACCTGTCCATGTTCTCCCGCATGGGGGTAGTGCCTCAGACCATGTGGGCCTCGAACCAGCCTGCGCCCACCGCCGCCAACGCGGTCGGCGTGGTAATGACCGACGACGAGTCGAAGCCCGTCGTGCTGCCTTCGGGCATGGAGGTCATCGAAGGGGGCCTGGTGGAGGCGGTGCTGGAGAACCCGGAGCTTGCCACGGTTCCCCTGAACCCTGTGAGCCCCACTCCCGGCAGCCCCGTGGAGGACGAGCTCCAGAACGCCCTCGCGGAGGAGAGCGCGTTTTTGGACAACCCGGCCCGCTCCTTCGACCTGGACGGCGGCGACGCGGATGCGCAGCAGGCCGCACCGCATCCGGCAGCATCCCAGCCCGAGGCGCAGGAGGATGGGCTACCGGAGCGCGATGACCGGCCGGCCGAATCTCCGCAGCCCGTCGAGGTGAAGCCCGAGCCCGAGCAACCGGAGTCCCAGGAGGTTGCCGAACCGAAGCCGGCGGAAACCGCCGAGCACCAGGTAGAACCCCAGCCGCCGCAGTCCCAGGATGGCGATGAGCCGCAGGGCGCCGCGCCGCAACCCGAATCTCCGCAGGGCGCCGAACAGCAGCCCGCAGCCGCCCAGTCTTCGACCCAGCAGCCCGGCGAGACTGCAGAAAAGGAGCCGCCCGCTTCGGCGTCTGACCTATCGGCCCGCGTAAGCGGGCCTTCCATCGAGTCGTCCGACGATGCGGCCGCGGCCGCCGGATCCCGAATCTTCCCGAACGAGGAAACCAAGGAGGAGGGGCAGGTCGACGGCCATCCCGATGCCCCTTCCGAGAGCGCGGGCGCAGCGGATGGCGAAGATGGAGGAGCCCCCCAGGCCCCCGGCGGCGAAGGGCCCGGATCCGACGACCCGACGCCGCCCCCGAACGACGGTCGCGTAGGGGGAGAGGCCTCCGTGCCGCGCAGTCAGTTCGCGAGCTTCCGTCATATCTACGAGAGCCGCGACGGTGGGCTGTGCGTGTTCAAGGACGAGCACGGGCATTTGGTGAGCGTGCGGGCTTCACGGCTCGTTTAGGGGCGCCCCGTCGTATCATAGGCGCAACGTTTAGTGAGGAGTCTTGCGCTTATGTGCGGTATCTGCGGTTTCACCCAAGCAACTGAGAACGACCTTCCCATCCTGCAGGCCATGAACCGCGTCATGGCCCATCGCGGGCCCGACGGTGAGGGCTGCTACATCGACGAGGGCATTGCGCTCGGGCATCGACGGCTGTCCCTCATCGACCTGGCTGGCGGCAACCAGCCAATGGTGCGCCTGACCGGCGAGCGCGCCTCCGAGGTCACTTCCCCTGCTACCGACGGCGAGGGGAGGCCCTTCCTCGGCGCGGCGAAGGCTCAGGAGAAGGGCGACTTCGCCATCGTGTTCAACGGCGAGATCTACAACTACCGCGACCTGCGCGCCGAGCTTGTCGCGGAGGGGTGGACCTTCGACACCAGCTCGGATACCGAGGTGCTGCTGGTGGGCTATCTTGCCTGGGGCGAGGCCGTGCTCGACCGGCTGCGCGGTATGTTCGCGTTCGCCATCTGGGACAAGGCTGCGCGGCAGCTGTTCTGCGCCCGCGACTTCTTCGGCATCAAGCCCTTCTACTACGCCCAGTGCGGCGGCCGGTTCATCTTCGCCTCCGAGATCAAGTGCATCCTGGAGCACCCGGCCTACGAGCGAAAGCTCAACGAGGAAGCCCTGGAGCAGTACCTGTGCTTCCAGTTCAGCGCCTTGGACGAGACGTTCTTCAAAGGCATCTTCAAGCTGCCGCCGGCCACCTGCATGCGCGTGGGCGAGGAGGGCGTCCTTTCGATGCGCCGCTACTGGCGCCCCGAGTACGCCTTCGACGCTGGCCGCCCGCTCGCGCAGACGGTGGAGGCCATCGATGCCGCCATGCGCGAGAGCGTGCGCTACCATAACGTCGCCGACGTGGAGGTGGG
>DBFAWQ010000047.1:0-4167 GCA_048242115.1 Eggerthellaceae bacterium
GGTCAGGACGCGGCCCTTTCAAGGCTGAGACACGAGTTCGATTCTCGTTGGGGGCACCACAACCGCTATGGCAGGCAGAGGGAGCCTGCCATTTTTCGTTTCATGGCGTTTCGGCAGGTTCGTCGCCACCCGGATTCTCCCGCAAACGTCGCACTATATACTGTACCGCATGGCAGAAAACGAAACACAGGCACCCGCCAACCCGAGTGCGTCCGACGACGCCCGCGTCTCCGATTCGGGCGCGCTTGCCCGCTCCCAAGCGCTTTGCGGAGATGGCGCTTCCCAGGACGAGGAGGCCGACGGCCCGGTCGTCCTGGTGGTTCACGCCTCCGTCGGCTCGGGGCACCGAAGTGCGGCGCAGGCCGTGGCCCAGGCATTGGAGAACATGCAGTCGGAACGCAGGCAGGGGCTTTCCACCACCACCGGCAGCGACAAGGCCGACGAGCTGCTCGACCGGTGCACCGTGAAGGTGCTCGACATCCTCGATTTCGGCCGGATCGTCTTCGACGGGAACAGAACCGCTTCGCTTTTCACTGGTGCGACCAGGCCCTTCTACGACCTTACCTGGCGTTACACCTTCACGGGGCGCCTGCTGTGGGGTGGCGGGACCATATGGTCGCACGCGATGTACTCCCCGTTCACGGAATACGTGCGCAAGGTCAAGCCCGCCGCCATCATCTGCACGCACATCACCGCCGCCAACGCAAGCGTTTCGGCCCGCATGCTCACCAGACAGGAATTCCCCATCGTGAGCGTGCCGACGGACTACGAGACCGAGGGGCTGTGGCCCCATCTCTCCACCGACCTGTTCTGCGTCGCCAGCGAGTCCATGGCCGAGACACTGCGGCCCCGCCGCGTGCCCGACAACCGGATCGCCATCACGGGGATTCCCACCCGCGACGACTTCAGACGGCCCTACGACACGAGGCGGACGCGCACATCGCTTGGGCTTCCGCTCGACAAGCGCGTGGTGCTCGTCCTGGCCGGCGCGTACCTCCCCCGCCCCTACGTGCATTTCCGCTCGGCGATCGACCAGGTCATCCCCTACATGCGCACCATGGAGGATACCTTGCACTTCGTCCTGGTGGCGGGAAAGGACCGCGAGTACGCCGAGCACCTGCGCACGAGCCTTAACGAGCTCGGCGTGGGCAACGCGACCGTTCTGGAGTACGTGGACGAGATGGCCGCCCTCATGAACGCGAGCGACCTCATTATCTGCAAATCCGGCGGTCTCACGGTAACCGAGTGCCTGTGCTCCCATTCGCCCATGGTCCTGCTAGGGCGCGCTTACGGTCAGGAGAAGGTGAACGTCAACCTGCTCACGTCCCTGGGCGCCGCGCTCCACGTCACCACCCCGCGCGAGCTTTTGGACACGTTGCGGCATGTCTCGGTCAGCCCCGAGAGCACCCGGGCGATGCTGGTGAACGGAAGCTACCTCGCACGGCCGAACGCCGCACGGGACGTGGTCTCCAGAAGCCTCGCCCTCGCCTGCGAGCAACGCAGCGAAGACGATCCCGTACTCCGGCGGCATTTCGCCAACTTCTACTTCGGGGGCAAGCCGGCCCATATACGCTAGGCATCCCCGGCCAGCACGACAGTCAAGACGAACAGAACGAATCGAGGAACCTGTGAGCTTTGCCGACCTATCCCTTTCCCCTCTTGCGCTGAAGGCCGTGGACGACCTTGGCTACGA
This sequence comes from Eggerthellaceae bacterium, assembly GCA_048242115.1. GTDB lineage: Bacteria > Actinomycetota > Coriobacteriia > Coriobacteriales > Eggerthellaceae > Xiamenia. Next base: position 1,694 of record DBFAWQ010000047.1, read on the forward strand.
AGATCCCACACCCGTGCAGAAGCAGGCCATCCCCCTGGTGATCGAAGGGAGGGACATCGTCGCCGCCGCGAAGACCGGTACCGGAAAGACGGCCGCGTTCTCGCTGCCGGCCATGGACCGCCTCGGCCACGGGAGCAAGGGGGAGGGGCCCCTCATGCTCGTCGTCACCCCCACCCGCGAGCTTGCGCAGCAGATCTTCGAGGTAGCGGAGGTCGTAGGCCGCCACACCCACCATCGCGTGGGCTGCGTGGTGGGCGGCGTGTCCCTGGAGCCCCAGATAGCCGCGATCCGCAAGGGGGTCGATGTCCTGGTAGCAACGCCGGGGCGGCTTATCGACCTTATGAACCAGCGCGCCGTTTCCCTCTCCTCCGTCCGCGTGCTCGTGCTCGACGAGGCCGACCGCATGCTCGACATGGGATTTTGGCCGTCGGTGAAGCGCATCGTGGATGCAACCCCCGCGAATCGCCAGACGCTGCTGTTCTCGGCGACCATCGACAAGGCCATCGCGAAGACGGCCGATTCCATCCTCGACGAGCCGGCCGTCGTGGAGATCGCCAAGCGGGGGGAGACGGCCGACACCATCGACCAGTACCTCATCCGCACCCCGCAGGATGTGAAACCCGCGCTCATCAAGGCGCTTCTCGCCGAAAAGGGGGCCGAGCGCGTCATCGTGTTCGCCCGCACGCGCTCGCGCGCCGACTCCACATGCCGGCGCTTGAAACGTGCCGGCTTCTCGGCCGAGGCCATCCATTCGGACCGCAGCCAAAACCAACGCCGCCGCGCCTTGGACAACTTCGCCCAGGGGAAGACCGACATCATCGTCGCCACCGACGTTCTGGCGCGCGGGATAGACGTGGACGGGGTCTCCTACGTGGTGAACTACGACCTTCCATCGCAGCCGGAGGACTATGTGCACCGCATCGGCAGAACCGGCCGTGCAGGCCACGAGGGCTTCTCCGTATCGTTCGTCACGCCCGAGTCCGAGGACGACCTGAAGGCGATAGAGAGGCTGACCCGCAAGCCCCTGAAGCCGCTTGCGCTAAACTCCTTCGATATGGCCGGGGCCATCGAGGAGGCCAAGGCGAAGGCCCAGCGGGCTCAGGACAGAAAGGATCCGGAGATACAGCAGGCCAAGCGGGAGCTCGCCAGCCGTGAGCAGAAGAAGCAGGCCGCTCGCGAGCGGTCGAAGCAGGAGGCGACCGGCAACCGGTCCTCGGCAAAGCGAAAGGAGCCGAAGACCGCCTCGTCCCCCAAGCGCGACTGCGCCCCCCGAAGATCCGGGTCAGGGGCGGCAAAAGGCTCCGCCGGCCGCAACCCCAAACCGGACGCAGCCAAGAGCAGGGCGACTGCGCGGGGCAACGCCGACCTGAAGCCGGGACGCGCCCATCGCGCCGACCTCGCCAGGAGGCGCAGCCGATCCTAGACGGCCCATCCTTTCTACTCCCCCTGCTGCGCCATACAGGGAAAGTCGGCGCCGTTTGCAGGTTTTAAGGTGCGCAACCCCTCCTCTTCCCTAACAATAGGCTCATTGCCTTGGGGAAGGGGGGGCGGCCATGATGATCGCCGTTGCAAACGCGGGACTCGACGTATGCGAGTCGCATTCGTCGCTTGCGGGCTTTATGTGCTACACCGTCGAGCGCGGCATCATCGTGCGCAGCCAGAACTATTCCGGTCCCCTTCCCCCCGAAAGCTCGTGGCCCCAGATCTTGGAGGCGCTCGGGGTGGATACGCTTTTGGTCTTCCAGATCGACCCTGCGGCAAAAGCGGCCCTGGAAAGCCGCGGCATAGAGGTGCTCGCCGGCTTCTCGGGCAACGTCCAGGCCGCTGCGCGCAGCTACCTCGGCCGCTTTATGACGGGCACCTTCGACGAAGCCGAACCTCTGGCAAGCTGATCCGGGGTCCCTTCGTCTTTGCATCGCCGGTTCGTCTGGAAAAAGCAAGGCGCCCGTCGCATGCAAGCGACGGGCGCCTTCGTTCCGCTCGTTCGTTTCGCAGGAAACGGAAGAGGCGGCTTACAGGGCCTTCTTCGCCACCTCGACCAAGGCCGCGAAGGCCGCGGGGTCGTTGATGGCCATGTCGGAGAGCACCTTGCGGTCCAACACCACGCCGGCCTTCTTGAGGCCGTTCATGAACACGGAGTAGGACAGGCCGTTTTGACGGGCGCCGGCGTTGATGCGGGCGATCCACAGGCGACGGATCTCGCGCTTCTTGTTGCGGCGGTCGCGGTACATGTACTGCAGCGAGTGCTGCACCTGCTCCTTCGCCGCACGGTAGGAGCGGGATTTCGCGCCATAGTAGCCCTTGGCACGCGAAAGGACGGTACGGCGCTTCTTCTTCGCATTAACTGCGCGCTTTACACGAGGCATATCTCACTCACTCCTTGTCTAGCGAAGCCCGAGGTTGCGGGCGATAACCCGGCGGTCGGATGCGGCCACCTCGGTCTCGTGGCGGAAATTACGCTTGCGCTTCTGGCT
>DBFAWQ010000048.1:0-15590 GCA_048242115.1 Eggerthellaceae bacterium
CCTTGGCGCGGTCGCTGAAGGCCTGGGCATCGGGCTCCAGGGCGCGAACCCACAGGTAGAAGGCGCCTTCCGGCTCCACGAACTCGTAACCCAGATTCGCCAGCCCCTCGGTCAGCAGCGCGCGGTTCTCGGCGTAGGACGCCACGTCCGCGGGCTCGTCCAGGCAGTCGGCCATCACGTGCTGGAACAGCACCGGAGCGCAGATGAAGCCCAGCGCACGGCCCGCGCCGGCCACCGCCGTGGACACCTCCGCCGCGTCGTCGGCCAGGTCGGACACGTACACGTAGCCGATGCGCTCGCCGGGCAGGCTCAGGCACTTGCTGAACGAGTAGCACACGATGGTGCGCGGCCACACGGAGGGCACGAAGGGCACCTCGCTCCCGTAGGTGATCAGGCGGTAGGGCTCGTCGGCGATGACGTAGACCTTGCGCCCCAGCTCGGCCTCCTTTTCCGCCAGCATGGCCGCCAACGCCTCCAGGTTCTGGCGGGAATACACCGCGCCCACCGGGTTGTTCGGCGAGTTTATGATGATGGCGCTCGTGCGCGGCGTGATGGCCGCGGCGATGGCGTCGATGTCCAGCTGGAAGTCGGGCTGGGTGGCCGGCACCTCCACCAGCTTGCAGCGGGCCGTTTCCACCCACACGGCGTACTCGGGGAAGTAGGGAGAGATGACGATGACCTCGTCGCCCGGCTCGGTAACGGCGCTGATGGAGATGGCCAACGCCGCCGCCGCACCCGCCGTCAGGTACACGTTGCCGGCCGTGGCGGGCACGCCGTGGATCCGCCGGATGTGGTCGGCCACCGCCTGGCGCACGGACGGGTCGCCGGCCGCCGGGGTGTAGCCGTGCAGCGCCACCGGGTCGGTTTCCATCCAGCGCAGCACCGACTCGCGCACCGCCTCGGGCGCCGGCACGCTGGGGTTGCCGATGCTGAAGTCGAACACCGCATCATCGCCGATCTGGGCCTTCCGCGCCATCCCGTAGGCGAACAGCTCGCGAATGGTGCTCGGCTCGTCGCCCAGGTTGAACATACGTTGGTTGATCATGATCGGCGCTCCTTACCCCGCAGAATCCCGCAAAATCGCTAACTTGCCCATGGTAGCAGAAATCCCACACCAGCCACCGAAAACGCCGAGGCCGACGGCAAACGACAAAGTCACCGCACCGGAAAAGAGCCGCCCCCCCCCGACTGCAAGAGCACGCAGAAGGCTCCGCGCTGCCACGCGCGAACCTAGCAGGCAGCTTCGTTCAGCTTGGCAACGACCCGGGGCGGTCGGCGCCGCACGACAGGGACAGTGCTACAATGTGGGCAGCATCTGCGCAGCGGCACCGCACGAGGATAGGAGACCATCATGGCCCAACGCTACCGCATCGTCTTCGCAGCCCTGGACGGGTCGGCCGCTCAGAAAGCCGTCGCCGAACGGGCTATCGCCATAGCTGCGAACAACCGCGCCGACCTGGTCTTCGGTCACGTGGTCGATTCCGTTCCCTACGAGGCGTCGGGCGTGAACTTCGAAGCGCTGTGCAACGACTGCAAGAAGCGCATCCGGGAGGAGCTGGCCGACGTCTTCGCCAACGCGGAGGCCAATCCCAACATCCCCTCGGTCGATTTCCGCGTGGCCGCCGGGCGCATCAACGAGACCCTGGCCGCACAGCTGATCGAGCCGACTCACCCCGACCTGGTCATCTGCGGCGAACGGGGGCTCTCAAACATCAAGTACGCCTTCGTCGGCAGCGTGTCCACCTTCCTGGTGCGCAACATGGACTGCGACGTATTGGTGGTGAAGCAGCGCTAGGCCACATCGGGCCGCACCGAATCCGCGCAAACGAGACGCCCCCGGAAAGCCGTCGCTTCCGGGGGCGTTCCCATCTTATGCAGCAGAAAAGCAGCTTGCAGCTGCAATCGCAGCCTTAGGCCGAAACAGCCGCCTCCTCGTCGAAGGCCACGGCGGCCGCAGCCGGCGCGCCTTCCGCAGCCTCGGCGCGCTTATCTGCCAGCGCCCGCGCGATACGGGCCACCGCGTAGCCGCCGAACACCACCGTGTAGATGCCCACCGTCGTCTGGGCCGCCGCGCCGCCGGCCAGCGCCGAGGGCAGCAGCATCAGTACCAGATGCACGTAGACCAGCCCGAAGAACAGGTAGGCGAACTTCTGCAGGCGCTTCCAGGTGTCGGTGCGCATGTGCTTCTTCACCGCCTGGAACGACGTGATGCCCAGCACCAGCAACAGCACCAGCAGCACCAACGCAAGCACCAGCGACGCAAGCACGTTGCCGCCAAGGCCGCCCATCGCAAGCCGCGGCAGGTAAGATGCCAGATAGACGGCCATATGCCCGCAAGCCAGGATGCATGCGACGATGGAGAGCTCGGCGCGGACGGGGCGCAGCCAGCGCCCCACCTTCGACTCCTTGCTGAAGCAGCCGATGAACATGACCACCACGAACAGCGCCAAGGCCACCATGCACTTCTGCACCAGTACCAGCATGGGCATCCAGACGCTGCGGGGGAGCATTCCGAAGGTGCCGAACGCGAACACCACGTCCACCGCCACGGCGAGCACGTAGAAGGCCACAGGCCATTTATGAAGGGGATTGCGGAGCGCGAAGCAAGCGGCGACGGTGGCCGCCAGTACGATGATAAACGTCATCAAGGTCCCTTTCTCTAGGAAACGTTTATCTTCCTCGTATGTCGCCCCCGTCATGCTCGGAAGTAATATGTTCGGCCATCATAGCGCATTCCGCCGGAAAAGCCACCCCCGAATCAGCCGCCAGGAACGCACCTTCCAGCGAACGGCGTTCGAAGAACCCGTCGCGCATCGCACGAGAAGCTTTTCGACCACGAGGAAAACACGGATATGACCTGGTAATATTCACTGTTTCCCCAGGTCAGCCTCTATGGTCGAAAAGTCTGTCGTGCGTCGCACGAGAAGCTTTTCAACCATGCGCCCCGAAGCGGACACCCGTTAGCGGCGGCGTTTGCGGCTGGTTCGGGCGGCGGCGTTGGTGCGCTTGTCGCTGGCCTTCTCGCCCCGGGCGCGGCGTGCCTCTTCGCGGCGGTCGGCCAGCACGGCCGTTTCCCGTCGAAGGGCCTGGTAGGAGGCGAACCGCTCGGGAGAGAGCTCCCCCGACTCCACGGCGGCCCGCACGGCGCAGCCCGGCTCGTCGCCATGCTTGCAGTCGCGGAACCGGCACTGCTGCGCCAAAGCCTCCACGTCGGCGAAGGCGGCCCCGATGCCCTCGTCGGCGTTCCACAGCCCCAGGCCGCGCACGCCGGGCATGTCCACCACGTAGCCGCCGCCGGGCACGTGCACCATCTCGCGGCTGACGGTGGTGTGGCGCCCCTTGCCGTCCTCGCGCACGGGGGTGGTTTCCTGGATATGGCTTCCCACCAGCATGTTCACCAGGCTCGACTTCCCCACGCCGCTCTTGCCGATCAGCACCGCCGTGGTGCCTTCGGGGATGAGCCGGCGCACCTGTTGCACGCTTTCGGGGTCGGCCGCGGACACCACGAGCGTCTGCACGTCGGGGCCGGCCAGCCCCTGGACCCGCTCGCGCACCTGACGTACCTGCTGGTCGCTTTCGGCGAGGTCGGCCTTGGTCAGCACCACGGTCACATCGGCGCCGGTCTCGTAGGCCAGCACCAGCTCGCGTTCCAGCCGGCGCACGTTCACGTCGGCCAAGGGCTGGGCCACGATCACCCGGTCGAAGTTCGCCGCCAGCACCTGGGGGATGGCCCGCTCGGTGGGGTCCTTGCGCACGAAGGCGCGGGTGCGCGGGCGGACGGCCTCGATGATGCCCTTGTCGTGGCCAAAAGGCACGAGCACTTCCACGTAGTCCCCCACCACGGCACGGTAATCCTGGCCCTTGACCAGGGAAATCGCATGCTCGCAGCGAATGGGCGGACGCCCCTCGGGGTCGTCCAGCAGCCGCACCAGGGGAAAGCCGCGGTCCAGCTTGACCACCTGCCCGACGAAGCGCTCGCCCTCTTCAGTCGCCGAAGCGTCCTGCATCCCCTTCCCCGCCGGGCGTTCGTTCCCGACCATCTAGCGCCGCCTTTCGCGAAGGAAGTAGAACAGGCCCATCATGAACAGGCCCACCACCACCGCCACGGCGCCCGGAATGAAGCTCTCCAGCTTGAACTCGTCTTCGAAGCGCTCGCCCTTCTCCACGATGTTCACCACTTCCGCATGGAGGTCGGAAACGCCCTCGTGCTGAGCGCACACCAGGTTGAAGACGCCGCGAACCTGCACGAGCGTGCCGCGAACGTTGTAGGCGCCGAAGGTGTCGATGCGCGAGGCGGCCTCGGCGGACATGATAACCGCGATGGTGGAGGCATCGTCGTTGGAGGACAGGGTGATCCAGCGCTGACGACCGCCGAGGCTCGCCCGCAGGTTGTCGCCGATGGCCTCGCCGATGACCTGCACCGTCTGGCCGTCGTAGTAAGCGTCGGCATCGCTGAGATCGGCGATGGACGTGTCGTAGATGAAAGAGCTGTCCGGAAGCTGCTGGGGGTTCACCAGATTCTCTTCGGCAAGCTCCGGGTCCAGCTCCACGGCCGTGCCGCCCGCGCCTTGGGAACCGTCGGCCGCTCCCCCTTCGCCGTCGCCCTCGGGCACGCTTCCGTCCTCGGAGGAACCCTCGTCGCTCTGCGCAGCCGCAGCATCATCGCCGTCCGCCGGCGCAGCGCCGTCAGCCCCCGCGCCTGCATCGGGTTCACCGGCTGCTTCCCCTTCGGAGCCTTCGGCCCCGGACGTCGCGTCGGCCGCCGGCGCATCCCCGCTCGGCGATACGGCGAACGCGGCTTCCACTTGGAACAACGCGCAGCCGGCCATCCCCGCGGCCAACGCCCCAGCAAGCAGCACCCATAGCAGCGCTACCGCACGCATGCCCCCCGCGCACCGCTTCCGCGCAACGCACCCCTTGGCTTCCCCGCGGCCCGTCATGAGCGCTTCCTCCAACGGCGCGGGTCAAGCGACACCACGATCTGCACGATGAGGGCTAGAAACGTCACGAACTCCAGACGGCCGGCCCACATCTCGAAGATGTAGAAAACCTCCAGGGTGGGCGGCATGCCCGACGACACCAGCCCCGCGGACAGGCCCCCGTTGCTGGCCATGGCCACCGATTCGAAGATGGACTGGATGGCGTCGTAACCGTGCGCGATGCCCGCGATGGCGCCGACCAGGTAGGTGAGGGAGTACAAGACGAAGATGGTGGTGGCCCCCTTCACCGTCTCGGGCGTGAGGATGCGCCGCCCCACATGGTTGTAATCCACCACCACCCGCGCCGAATCGGGCGCGATGTTCTCCTTGATGGTGGCGACGATAGACTTGAAGATGAACCCGATGCGCGCGAACTTGATGCCGCCGGTGGTGGACCCGGCGCTGCCGCCCACGGCCATCAGCAGCGCAACCACCAGGAAAGCCCCCGACGAGAAGGCCGTCACCAGCTGGTTGGACGTGATGTTCTGGAATCCCGTGGTGGAGAAGGCCGAGATCAGCATGAACAGGCCGCGGCGCATCATGGCCGGCAGGCTGTCGAACTCGGCGGTGGCGGTAAGCGACGCCGCGAACACGAGGGTCATGATGGCCAGCCAGATGACCATGGTGCGGATCTCGATGTCCTTGAAGAACGAGTCCAGCCGCCCGCGCCAGATTTCCGCATACAGCACGAAGTTCACCGAGCCGCCCACCATGAGCACCATGAGCACGAACTCGATGGCGAAGGAGTGGTAGTACAGCACGCTTTCGCTCATAGGGGCGAAGCCGCCGGTCATGAAGCCGGAGATGGCAAGCCACAGCGACTGCAGCCCGGCACGCGGCAAGCTCATGCCCGCGAACAGGCACAGAAGCGTCAGCACGAAGGTGGCCACGAAGATGACGCCCACGGACAGCTTCGCGATGAACTGGGTGGTCTGCACGATGTTGGGCACGATGTGCTCGCTGCGCCCTTCCGACATGTACAGGCTGGCCCCCGACTTCTTCCCGAACAGCCCGAAGGACAGGGCCACCACGATGAGCCCCAAGCCTCCCACCAGGTGCATCATGAAACGCCACATGTTGTCGGCGTTGGAGAGGTGGTCCAAATCGGTGATGATGCTGGCCCCGGTGGTGGTGATGCCGGACACGCCGTCGAACAGGGCGTCCAGATAGCTCACGTACTGACCGGACAGGTACAGCGGGATGCTGGCCACGAAGGCCAGCACGATCCAAGCGAAGCCCGTGACCACCATGGCCTGCTGGCGGTTCAGGCCGGTCGGGTCGATGCACAGAAAGCGCAAAAGCGATCCCAGGCATAACGAGACGCCGATGGTGAACAGATAATGGCTTGCCGGAACCCATTCGCGGCACAGGATGGCCGTCGCCAAGGGCACCAACAGGGCAAGCGTGGAGAACAGCACCAAAACGCCCAGGTAATGGCCGATGACCCGCAGGTCGTAGAGGGTGAATCGCTGCCACATAACCGGCCGCTACCCTACCACGATGCGCACGACGATGATGAGCATCCACAGAAGCAGGAGCAGGCACACCACGAACAGCAGCACCATGCCCAAGCCGTGCAAGGGGGTGGTTATTCGCTGGCGAATGTTCAATTTGCTCCGCATGACCTCAACTTTTACGCCGTTGCATATCATTAGCCGTTCTTTCGCATGCTTATTCTAGTACAATACCAAGCCACTTCGCCGCCACGTTGCGGACTCCCCCACAAACGGCGAAGGCGCGGGCACCCGCACAACCACGACGTCCGACCACGAAAGGCGGCAGAAGAGACCATGGCCGTCCCCCAGATACTCTCCGTCTGTATCTTCGCGGCAGTAATGCTCGCCGTCATGACCGAGAAGGTACATCGATCGTCGGCTGCAATCCTGGGCGCGGTGCTGGTGCTGGCCCTGGGAATCATGCCCCTGAAGACCGCTATGGCCCATGTCGACTTCAACACCCTGGGCGTGCTTTTCGGCATGATGCTGTTCGTGTCGGTGGTGAAGCTCTCGGGGCTGTTCGAGTACCTGGCCGTGAAATGCGCGCGGCTGGCGAAGGGCGACCCGTGGCGCATCATGCTGCTGTTCGTGCTGCTCACGGCCATGCTCTCGGCTTTCTTGGACAATGTGACCACCGTGCTTCTAATCGGGCCCATGACCATAACGGTTTGCCGCATGCTGGACGTTGACCCTGTGCCCTTCTTCCTCACCGAGATCATGGCCTCCAATATCGGAGGCACCGCGACGCTCATCGGAGATCCCCCCAACATCATGATCGGCTCGGCGGCAGGGTTCTCGTTCTTGGACTTCGTGGAAGTGGACGCGCCGGCCGTGATTGTGATCCTGGCGGCTCTGCTGGGGGTTTTCTACCTCATGTACGGACGAAAGATGGTCGTCGACCAGCGTCACCGGGAGAACGTTATGACGCTGGACGAGCGAAGCTACATCAAGGACCGTTCGCTCATGCGTCTGAGCATCGCCATGATCGCCCTGGTGGTGGTAGGTTTCATGCTGCACGGCGCCCTGGGCATCGAGTCCTGCGTGGTCGCCCTGGCGGCCGCGGTGGTGATCTTGGTGCTCTCGCGCACCGACATCGAGCAGGCTCTGGCCGGCGTCGAGTGGACCACCCTCACGTTCTTCGCAGGGCTGTTCATCGTGGTAGGGGCCATGGCCGAGACCGGCGTTATAGCGATGCTGGCGAACGCCCTGGTAAACGCCACGGGAGGCAACGTCTTCGTCACCATGCTGGTGTTGCTGTTCGGTTCGGCCGTCGTTTCCAGCTTCCTGGACAACATCCCGTTCGTGGCAACGATGATTCCCATCCTGCTGGTCATGCAGGCCGACGGGATGGACGCGACCCCGCTGTGGTGGGCCGTGTCGCTGGGCGCCTGCCTGGGCGGCAACGGCACCATCATCGGCGCCAGCGCTAACGTGGTGCTGGCCGACATCTCCAAGAAGCAGGGCCACGAGATCACCTTCGCCCAGTACTTCAAGCGCGGCTTCCCCCTCATGCTGCTGACCGTAGCCATAGCCGCCCTCTACCTGGTCCCGCGCCACCCGCCCGCGTAGGGCTGGTCCCGCGCCACCCGCCCGCGTAGGGCTGGACCTGCGCTGTGCGCCCGCGTGGGGCTGGTCCCGCGCCACCCGCCGCATAGGACTGGACCTGCACCACCCACCTGCGTAGGACTGCCCCTGCGCCACCCGCCGCATGGGGCCGTCCCTGCGCTACGCGCCGGCCTAAGCCCCCCGTCGAATCCCCAAAACACACCAGCTCCCGCCCCGCATCCGCCAGGTGGCCTCACCCACAAGACAACCCCGACGCGCCTACCCTGTCGACCCCCGCCTTGCCGACCCCCTTGCACTTCGTTCGGTTATGGCACCAACCCTTGCACTTCGTTCGGTTCTGGCACCAACCCTTGCACTTCGTTCGGTTCTGGCACGTTTCCGCCCTTCGAATCACACAAGCGACGGATATGGCACCCGTTTCGCAGGCTCCATAAGCCCTCCCGCCGCCGGTCCCGAAGAAACACCAGTTCAGAAAGACGCCAGCCCTCGACCATCGTTGCCAAAGCCGAACGAAATGCAGAGGTCCATGCCAAAACCGGCGTTCGCGTATTTTTGAGCTCGATTTTCTGCCAAAGCCGAACGAAATGTAGAAGCTTGCGCCAAAGCGGGCACAAATGCAGAAGCCTGCGCCGAAGCGGGTACTTATGCATACACCCACGCAGATAGCGTCCCAAGAGAAAGGGCGCGAAAGGGAGACCGAAAACGGTCGAAACCGCACGGCTTCAGCCGCTTCGGGGTTGGCGCGGGGAACACGGCTTCAGCTCCTTCGGGATTGGCGCATGGAAAGACAAGCCGAAAATCAAGCGGCAACCTACCAAGCAGCCCCGAGAACCGAGCGGACCCCGCGTAGTCTTCGACCTTCAAGGCCGGCATTCGAACCAACCGCGCCACAGCAAGCGGCATCGCTCATAGCGAAGACCCGAAACGCGCAGGATTCGTGAGATCCCTCCAAACTTGGAAGCGTTTCGAACTCCAATCGCATTTCGCCCTGTCGGCCTTTCCGAGTCTCTTCCCAATCTGGGAAACCAGAGCGCAGAAGGATTCCCAGTTGAAAACCTGCTCCCTGGTAACAGTGACGACCGTATAGCCCAAATCTTGCAAAGCATTTCTGCGAGTCGCATCCCGATTAAGGGAACGGGAGTTGCCGTGGGCCCAGTCGCTATCGTATTCCAGGATCAGACGCCTGTCGCGCCACAGCATATCTGCCTTGAGAAAGCTCCTACCGGTGGAGACCCTTTGCTCTGGAGGAAGGTCGATTCGCGCGTTCATCTCGGGCTTCGGAAGACCAGCACCTCCGAGACGAATGCCGAGGCACAAAAGAGTGAACAGCGTCGTCTCCATGGGCGATCCCGACCCTTCGATCACATACGGGACCGCTTTCCTCGCCCCCTTCGAGCCTCGCATGTTGCTGGCGTCGTCCAGATACCGACAGAGCTGGTCCAATGTCAGCACGGCATTGCGCTCAACCATACCGCGAACGTCACGTGAGTCTTTTCGGTACGAACCCGCCAACTCGCAAGCAAGCTCGACGAGGAAGTGAACGGGCAGGCGCGCACCCATCGCCACGACAACGCAAGCCGGCGTTGGGCAGAAGGAGCCATCGCCCAACCGGCCGAAGGAGCCAGGGGGGAATCCCACGGATGAGACTTCGCAGGCAATGTCTGCCGCACGTAGGCGCAAGGACGCATCCGCGACGCAGAGAGATACCGAATCGGAAAGAACGCCGCAATAAGCTTCGCGCAATTTCTCCACCTCGCGCTCCGTTGGTTTAGCGCTCATGCAATCGGCCACTTCGTCGCAGTCGACCGATTGCACGGAGTCCAGCATCTGCCGCACGACCCTGTTCGAGGCTCGACGGTAAAACGAAACCGCCCACAGCGGAGCAAGCACGACGCCCATAATCCATCCCCCCTGGATGCCGAAACCGCGGAAAGCCCTCAACCCACGGAGGGGACCGCGGTGTTTTCCTTCCCGACGGTTTCCCGAAGGCCTCCCCTCCCCGCACCCTATGGTACCAGCACGACCTTGCAGGGAGATGACAGGGGTTTATCCGCACCGCGCACCTTGCTCAAACAGAAATGCATGCTTCCCGTTCGTTTATTCTGACAGCGATCAGGCAGCCCGATTGCGACAAGCCGACCTCTTTTCCTCAAGAACTTAGCAGCAGCCTTTTCGCAGCCTTCCGCAAAAGGATGGCTGCCTTTCTTCGCCATCCCAGCAGATCGTCGGGGACCTTCTCGAGAGGACCTTCGCCGTTCACCAAACCCCATCGCAGGTGCCGAATCCGTCCCGGGCTTGCTATCATAAGACGGCGCAGGGCACGCAGCACAGGGCGACAAGGTTACGGCTCGGTCTGGGTGCGAAGCATGATGGAGAGGACGGAACGGGCTTGGACGGGGAGGGCGGCGGATGGGCCGAGCGAGGCAAGCTGGATCGGGACGGTCGAGTAAGCCGGCAGTCAGACCTCGACAGATGCAGGGGCGGCAGACAGAGGCAGACAAGGTCCGAGGATTGGCGGGCAGGTGCGCCCGGAGGGTCGATAGGCAGATGGGACCAAAGGTTGGCAGCCGGCTTCGAAGGAAGGGAGCGCGTATGCGGGCAGTGGTGCAGCGGGTTTCGGAGGCGGCGGTTCGGGTGGACGGCCAGGTGGTGGGCGCCATCGAGGGCGGGCTGCTGGTGCTTTTGGGGGTGGGGCACGACGATGACGAGCGCACGGCGGAGAAACTGCTCTCGAAGCTGGTGCGGCTGCGCATCTTCGAGGACGCGGACGGCAAGACGAACCTGTCGCTGTCCGACGTGGGAGGGCAGCTGCTGGTAGTGTCGCAGTTCACGCTGTACGCGTCGTGCCGCAAGGGAAACCGCCCCTCGTTCACGGACGCCGGTGCTCCCGACCAGGCAGAACGTCTCTACGAATGGTTCGTGCGGCGCGCGCGGGAAGAGGTACCCGTAGTCGAGACCGGACGCTTCGGCGCGAACATGGCGGTGAGCCTGATCAACGACGGCCCCTTCACCATAGTGCTGGACACAGACCAGCTGTAGGGGACGCAGAGAGAAACAAGTGGTGCCCCCGGGCGGATTCGAACCGTCGACACCTGCTTTAGGAGAGCAGTGCTCTATCCCCTGAGCTACGGAGGCACGTTGGCGAGAAGCTGCGGCGGGCAATCCCGTTGCAGCGGCGCCTATTGTAGCATCAAATGGCGCGCTTCACGGAAAAAGGGGCTGCAGAGGAGCCAGCTGCGGCGTGCGTCCAATGCAAGCTGCTCCCTACAGGCCGTCGCTATTCAGCGCGAGGATATCAAGCGCGTGGTCCACCACGGCGTCGGCCGCGGCGGCGCGCAGCTCGTCGGGTTGGTGGTAGCCCCAGCCTACGCCGACGGAGAAGACGCCGGCGCGCTGGGCGCACAGGATGTCGGTCGGGGAGTCGCCCACGTAGGCGCTGCGGGCAGGGTCGGCGCCCAGCTCGGCGAAGACCGACAGCAGCCCCTGGGGGTCGGGCTTGCGCGGGATACCTGGACGCTCACCGTGCACCACCGCGAAGAGCCCCGGCAGGTACTCCCCCACGCAGTCGATGACGCCCTGCTCGAACTTGTTCGATAGCACGCCCACCTTCACGCCGCGGGCGCCCAAATCTGCCACCAGCTCGGAAATACCGGGATAGGGCCTGGTCAGTTTGTTTCCCAATACGCTGTACAGCGACTTCCACCGGTCCATGACCGCATCCACCGTCGCACCCGGAGTGCCCTCGGGAACCGCCTGCTCGATGAGCGGGCGCACGCCGTTGCCCACGAAGGAGTGGATCTCGTCGGCGGTGCGCTCGGGGAAGCCGAACTCGGCCAGCGTGGAGTTCGTCAGCAGCACCAGGTCGGCCAGCGTGTCCAGCAGCGTGCCGTCCAAATCGAACACCACCGCTTCGAACCGGTTCGGTCCCAAACCGGCGCTTTTCTGCTTATCGGCCATTGAGATTCCTCCTTAGCGCACCTTCACCGCACTCTCGGCCTTGCCAGCCGCAGGCGCCGCCCAGTCTAGCGGCTCAAGCCCGGACGTGGGCGCCGCGCGGCCGTTCGGGGGTTTCCTGTTGCCCCACCGACACCCGATTCCGATAGAACAGCCACACGCCCAGCATGAAGCTGCCGAAGGTGATGCCGGCGCCTGCGCACACGTCGGTGAGGAAATGGGCCCCCGCGAAGATGCGCGAGAAGCACACGGCCAGCATGAACGCGGCGGGAATCCAGAAGAAGAGCTCGCGGCGTGCCAGCCACTGGGACTTCACGGCCGGCAGCGCGGCGAACAGCATGGCGCAGGCGGCCGAGGCGGAGTGTCCGCTGGGGAACGACCTGAACTCCTCCTTGTCGATGCCCGCAGCCACCAGCTGCTGCTTCATATCGGAGCCGACCACCCACCACGGCTGGAAGGCGGCGTCGGGGGTGACGGCTATCATGCGCATGCGCGGGCGCCCCCACAGATTCTTCAACACCACGTTGACCAGCAGGATCTCAAGCGCCAGCACGAAGGTGCACAGGCACGCATAGCGCAGGATGGCCTTCCGCGACGCACCGCGCACCGCCCGCAGCACCACCACGTCCGTAGCCGCCGCCACCACCACGTGCACCAGGAAAGCCGCGTACTGGGGCTCGCCGTCGCCGAGGATGGGCTCGTGGGCGCAGGCGTAGAGCGCCCCCAGGTTCATGATGACGCCCATGGCCCCCAGCACCGCCGTGCGCGCCGTACCCTGGCGCCGGTCGATGCACTTGAAGTACAGCGCGCCCGCCATGGCGAAGGTCATGGCCAGCGGCAGCATCCCGTACATGGCAAGCACCTGGCCGTACATGTTGGCCGGGTCGTACAGCGCCAACGACAGGTCGTAGTCGACGAATGAGCCGGTGACGAAGCCGATGGCCAAAAGCACGGCCACGGCGACCCAGTCGTGCCGGGCGATAAGCCGCTCGGAGAAGCGGAGAGATGATGCATTCTGCATAGACCTTGGGTCCTTTCGATCGAACAATAACGCGGATGACGCCGACGGAACTCGCAGCCACCGCAACGCGTAAGCGGAGCCTATGCCCGTCGCAGCGCGGCGGCGAAGCATGCCCCTCCGACGCAGGACGGCGGCACCGAGCGGCGGTCCGAATCGAGCAGATGGGCGGCAAGCACGCCGAACCGGGCAGCCCAGCGGCAAGCACGCCGCGCCGTTTCGCCCGGATATTGTAGCATTGCCCCCGCACCCCTTCCGCACCTTGACAAAGGACCGACAACGCTGAAGAAATTGCGAAGCTCAACCTTCTTCAAACCCGCGAAGGCAAAGGCGGCCAATGGGCGAATCCCGGGTTTGTCGCCTATTTCCGCACTTTGTTCGGCTATGGCATCAGTCCGCGCACTTCGTTCGGTTATGGCATCAGTCCGTGCACTTCGTTCGGTTATGGCAGAAAAACGAGCCTCAATTTACGCGAGCGCCGGTTTTGGCACCGTCTCATACATTTCGTTCGGTTTTGGCAATCAACTCGTTTGGGCGTCAAGCCTTTGAACTGGGAATTTGAAATCGAGGCTAGACCTCAACTCTCCGAAAGCGAAAAACCCGGTGCCATAACCGTCGCTCGCGCAACTTTGCGGGCGAAAATGTGCCATAGCCGGACGAAGTGCGTGGGCCGCTGCCATAACCGGACGAAATGTACGGCCGGAGCCATAATCGAAGGAAGTGCGTGGGATGGCGTCATAGTCGAACGGAACGAGACACGCGAGGGAGGCATCAAGCGAAACATGCAAATGCGCGGCAAAAATACGAATCGAAGTTTTTTCGCCGGGAATCGCACATTCCGGCGGGTTCGGGCGTATTACTGTTGAAGGCCTTCGAGAGATGTAGGGAAATCGAGCGAACGCAAGCGAGAACGCAGGACGCGGGTCGCGGCATGTAAGCAGCAAGTCGCGGGGCGCGGGGTGCGGAACGCAGGTCACGGATTGCAGGCAGCAAGTCACAGGACGCGGGTCGGGGGATGCAAGCGGCAAGTCGCAAGTCGCGGATCGCGGATTGCGGAATGTGGATCGCAAGCAGCAAGCTGCGGATCGCGGGTCGCGGGATGCGGATTGCGGAATGTGGATTGCAAGTTGCGGGTTGCGGGTCGCGGGGTGCGGGGCGCGGGATGCGAGATGCGGTCGCGGCATACGGATGCGGCGTAGCTCGCAGGATGCGGGTCGCGGGTCGCGAAAGCGCGGGAAGGGCATGGGCGTACGGGTGGACAATCGGCAGTTTCGCGACATCGTGGATCGGTTCGGCGACATGGTGTACCGCATCGCGCTGAACCAGACCCGCCAGCCGGCCGACGCCGAGGACATCGTGCAGACGGTGTTTTTGAAGTTGTACGCGAAGCCGCCCGAGGACCTGTCGCCGCAGCGGATAAAGCCCTGGCTCATCCGCGTGACCGCCAACGAGTGCGCAAGCCTGTGGCGGACGTTGTGGAAGCGGCGGGTGGCGTTGGGCGAGGTCACCGACGACATGGCGCCCCCTGCCCCGCCGCCGCAGTTCGAAGCGCCGAAAAGCCAGCGGCTCTACGAGGCCCTGGCCACCCTGCCGGAGAAATGCCGTATCGTGGTGCACCTGTTCTACTTCGAGGACTACAGCACCGCCGAGATCGCGGGCATCCTGCAGATGCACGAGCCCACGGTCCGCACCCGTCTTGCGCGAGCGAGGAAGATTATGAAGCAGCAGCTGAAGGAGGCATGGGAAGATGAGTAACAAAGCGGCCTACCGCGCCATGATGGACCAGGTCCGTGCCCCGGAGCGCGTGCTGGGAAAGGCAAAGGACATCACCATGGAGAAATCGAAGCGCGCCCCTCTGGCGCTCAAGTACGCCACCGTCACCGTAGCGGCCCTGCTCAGCGTGTTCGTCGTCACGAACGGCGTCTGCTACGCCGCCACGGGCGAGACCTGGGTGGAGCATTTCACGATGACCGTCGACGGGCAGCCGGTGGACATCACCGTGAAGGCCCTGGACACCGAGGACGAGCGGATCGGCGAGGTGGTGGTCACCGCCACGGGCGATATCGACGATGTGGCCTACGCGAACGGCGATGACGCCGGGCTGGCCGGCGAGGACGTCACGGTGGAGGAGTCCGGCTTCTACGTGTACATGGGCGAAAACGACGCCATGGTGGTGGAGGGCGACGACGGCACCGTGCAGCTGGTGGCGAAGAACGGCGAGGCCGTGGACATCACCGAAGACATCGCCGACGGCCATGCGGAGGGCACCGTCACGGTGGACGGCGTCACCCGCACCTACACGGTCACCGGCACCCCCGGCGCCTACGAGGTGCAGCTGGACTAGGGGCGCGCTGCAAGGCGAAGAGCAAGCGGCCTGCCCATTCCTGGAAGGGAGGGGCAGGCCGCGGCTTTTTGGCGAGGCTGTAGCTCCTACTCCATCCTCAGGGCCTCCACGATGTTGCGGCTTCGGCACAGGTGCAGGCCCCAGGCCACCGACAGCACCATGGCCACCACGACCATCAGTAGGGAAAGCCCCAGGTAGCCCCACGGCACGGTGAAGGCGGCGTTCTGGATCGA
>DBFAWQ010000049.1:0-3990 GCA_048242115.1 Eggerthellaceae bacterium
GGTGGGGCAGAGCCCCGTCTACGCTGGGCGCAACCCCTTCGACGGCGGATCGGTGCCCGACAGCATGCTCAAGGAGTTCGGCACCGACCTCACGGCCAAGGCCCGCGAGGGCAAGCTCGACCCGGTCATCGGGCGCGCCGGCGAGATCGAGCGCGTCATGCAGATCCTGTCGCGCCGCCAGAAGAACAACCCGCTCATCATCGGCGAGCCCGGGGTGGGAAAGACCGCAGTGGCCGAAGGCCTGGCCCAGCTCATCGTGTCGAACCAGGTGCCCGACATCCTGCGGGGCAAGCGCCTGGTCACGCTCGACGTGTCGGCGCTCGTGGCCGGCAGCAAGTACCGCGGCGAGTTCGAGGAGCGGCTGAAGAAGTGCATCAAGGAGGTGCAGGACGCCGGAGACGTCATCCTGTTCATCGACGAGATGCACACGCTCATCGGAGCCGGCTCGGCCGAGGGATCCATCGATGCGGCCGCCATCTTGAAGCCGCCTCTGTCGCGCGGCGAGATCCAGGTCATCGGCGCCACCACCCTGGAGGAGTACCGCAAGCACCTGGAGAAGGACTCCGCCCTGGAGCGCCGCTTCCAGCCCATCACCGTGGGCGAGCCCACCGAGGAGCAGGCCGTGCGCATCATGGAGGGCCTGCGCGACCGCTACGAGGCCCATCACCAGGTGCACTTCACCGACGAGGCGCTGCACGCCGCCGTCACCCTGGCCGACCGCTACATCCAGGACCGCTACCTGCCCGACAAGGCCATCGACGTGCTGGACGAGGCCGGCGCCCGCATGCGCATCCGCAACATGACGCTGCCCAAGGAGCTGCGCGAGCTGGACGACAAGCTGCGCGAGGTGCGCCAGCAGAAGGACGCGGCCATCGCCGCCCAGGACTTCGAGCAGGCCGCCGTGCTGCGCGACCAGGAAACGGGCCTGAAGGAGCAGCGGGCCCAGGCCGAGAAGCAGTGGGAGGAGGACTCCGCCAAGACGGTCCAGCAGGTCACGGTCCAGGATATCGCCGACGTGGTGTCCATGACCACCGGCGTGCCCGTCTCCAACCTCACCGAGGCAGAGACCGAGAAGCTGCTGCGCATGGAGGGCGTGCTGCACGAGCGCGTCATCGGCCAGGACGAGGCGGTGACGGCGCTCTCGAAGGCCATTCGCCGCAGCCGCGCAGGGCTGAAGGACCCCAAGCGGCCCGCCGGCTCGTTCATCTTCCTGGGCCCCTCGGGCGTGGGCAAGACCGAGCTCTCGAAGGCGCTCGCGGAGTTCCTCTTCAACTCGGAGGGCGCGCTCATCTCCTTCGACATGTCCGAGTACATGGAGAAGCACACGGTGTCGCGCCTGATCGGCAGCCCGCCGGGCTACGTGGGCTTCGACGAGGGCGGCCAGCTCACGAAGGCCGTGCGCCAGCGCCCCTATTCGGTGGTGCTGTTCGACGAGATCGAGAAGGCGCATCCCGACGTGTTCAACATCCTGCTGCAGATCCTGGAGGAGGGACGTCTCACCGACGCCCAGGGCCGCACCGTGGATTTCCGCAACACGGTCATCATCATGACCTCCAACGTGGGCGCCCGCGAGATCGCGCAGCCCAACGCGCTGGGGTTCTCGGCCCAGGAGCATAGCGGGCTTTCGGACAAGGAGATCCAAAGCCGCGTGATGGCGGAGATGAAGAAGCTGTTCAGACCCGAGTTTTTGAACCGCATCGACGAGATCATCGTGTTCAAGTCCCTCACCGAGGACCAGATCGTCAGAATCGTGGACCTCATGGTGGCCGACCTGCGCGACCGCATGATCGCCCAGAACATGTCCATCAACCTGACCGACGCGGCCTGCCGCCTCATCGCCAAGGAGGGAACCGACACCACCTTCGGCGCGCGCCCCTTGCGCCGCGCTATCCAGCGTCTTTTGGAGGACCCTCTTTCCGAGGAGATCCTGGAGGGGAAGTGGACGGCCGGCTCGATCGTGGACGTGGACGCGGTGGACGGCGAGCTCGTGTTTACGGAAGGGTCCGGCGAGATCCCCGAGCCCCGCAAGCGCGACAGCATCGCCCGGGAGGCGGAGCTGCTGCTGACGAACTTCGACCTGGCCCATGCGGGCGTGGGCACCCCCGGCGGGGGTGCTGCGGGAGGCGCGGCGGACTAGGGCGGAGCTCCTGCGGAAATGCGGCGGGGCCCCGAGGGCGACGTGTCCTCGGGGCCCCGTTTCGCGTTCGGGGGGCTGAGCGGTGCCGGGGGCGACGGGGCCGACGGGCCGCTGCGGCCTGCGGGTACGCCCGCTGCGGAGCCCGGGGGCGCCCTGCTAGATCTCGTCCAGCATGGCGACGACCTCCACCTCCACGAGCGCTCCCTTCGGAAGCGCCGCCACAGCCACGCAGGAGCGGGCCGGAAGCACGTCTCCGAAGCTCTTTGCGTACTCCGCGTTGAAGGCCTCGAAATCGCCCATGTCGGTGAGGAAGCAGGTGGTCTTCACCACGTGGTCCCAGCTGCTGCCCGCCTCCCTTAGAATAGCTTCGATGTTCGCCATCACCCGGGCGGTCTGGGCCCGGATGCCCCCTTCCACCAGCTTGCCCGTAGCGGGATCGATGGCTATCTGGCCCGAGGTGTACAGGCGTCCGAAGGCCAGGTTCGCCTGCACGTAGGGGCCGATGGCTGCGGGGGCGTTGCTGGTTTGAATGCTCTTCATGAAGCGCTTCCTTTCCCGATTCGGCATCGTTTCACGTGCTAGAATACCAAAACACCATTCCGCGCAAGAACGAAGGGACGAGGTTTCACAATGCTCACGCGAGAGGCGTACACCGAGGCGGCGGCACGGGTTCGGGAGGTGACGCTGGAGACCAAGCTGGTCTACAGCCCCTTCTACAGCGAGCAAACCGGCGCGAACGTGTACCTTAAGCCCGAGAACCTGCAGCGCACCGGCGCCTACAAGGTCCGCGGGGCCTACTACAAGATATCAACCCTCTCCGAGGAGGAGCGCTCCCGGGGCCTGGTGACGGCCAGCGCCGGCAACCATGCCCAGGGCGTGGCCTACGCGGCGAAGCGCTTCGGGGTGCGGGCGGTCATCTGCATGCCGGTCACCACGCCCTATATAAAGGTGGAGCGCACCCGAGCCCTGGGCGCCGAGGTGGTGCTCACGGGAGAGGTCTACGACGAGGCCTACGAGGCTGCCTGCCGCCTGGCCGACGAGGAGGGGCTGACCATGGTGCACCCCTTCAACGACCTGGCGGTGGCCACGGGCCAGGGCACCATCGCCATGGAGATCGTGCAGGAGCAGCCCCTCATAGACGTGATCGTGGTGCCCATCGGGGGCGGCGGTTTGGCCGCAGGCGTTTCCACGCTGGCGAAGCTTCTGAACCCGCGCATCCGCGTGGTGGGGGTGGAGCCCGCGGGGGCTGCTTGCATGAAGGCGTCGCTCGAAGCGGGGCGCGTGGTGAAGCTTCCCTCCGTATCCACCATCGCCGACGGCACCGCGGTCCAGGAGCCGGGGGATGCGGTGTTCCCCTACATCCGCGACAACGTGGACGAGATCGTGTGCGTGGACGACGAGGAGCTCATCGGGGCGTTTCTGGACATGGTGGAGAACCACAAGATGATCGTGGAGAACTCGGGCCTTCTGTCCGTGGCGGCGCTCAAGCACCTCGACATCGCCGGGAAGAACGTGGCCTGCGTGCTCTCGGGCGGCAACATGGACGTCATCACGCTGTCCTCCGTGGTACAGCACGGCCTCATCCAGCGCGACCGCGTGTTCACCGTGAGCGTCCTTCTGCCGGATCGTCCGGGGCAGCTGCTGCTGGTGGCGAAGACCATCGCGGAGGCCAACGGCAACGTCATCCGCCTGGACCACAACCAGTTCGTCTCCACCAACCGCAACGCCGCGGTGGAGCTGCGGGTGACCGTGGAGGCCTTCGGAGCGCAGCACAAGCAGGCCATCATCGACGCCCTGCGCTCGGTCGGCCTGAACGCGGAGGTCGTCACCACGCAGCTGTAGGGCGCATGCAC
>DBFAWQ010000050.1:0-3462 GCA_048242115.1 Eggerthellaceae bacterium
CGAGCAAGCTGAAAGACTACCTGGAGGACTAGAGTGCCCGCCGAAACCTACGAGCTCTTCGCCAGCTGCCTCTCCGGAATGGAGGGGCAGCTTGCCGATGAGCTGAGAACGCTGGGCGCCAAGGGCCTGCGCCCGCTGTCCGGGGGCGTGTCCTTTTCGGGCACCGCGCGCACGGCCATGGCCGCATGCCTGTGGTCGCGGCTGGCCTCGCGGGTGACCGTGGTGGTGGCGCGGGTGGACGCCGCGGACGCCGACGCGCTCTACCAAGGCGCCGTCTCGGCGCCGTGGGAATCGGTGCTTGCTCCCGGCTGCACGTTGAAGGTGCGGGCCAGCGGGACGAACGACGCGCTTCGAAACGACCACTTCACGGCCCTGCGGGTGAAGGACGCCGTCTGCGACCGGCTGGTGGGCGAGGGGCTTGCGCGCCCGGTTGTGAGCAAGGACGACCCGGATGCCCTGGTGGACGTGCGGGTGCGCGACCGGAAGGCCACGCTTTCCCTGGACTTGGCGGGACGCTCGCTCTTCCATCGCGACTACCTGGAGGAGGACGCCAGCCAGGACGACGTGCTCGCCTGCGGGGTGGCGGCGAGCCTGCTGGCGTTGGCCCGGTGGGGGGAGCGCTGCGGCGAGGGATGGGGGCTTGCGGACCCGGCCTGCGCCGACGGGGCCGTAGTGGTGGAGGCGGCCTGCGCGCTGACCGACGCCGCCCCCGGGCTCACGCGGCGGAAGTGGGGCTTCTTCGGCTGGGGCGCCTTCGACGGGGACGTGTGGGGCGAGCTGCTCGACGAGGCGGACGGGCGCTTCGAGCGCGGTCTGGCACGCAGCGTGGCCCAAGCCGACGGGAAGCCCGACCCTGCGCGGGCGCCCATCGTGGGGCTGTCCGCATCGTCCCCGGCCATCGCACGCGGCCGCGAGCGCATAGCCCGGGCCGGCGTCAAGGGCGCGGCGAGCATCGTGCTCGGCGACGGCGAGAGTGCCGACGAGGCCTTGGACCAGGTGCTTTCCAATGCGAAGTCGGCTACCGTGGTGGTGGCTTGCGACCTGTCGCGCCTGGAGCGAGGGGAATCGGCCGCCCGCGCCCAGTCGGAGCTGGCATCGTTCGCCCGCACCGCCGCCCTGGCCCCGGAGGGGTCCGTCTTCGCGGCGGCGGGGTTCGCCTCCGCGCTTGCCGAGCGCTTCGGCCGCCAGCCCTCGGAGGAGGTGCGGTTGGGCCGCGGGCGCATGGAGACCGCGCTGTCCCTGTTCGAGGAGGCGCCGAAGAGCGGCTGCACCATCATGGTCCCCGACAACGCCGGCGGGGCAGAGCATCCCGTGGAGGTGCTGGAGGAGGCCTCCGAGCAGTTCGCCAGCCGTCTGCGGAAGGTGGCGAAGGCGCGGCGGAAGTGGGCGGTTCGCGAGGGAGTCTCCTGCTACCGCGTCTACGATGCCGACCTGCCGGAGTACGCCGTTGCCATCGACCTGTACCAGGGCGCCGACCATGCCGAGGGCAACACCTACCTGCACATCGCCGAGTACGCCCCTCCCAAGTCGGTGGACCCGGCCAAGGCGGCGCGGCGCTTCCGGGACGTGCTGGCACTGGCGCCCGTCGTTATGGGAGTGCGGCCCGACCACGTGTTCGCCAAGACGCGCTTGCGGGATGCGGGCGGCCGCCAGTACGGAGAGGCGGGAGGCCGGCCCTACGTCACCGTGGTGGGGGAGGGCGGCCTGCTCTTCGAGGTCGACCTGCGCGGATACCTGGACACGGGGCTGTTCCTGGACCATCGTCCCGTGCGCGAGCACATCCAGACCCATGCTGCAGGCAAGCGCTTCCTGAACCTGTTCGCCTACACGGGATCCGCCACGGTCCATGCGGCGGCAGGCGGGGCGGCGGAGACGGTGACCGTGGATCTGTCCCAGACCTACCTGGACTGGGCGCGCCGCAACATGGAGCTCAACGGGCTTGAGGGCCCGGAGCACTCCTTCGAGCGCGCCGACGCCATGGCGTGGATCACCGAGTGCCGCCGTTCCCCGCGCCGCTTCGACCTCATCTTCGTGGACGTGCCCACCTTCTCGAACTCCAAGGCCATGGGCAACCGCACCTGGGACGTGCAGCGCGACCACGTGGAGCTGCTCATCGGCGTATCGCGGCTTCTGGCGGAGGGCGGCCAGGCCATCTTCTCCTGCAACCTGCGCACGTTCAAGCCCGACGAGCAGGCCCTGGCGAAGTACGGTGTGCGCCTGCGCGACATCACGCCCGAGACCATTCCGGAGGATTTCTCGCGTAACCCCCGTATCCATAAAACCTACGTTGTGACGCGGGGGAAATAACGCTACAATAGCAAGGCTGTTCGCAGCGAAGCCGTGCCCATAGCTCAACGGTGGAGCAGAGGACTCATAATCCTTTGGTCACCTGGCACAATGCGCGTTTCTCAATAGGGAGAACAGACAGGTGAGGACCCCGGTTCCCGTAGGAGCCGGGGTCCTTTTAGAAGCTGGGCCGCTTTACTGTTCGCGCGAAAGAAGCTCCGCCATGGTGCGGGCCGAAAGGATGTCGTTCTCGCGCAGGGGATGGGCGTACATGTTCACCGTCGTTGATCCCGAAGCATGGCCGAGCCTATGCTGGACCGTGACCACGTCCGCGCCTGCGGCCAGCAGGAACGTCGCCTGCGTATGCCATTACGGTATAATAACGACAAACGGAAAAAGCCTTGATTTTCAAAGCATGGATGCCCTTTGTCTTAACTTAGCCTTATGGTCGGCAAGCAGTTTACCCACTTTTCTCCTTATAGACTCCATGGAGCCTTTGGAGACCAGTGTTTTATCCAAATCAGCCTTTCGGCGGATGAGGGTCCCCTCCATGGCTATCCGCCGACTGAATACGACCATCCAGCCCATGAATGACAAACTCGGTGCCTTGGTTTCGGCTGATTTGTCTTCCGGCATTTACTGCCTGCTCCTTAGTGGAATAGTGGCCACTGGAGCGTTGAGCTCCGCCACGTTTTACATCCTAGCCACCATTGGGATTGTGAACGACATGATGAGAAGAACGAGCCATACGATTACCCCCTGTGTGCCTTAGGACAGCAGATTGCACAACCGTCCGCATCGAGATAGATTTTCTTCGCATGAGCCACTGCCTCAACCTCGCTTTCAAAGTAGCCCACATACTGTGCGCTACGGATGCCAAGCTGTTCAGCATGCTCTTTTGTATGGACTTCATGATGAAGGCCAGGATTTAACGTCTGATTGTTGTTGACATAGTAATAATGATACATATAATTTTCCTTCCTGCTTGACCAAACAAGCGATACATGATATTTTGATAGCGTACATATTGCAAATGAGCGGTTAATCTGTGCCAGCAGATTGCCGCTCTTTTTATTTGTACATAAGACACCACCTCCTTAAAAGCTTCGGAAATTCACCTGTCCATGGCTTCCGTGGGGCCGGTGAATTTCTCTTTTTTTGATGGTCCCATTATAC
>DBFAWQ010000051.1:0-24036 GCA_048242115.1 Eggerthellaceae bacterium
GCTCGTGGCCGAAGGCCTGCACCGCGTCGGTGTGGAAGGCGGCGCCGTGCTCGTGGGCGATGGCCGCCAGCTCGGCGACGGGCTGGATGCTGCCGATCTCGTTGTTCGCGAACATAACGGACACCAGCGTGGTGTCGGGTCGCATGGCCTGCCGCAGGTCGTCCGGGCGCACCAGGCCGTGCTCGTCCACGGGCAGGTAGGTGACCTCGAATCCCTCCCGCTCCAGGGCTTGGCAGGCGTGCAGCACCGCATGGTGCTCGATGGCGCTGGTGACGATATGGCGCCCCTTGGCGGCGTTGGCGCGGGCGAACCCCTTGAGGGCCCAGTTGTCGGACTCGGTGCCGCCGCTGGTGAAGAACACCTCGCGCGGGGAGGCTCCGATGACGGCCGCCAGATCCTCGCGCGCCTGGGCGACGGCGTCGGAGGCGTCCTGCCCCAAGGGGTAGATGGAGGAGGGGTTGCCGAACCGCTCGCCGAAGTGCGGCAGCATGGCCTCCAGCACTTCCGGCCGCACCGGGGTGGTGGCGGCATGGTCCAGGTAGATTTGCTGCATGGGACGCTCCTGCTCTCTTCTCGGACTCGCCGGGCATGAGCCCTTCGCTAATACCTAGTAATTTGATAGGGATTAGAATAGGGAAGTTTCCAGGGTTGTCAAGCAACTTTTTCGCCCCCCTTTGCGGTTGGGCGGCAGTGCACAAGTGAAGGGTTTCGCGGGATTTCGCGGAAAACCCTTCACTTGTGCACTGTGCCGTCCTCGGATGCGTCGCTTCCGCATGGCGGCGTCCCTTCGGCCGCCCTTTCGGATGGGGTGGCGCAATTAGCCTCGGGCGTGTATAATGCTCGCGCGCCATCGATCCACCCCGCGGGCCGTCGTGCAGCGGTCGCGGGCTTTCCGCCTGTTGTTGCACCGGGTATGCCGAAGTGGCGCACGGCATATCGACTCTTTAGCGAAGGAGGGTGCAACATGGGCATCGTCAAAGCCGTCTGCACCAGTAACGTCAAGGGTATCCAGAAGTCCGAGGCGGATTCCGTCGAGCTGCGCCCCGATTGGGGGATCGAAGGCGACGCGCACGCGGGCCAGTGGCACCGACAGGTGAGCCTGCTTTCCTACGAGCAAATCGAGGGCTTCAAAGCGCGCGGGGCCCAGGTGGGCAACGGGGCGTTCGGCGAGAACATCATCGTGGAGGGCTTCGACCTGAAGAGCCTGCCCGTGGGGACGCGCTTCCGCTCGGGCGACGCGGTGCTGGAGCTCACCCAGATCGGCAAGCAGTGCCACGCCCATTGCGCCATCTACCACCAGGTGGGCGACTGCATCATGCCCCGCGAAGGCGTCTTCTGCAAGGTGGTGGCTGGCGGCCGCATAGCCCCGGGCGACCCCATCGACATCGTCGCGTAGGGCGAGACAAGCTTCGGGAATCGGATGGTGGGGTATAGCGATCCTTTCGGTGCGATTGGCAGTGCACAAGTGAAGGGTTTCGCGGAATTTTGCGCAGAACCCCTCGCTTATGCACTGTGCGGTTGCCGCCGCGTGGGGGCTACGGGCGCTGGGACACCACCAGGCCGGCGATGGTGAGGGCTATGCCTCCGACGATGGGGGCGGTCAGCGGCTCGCCCAGCACGGCGATGGAAGCTGCGGCGGTGATGGCGGGGACCAGGTAGATGTAGGTGGTGGAGGTGACGGCCCCCAGCCGCTTCACCGCAACACCCCAGGTGACGAAGCAGGCGGCCGAGGCGATGGCGCCCAGGAACAGCAGGTTTCCCAGGTTGACCGGGTCGGCGAACGCGCTTGCGGGCGGCAGTGGGCCCCCGAAGGCCGCCGTGGCCATGGCGATGAAGGCGAGCCCCCAGACGAAGGTGCGCTTCGTAGAGGCTATCGTCTCGTAACCCAGGTCGGCGATGCGCTTCACCAGCAGGGAATAGACGGCCCACACTAGGGCGGCCGCCAGGGCCAGCAGGTAGCCGAGCAGGGAAAGGGCGTCGAAGCTTCCGGTTGCCTCGATTGGCGCGCCTGGCCCGCCCGCGGCAACCGTTGCTGCCGCGGTTGCCGCGATTCCGCCCGCAGCCCCTTCGGAGCCCGCGCCCGTGCTGCCCAGCCCCACGATCACCAGGCCGGCCATGGCCATGGCGAACCCCGCGAGGAAGCGGGCGCTCAGGGCGCTCCGGTCGCCGCGGGCCGCCTGCAGCAATGCGGTGAACAGGGGGGACGCGGCTACGATGACGCCCACGGCCGTGGCGGTGGCGAACACGAGGGCCACGTTTTCCAACAGGTAGTAGGCGGCGATGCCCGTGGCTCCCGCGGCGGCGAACAAGAGCTCGTGACGCCGCTTAGCCAGACGCAGCCGTCGGGGCCTCAGCACGCACAGCACGCAAAGCCCCACCGCGAAGCGCAGGGCCAAGATCCACAGGGGCGAGAAGTCGGCCAGCAGCACCTTGGTGGAGACGAAGGTGATTCCCCAGACGAACACGGTGAACAGGGCTATCAGATGGTACTTCACGGGTTTCACGGACTCCCTTCCGCGTCACGACCCTGCGAACCGCCGCGCTGGACGGTTGCGTGCGGGGCCGTTCGCGCATCGGCGCCTGCCTGCCTCCGGTAGCGTCCCGGGGTGATGCCCAGCCGCCGCTTGAACTCGCGGGTCAGATGCGCCTGGTCGGCGAATCCGCAGCACGTCGCCGTTTCCGCCGCGGTGCGCCCCTCCGAAAGCAAGCGGCACGCCTGCTCCACGCGCATGGAGACCAGATGCTGCATGGGCGTGATATGGAAGCGCCTGCGGTAGGCGCGGATGAGCGCCGAGGTCGAAAGCTTCTCGCTCGCGGCGGTTCGGTCCAAGCGCACGGGAACCGCGGGATCCTCGCGGAAGCGGAGGAACAGGCGCTGCGCCGATGCGTCCGAGGGCGATGCGGCGCCGGGGGTCTGGCCGAGGCCGTTCGCGTTCGCCTTTTCCTCGGCGGAGCGCCCGGTGCGTGCCGGCTCAGGCGACCCCTTCGGCCCTGCCGTGCGCCCCGGTTTCGCGGAAGGCCCGCAGGGGAGGGCCGCTATGCCGCTTTCCGCGGGGCTTGCGCCTTGGGCCAGTAGCTTCAGCAGGTCGGACAGAAGGTGCAGCGCGGAGCCGTCGTCGCCTGCTTCCAGGGCGCCCAGCATCTCGGCGAAGAGCGCGGCGGCCTGCGGGTTGTTGGTGCGGGGGACGGCGAACCGCACGGGGCCTGCCACTTCGGGCGCGACGGTGACGCTCTCGAAGGCGAACGGCCGGTCACCCTGCTGCCGGCAGCTGTGCACGTCGCCGGGCGCGAAGGCGAACAAGCTGTCCGGGCCCAGGTCGAAGGGCCGGTCGTTGCAGACGAGCTGCCGCCGCCCCTGGCTGACGAGGCCGATGACGAAGTGGTCGTGGCAGTGGGCGGGAAAGGGCTGGCAGATTCCGCAGTAGCTGCGGCGCTCGCCCCCGAAGCAGGGAACAGGCGCGACGGTGCACCGGCCCGCGCCGCTCGAGGGGCCGTCCGCCGCGAACGGTTCCGCCACGCCCTTCCTCCTTCGCTTCCATGGTTGACCCGAGGACTATACCGCAAGCCGAAGGCCGCGTCTTGAACGGAATTGCGCATCGGCGTCGAGAGCGCGACGGTGTGCTGACAAACGACCTGTCCCCTTGTCATGCTGACAAGGGGACAGGTCGTTTGTCAGGTTGGAGGCGGTCGGGGGTGGCGCGACAGTGCACAACCGGAGGGTTTTCTGCAAAATGCCGCAAAACCCTCCGGTTGTGCACTGTGCCGGTCGTCCTTCCGGTTCGCGACCGCCTGCCGTCTGGTAGGATAGACGGCAGCAAGCAAGCCGATTCCCATGCGGTCGCGCGCTGCCCATGCCGTGCCGGGCGCCGCGCTGCCCCGGGCGAAGGAGACGCCATGTACCGTATGACCGACGAGGAGTTCGAAGCCGCCATCCAGGAGGCCTTGGACGCCATGCCCGAGCAGTTCGTGGAGGCGCTGGAAAACGTAGCTGTGACCTGGGAGGAAGAGCCGAGCGCCTACCATCTGGGCCTCGTCGACGACGATTCGGAGGACGACGACGGCTGGGACGGCGGCTGGAACGAGGAATGGGACGGCGAAGAGGACGGTCCCTGGGCTGGCGGCACCGACGCTCCCGACGGCTACGAACCGGGGCCAGGCGATTTGCTGGGGCTGTTCGACGGCCTGTCCATCGTCGAGCGCGCCGACGGCTACGACGACGACATCCCCGACGTCATCACCGTGTTCAAGGGCCCCCACGAGCGCTGCTTCCAAAGTCGCGAGCAGATCGTGGAAGAGATCGGCAAGACCGTCATCCACGAGCTCGGCCACTACTTCGGCTTGGAAGACGACCAGCTCTACGACATGGGCTACTAGCGGGCTATCTTGCCGAAAGGGGTGAACGTCCATGTGCAGGAAGTGCGTCGTGCTGACTTACGACGAGGTGCTCGACCTGGTGATGCGGATCGAGGTTTCGGGGCCCGCGGCTGCGGCGGAATGGCCGGCGCGGGCTGTCGGTACGACAGCCTTCCCGAATTCCGTGGTGCCGCTCATCGTTCCCGGGGGAGAGGCGGGCTGCACGCCCTTCGTCCCCGCCGGCCTGCAGGTGCGGCAGATGCGCTGGGGATTCGAGGAGTCGTGGAAGCCGGGGGTGGTGTTCAACACGCGCATCGAGAGCGCGGGCAAGCCCATATGGCGCGACTCCATGGAACACCGCCGCTGCATCATCCCCGTGCGCTCGTTCTTCGAGACCAGCGCCACCGAGACCGTGCCCTCGACGCGCACGGGCCGTCCGGTGAGGCGCTCCTTCGAGTTCGCGGAGCCGAACAGCCAGGTCACGTTCGTGGGAGGGATGTGGAAGGGCGACCGCTTCTCCATGGTCACCACCGAGGCGAACCGCTGGATGGCCCCAGTGCACCATCGCATGCCCCTGGTGCTGCGCCCGGGCGAGCTTGCCCGGTGGCTCGGCCCCGACTACCTGCGCCTAGCCGACCGCTCCTCGGTGGAGCTCGCCGTGCGCGACGCCTCAGAAGCCGCCCGCCCCGACGCATCCGAAGCCGTCCCGCCCAACAGCAACGGCATGACCCCGCTGTTCTGACTTACGGCGCGCCTCTGTCGAGGGGACGGGGATGATGGCATGGTTGCGGCGTCGCCCTACCCCAACCAGGTATGCCTTAAAGTGCCGCGTGGCCTGAGCCCAGTTCGAAGTAGGACTTCACGATCCCCAGGTCCATGGAGGCGTAGGGGCCGCCGGGGCTTTGGCTCCCGCCTGGGCGGCAGGTGACGGGAGGATTTCGGGGACGAATCTGGCGAACAACAGATGTGCGACCTGCTAATCGTTGAGTATTTCTCGCCCTAGAGTAAGCGGCAGAAAGCGAGCCGTTCAGTAGAGGGCCGACGGGGAAGCATGCAACCATCCGGGTCGTTTTCCTGTTTCGGGACTTCGAATGCACGCTCGAGGACATGCGTCAGCAGCGAGAAAGGCAGAGCTATGACTTCGGAGAAACGCGACAACAGGATGGTGGCGACGGCTCTGGGACGGCATGAGAAGATGCGCACCCCCCACATCGACCGCACGGCCATCAGCCCCTACGACCAGTGGTGCGACGGCTACGGCATGCCGGGCGCCTACGGCAACGGCTACGTGAACGTGCTGAAGGTGTCCTGCGGCGCGGTCGACAAGACCCAGGACGCCCTCATCGACGGAATCGTCACCTACGACAAGGCCGAATGCGCCGACGCCTACGTCGGGCAGATCAACATGCTGACCGCCAGCTCCTTCAACGGCATCCAGGGGCAGATCTGGGGCCACGACCTGGCCGTTCACGACAGCATCAAGGACGGCTCCATCGAGCCCCTCTTCACGGTGAAGCAGTTCGACGGCTCCGACTTGAAGGTCTTCGACGCCAAGCCGCTCATCCAGGCCGGCATCGAGCTGTTCGGCACCGACGCCGACCGCCGCTACCATCCCGCGCCCGGCGCGCACGTGATCTGCGCGAACAAGGGCGTCACGGCCTACCGCCCGAAGGAGGGCCAGCCGCTGGCCGACGGGCAGGCCTACGGCGTGTGGTGCTTCATCGCCATCTCGCTGACCACCGACCCGGACTACGCGGCCAACCTGTTCATCGAGGACGCGGGCGTCTGGACGGAAAACGATAGCGAGCAGGACCTGGTCAACTTCCTGGACCAGCGCCGCAAGGAGATCGTCTGGTCCGTCGTGGAGTGCGGCAACGACTCCGGCGTCCTGTTCGAGCGCACCTACATCGCCTACAACTACGTGATGATGAAGCCCAACCAGATCGGCAACGCCATCACCGTCGGCCCCTACGTCACGCTTGCCCGCGACGCCGTGCCGATGGGAGGCTTCGGCGAGCTGAACCACATGACCATCAGCGAATGGCTGAAGGACCAAGGGTTCGAATCGCTGACCGGACTGAAGTAGGCTCTGCTCTCGCGAAGGCTGGGCGGGAAGGGGCCCCGAACGGCTCCTCTCCGCACGGCCGACGGCGAGCGCGGGCCCTCGATTCTCTTTTAGGAGGCTCTCATGGCTAAGACCACGACAGCCGCCACCCAAAGCGCTCCTGCGGAGAGCTCGCCCACCACGTCGGTGGCCATGACGAGCTCCGGCACCCCGAGCACATCGCCATCCAAGAAGTCGACGGGAACGAAGAAGGTCGGTCTCATAGGCCTTGTCGCGGTCGTCATCTCGGCCATGGTCGGTGGCGGAATCTACGATCTACCCCAGAACATGGCTGCAAGCGCATCTGCCGGCAGCCAGATCATCGCCTGGGTCATCACCGGCATCGGAATGTGGTTCATCGCGAACACGTTCCGCGTGCTTGCCCAGGTGAAACCCGATTTGAAGAACGGCCTGTACACCTACGCGTCGCGCGGGTTCGGAAAGTTTGTGGGCTTTCTGATCGCCTACGGCTACTGGATCTGCAACTGCTTCGCCCTGGTGGCCTACGGCGTGCTCATCATGTCCACCATGAACTACTTCTTCCCCGGCGTCTTCGGAAGCGGCAACAACTGGGCTTCCGTCATCGGCGCCTCGGTCATCACGTGGCTCATGCTGTGGCTGGCCCTGCGCGGGGCCAAGAGCGGCGCCGTCATGAACGTGGTGGGCACCATCGGCAAGATCGTCCCGGTGCTCATCTTCATCGTGCTCATCCTCACCATCTTCCAGTTCGGCACCTTCATGGACGCCTTCTGGGGCGTGGCCAAGGACGGACACGCGCTCAGCTTCAACTTCGGCGACGTCATGGGCCAGGTGTCCGGAACCATGCTGGTCACGCTGTGGCTGTTCCTGGGCATCGAGGGCGCCGTGGTGATCTCGGGCGAGGCGAAGAGCCAGTCCGACGTGTCGAAGGCCACCACCATCGGCTACCTGTTCATCCTGGTGCTGTACGTGCTGGTGTCCCTGCTGCCGCTGGGCGTGTTCAGCCAGGGCGAGATAGCCGGCATGTCCGACCCGTCCATGGCAGCCATCATGCAGGCGAAGTTCGGGGCCTGGGGCG
Organism: Eggerthellaceae bacterium; assembly: GCA_048242115.1. Taxonomy (GTDB): domain Bacteria; phylum Actinomycetota; class Coriobacteriia; order Coriobacteriales; family Eggerthellaceae; genus Xiamenia. The sequence goes on from DBFAWQ010000051.1 coordinate 7,515, forward strand.
CCATCATGGTCAACGTCGGCGTCATCATCTCGGTGCTGTCCTCGTGGCTGGTCTGGATGATCATGCTGGGCCAGATGCCCCTGTTCGCCTCCCGCGACGGCATCTTTCCGAAGCGCTTCACCGAGACCAACAGGAAGGGCTCGCCGTCCTGCTCGCTTCTGTGGACGACCATCATCATCCAGGCGCTTCTGATACTGTGCCACTTCACCAGCGGAAACGCCTGGAACACCATGATCTCCATCACGTCGGTCATGGCCATGCCCTGCTACCTGATGTGCTGCCTGTTCCTGTGGAAGGTGGCTATCAAGGAGAAGTGGCCCGAAGGCACGCGGTTCTCGAAGGGCTACGGCCTTGCCACCGGCGTCATCGGCACCATCTTTGCCTTGTTCCTGGTGTACTCGGCGGGCCTGAACTACCTGATGATCGCCGCAGCGGTGTACGCGATCGGCATACCGCTGTTCGTCGTCGGCCGTCGCCAGGCCGGCGAGAAGGGCAGCCTGCTGTCTCTGTTCACCAAGGGCGAGAAGATCCTGTGCCTGCTGGTGATCGTCGTCGGCATCGTCGGCATCATCTACAGCATCTCGAGCGGCGTGTTCACCGTGTAGGAGCCGCTTTCGAAGCGGAAGCCGAAAAGGGCGCCGGGGCCTTCCCGACGCCCTTTCCTTTTGCCCGGCGCGGGCGTGCGGCCGAGGCCGGTGCTGCATCGTACTGCCTGCGCGTGCAAGCCGGGAAGGGGAGTGCACGGCGAAGGGGTTCTGCGCGAAATCCTGCAGAACCCCTTCGCCGTGCACTGTAGCGGGGCCGTGCGGATGGCGGCGCGAGTGGCGGCACACGGGGGCTCTCGTTGGCAACGTTAATCATGTCACTCATAGATAACCGCAGCTCAAGCAACAAAAATGTGAAAGGTAACAATTCTCCCACGAAAAGGTGACAAAGGGTATACACTGCACTATTGGGGTTTTGCACCCTCGTGCGTGCACTCGCGCGCGTTTAAAAAGCGGATCGGCCGCTGCGCGCTGGCGGAGCGGCTTCCATAGAGAGCGAGGCAGCGGGATGCCCGAAGCCATGGGCAACCCGCGAGATCGGCTGTGGGGAGAGCGTATGGGTACTTTGCGAAACGACGAAACGGAGGCGGCCGCCGAGGTTCGCGGACGGCTTGCCATAGAAGCCGAGGCGCAGCAGGGGACTCCGTCGGAAGCGGTGGCTTACTTGGACGAGGGTCCCTCCTTCCGGCGCAAGCCGTGGGTGCGCGCCCTGTCCGTGGTCATGTCGTTTTTGCTGGCGTTCACGATGTTCGACACCACGGGGCTCGGGCCCATCCTGGGCACCGCCTCGGCCGCGCCGCAGGCCCAGCAGGACGCCGCCCAGCCGGCCGACCCCGCGGCCGACGAGAAGGAACCGGACGTCGCCGACGACGGGGACGCAGTGGCGCAGCCGGACGACGCGGCCGGCGAGGCTGAGGAGAACTCCCCCTCCGACAGCCAGCCCGAAGCCGCCGAGGATGAGCCCGCCGACGAAGGCCCGTCGCAGCCTACCGAGGAGCAGATCGCCGCGGCCGCTGCGGCGCTGCTGCCCGAGGGCCTTCAGGACGCCGAGGACGTGCTGCCCGCCGCCACGGACGGCACCGACGACGTCTCGGCCTATCTGCAGCCCTCCCTCTCGCTGTTCGATGCACCCCTTTCCGGCGACGGCCAGTTCGCGGTGCAATCGACTCGTCTGCAGGCCGAAGTGAGCCTTGGAAACCTGTCCGACCTGCTGGAAGGCGGTTACCTAGCGGGCGCTCGCAAGGATGACCGGCTCGTGCTCTCCTTCGACGTCCCCTACCTGTACGAGAACGCCGACGGGCAGCTGTCCTCCACGCTGTCCGAGGAGCGCTGGCGCGTGCTGCGGGGCACCGTGGACGCGCCCGCTGCCGCCCAGGGTTCCCGGGTCGCGCTCTACGCCCCGGAGCTTCCGGAGGGCTGGAGCGCATGGCAGGAGCATGACGGTCGCTACCTGCAGCTGGACGGTGACGCGCTCGCCTCCGGCGTCTCCGGCCGCGTGCTGCTGCGCTTCGACGGCGACGAGGGCAAGCTTTCCGCCGAAACGGAGCTGCCGCTGCTGGAGTTCGGCTTCCAGGGCACGACGGACGAGGAGGCCCAGGCCGCGGTTTCCTTCGGCTACGAAGTGCATTCCTACACGCCCCGCGCCACGGACGACAACCCCAACCCCCAGCCGCTGACCGGCGACGTGGTTCGCGCTACCGCTGGAACGTTCTCGCTGGTGAACAGCGAAATCGACCCGGGCGTCTCCGTCGGGCTGGAGCCGGTGGGCGCGCCCGTGGCTGCCGACGGCACCGGGTACCTGACCTCCGTGGCCACGGTGTCCGTGGAAGGCTCCCAGTCCCAGGCCTTCGTGCGCGCCGTCGCCCTGGGCGCGTCGTTCCCGGCCGACTGGGAGGGCCGCCGCGGCCTGCCCCTGGAGACGCTCATGGCCAACGTGGCCGACGACGACGGCACGGTGCGCCCCAACGACGATGCGGACGGCGCCGCCGACCTGTCCGACGACTTCCGCCGCGCCCACAGCTTCATCGGCGTGCCCGGAGCCGGCGGCGTGTTGGTGGCCGACGTGACCGGCCTGTCCGACAGCCAGGTTGCCGCCCTGAACCCCGCCGACCCTGCCACCTTCGAGCAGGCCGGCGTGGAGCTTCTGCCCTACACGGTGGACGACGCGGGCCGCGTGCAGGTTGCCACCTCCGGCGACGACGGGCGCGTGCTGGCCGGCGAGAAGCGCAGCTTCTACGTGGCCGCTCCCTACGCCCAAAGCGCCCTGGACCTGGAAGACCCCACGCCGGGCACCCCCGACCCCGACACCTACAAGCCGGTGAGCGCCGCCTTCGACGTGGTGGCCACCTGCGTGCACAAGGGCTCGGCGGTGGCCTACCCGCAGCGCTTCGTACGCAAGGCCGCCTTCGCGAAGGGCGCCGACACCCCGCAGGTCGAGCCCGCTTCCCCCGAAGGGGAGGGGCAGCCCGAAGAGGAGGGCGAGGCCGGCGAGGACGATCCCGAGCCCGACCCCGGCAGCGACGCCCCCGCGCCCGACGACGCAGTTTCGGCCGACGGCGCCATCCTCGGCTACGATGACTCCGACCCGGCTCCCGACCAGCTGCTGGATGCGGAGGCGGGCGCGCAGTTCATCGCCAAGAACCGTAGCCAGGCCTCGCGCCTGGGCGGCGGCATCGCCCTGTACGCCTCCGTGGAGAAGCTGCCGGACACCTACCTGGACCCGAACCTGCACATCGCCAACGGCACCCGCGTGGAGGGCGCCACCAACACGGTGATGATCAAGACCTCCGAACGCGTGGAGATGAGCCTGCAGCCCAACCTGAACATCCCGGGCTCCGGCGGCTACCTGGGACGTCCCAGCTTCTACAGCGTGGAGGACCGGCGCGAGGCGGCCGTCATCTTCCGCATGGACATCCCCTATCTCATCTTCGACGCCAAGGGCTCGAAGGAGACCCTGGACGAGACCGAGTGGGAGAAGGTGCAGGGCACCCAGCCGGGCAAGACGAAGAACGAGCACCAGCGCCTGGCCTTCTTCCCCAACTCCGACGCGCTCAACCGCTACGACTTCTCCCGCGACGGCAAGACCTGGCTGTCGGTGGAGGAGCTGACGGCCGCCGACGGCCCCATCACCACGGGCCTGTCCGGCACCTGGTACCTGCGCTACAAGTCCACCAGCTCCGAGCAGTCATACCAGCTGCGCGCCGGCGCCCAGACCCTCACCGGCGAGGTGCGCTTCACCGGCGGTTCCGTGCCCGACAACACCGGCGCCACCATCCTCTTGGGCTACCAGTACCAGTACTACGTGAACAAGGACGGCGAGGAAGTGGCCGCCCAGCAGCCCACGGAAGTGGAGCCGGGCCGTCGTCGCGCCGACGGTGCCCAGAACGTGCTGCGGGCCACCTTCATCCAGACGAACCTGAAGTGGGACGTGTCCAACCGCCCGCTCACCACCCCGGTGCTGTGGGACCGCTACAACTACGCCGTGTACAAGGTGCAGGTGAAGAACAACTCCGACACCCGCGACTCCGAGATCGACTTCATCAACTACGTGCTCATGTTCGACGCCGCCACCGGTTCCACCTCGGGCATCCGGCTTGAGGACCTGCTGACCTGGAAGCGCAACGGCTCGGGCCAGTTCGTAGAGAACAAGAACATCTCGGCCAGCGAGACCGGCGCCGTCTACATCGGCAAGCCGAAGCAGGGCGGCGCGCTCGTCTACGACGTGTCCGCGCTTACCGACGAGGAGATCAACGCCATCGACATGGTGGACTTCTCCAACGTGGCCGATTTCGGCCTCATCGAGCTTCCCTACGCCACCGGCGGCCGTCCGGGCCAGATCACCGTGGACATCCACGAGGACGACATGCCCTACGGCAAGCATCTGTACTCCCACACCGATGCTGCGAACAAGTCCGAAAGCGACGACTTCGTGCCCCCCGAGGACGAGTCCGACGTCCACACCCTGCTGGTGGCCATGCCCTACACCACCAACTACGGTACCGGCGAGGGCGGCTACGCCCGGGCGCGCCTGCAGACCTACGCCACGGTGAACTTCGGCAACCGCGGCTACGACAAGGACGGCAACTCCAACGACTACCAGTGGATGAAGAACATCCAGACCACCTCGAGCTTCGCCGCGCCCACCTTCGACGTGCGGCTGAACAAGCGGGCCCGCAACATCATCAGCGGGGCCCTGGGCACCCAGCAGAACGCGCCCTTGGGCGAGATGGTCACCTACGTCATCGACGGCATGCGCAACAACGGCAACACGCCGCTGTTCGGCGACGACCCGAACGTGTCCTGGGGCGCGGTGCTGGCCGATGGCCTGCCGAGCGGCTTCCAGCTGACCGGGCTCACCCTGCGCGTGAACGCCAGCGGCCAGTCGCAGTGGGTGGGGGAGGGCGACGAGGCCCACACCGTGGCCGACATCTCCGACTGGTTCGACACCTCCCAAGGCGCGGCCATGCTTGAGTTCGAGGTGACCGACCGCTCCGGCAACACCAGCTGGCGTGCGGCCCCGGCCACTTTCTCGAAGATCGGGGGCGCCGACGACGGCAGCTACGCGGAGTACCGCATCGGCAGCGTGGAGCATGCCGCCGACGGCATCGCCGAGATGCTGGAGGCCCAGGGCATATCCGCCGTGCCCGGGCGCCGCTACGTCACCGCCCCGGCTTACACCTTCACCGGCCACTTCCGCCTGAAGTTCAACAAGAAGCTGCCGCCGCAGACCGACATCGCGGCCAGCCTGTCCGTGACCGGCCTCATGATGGAGCGTGCCTCCAACGGCGCCAACGGCTGGTACGACAACCAGGCCGACATCACCTACGGGCGCCGGCTGTTCGTGGCCATGAACAACGCCTACGTGCAGCCCCGCGAGACCACGACCGCCGCGAAGGCCACCTTCGTGCCCGTGGACCCCGTGCCCCAGACCACGGCCAAGGTGTTCTCCATGTACGACGGCTCCGGTTCGGCGGATGTGACCATGTCCACCGAGGCCGATCGCCGAAACGCCCTGGTGGACACCGCCAACGCCGGCTACCGCTTCCGCTTCGGCGACAACTCCACCTCGCGCATGCCCCCGCCGTCATCACCGTGGGCCCCATCCCGGACCGCGACCTCACCGACCCCACGTCGGGGAAGGATCCGCAGTTCGTCGCCAACCGCATCAAGCTGAGCAGCGCCTTCTTCGGAACCGACCCGGTGGCCAAGGTGTCGAAGATCATGCTCACCTACTACGCCACCGAAGGGGTTATGGACATCGTGCCCCGCACCATGGAGGTGCCGCTGTCCCGCTTCAGCCAGGAGATGGGCTCCGACGGCGTCACCCCCACGGGCAACTACTACCTTGACATGGCCCCCTTGGGCGTGGGCTACCTGCTGAGCGTGGAGATAGAGCTGGAGCATTTCGCGGCCAACAAGCCCCTGGCCTCGGCCGGCGCCATGGTCGAGATCCTGGGCACCCCGCGCGACGTGGGCGACATCACCGTGAAGGCCTCCATGTCCACCGACTACGAGGCCAGCCCGAACCTGTCCGCCTCGGCCTCGGCCACGCTGCACTCCATGTACGTGCCCATCGCGCCCACGGTGAGCGCCTCCTACGGCTATGTGGATGCCGGCGGCACGAACCGCGCCAACCAGGCGGTGCCCTACCGCTGGGGCGACATGGACGACGAGGTGACCTACTTCCGCTACGACCTGACGAACAACTCGCCCTACGCCATCAACGACTTCGACATGGACATGGTGGTGAACGGGCTTGCCCAGGCCGACGACGGCACCTCCACCGTGTGGCGCGGCTTCCTGACCCGGTCGGTGGTCATCCCCGGCTTCGTCTACGAGACGGTGCCGGTGCTCGACGAGTTCGGCAACCAGGTGGTGGAGGGCGGCGTGCCCAAGACCGAGACCCGCTGGCACTACCGCTACGGCACCGTGGACTCCATCGACGTGTTCGACCAGTTCAACGCCACGGGCACCATCATGAAGGCCGAGGACGACGTCGTTCCGAACAAGCGCTACGACGTCGAGGGCACCGTGAAGGCCATGGGCGCGGCCGGCGGCACCGTGAACCTGGGCGACGGCTCCACGCTGGCCATCGACGCGGCCACGGGCACCCTGACGCTGAAGGTGGCCACCGACGGCCTGGTCAACGGCACCGTTTCCGACGGGGCTTCCGCCAAGGCCCCCGTGAAGATGGTGCGCGTGCGCTTCGCGAAGGTGAACGACCGCATCGTGTCCGGCGCGAACCCGGCCATCTACCTGTACGGCCGCGCCGACACCCACAGCAACGTGGCCACCGACGTGCACGCCTTCGCCACCACGGCGGTCTACGGCCCCGACATGATGCTGCCCACGGGCAAGCGCATGGAGAGCAACGTCAACCGGCTGGCGGCCAAGGCCACCATGACCGTGGGCACCTTCGCCGGATCGGTCACCTGGACGGCTACGAAGTCCGCCCAAGCCCGCCCCGACCTGGGCACCCCCGCCACGGCCGGCGCGCCGAACGGCGTGGAGGTGGCCAACTACTCCGACAACAACGCCTACGACTTCGCCATCCGCAACGTCGGGCTCTCGCGCTCCGACGACGCCACGGTCACGGTGAACGTGGACGATCTGAGCCCCTACCTGCAGGGACCCATCAACGACGTGCAGGGCTTCAAGACCCGCACCGTCACCCTGGACGCGGGCGTGTTCAACTTCGGCTCCACCGTACGCAAGGACAACACCCCCTCGAAGCTGGACAGCTCGCTTGTGCAGGCGGTCTTCTGCTTCCGCTCCGTGGACACCTCCGCCATCGTGCCGGTGGCCACCCCGCGGGGCAAGTCCGTCACCGTGTCGGCCGCCGACCTGAAGAAGGCCGCGGCCTCGGCCGGCGCCGACGGGCGCTTCTCGCTGGACATGACCACCGGGGACTTCGCCGACTGCGCGGGCCTGTACCTGGAGCGCATCGAGTTCACCTACACCGAGATCGACCCCTACCTGGACGCCGAGGACGCGATCAACGTGCGCCTGACCGGCAAGGTGAACCACTGGTACAACAACGTGGTCCACGAGTCCACCACCGCCAACACGCGCATCGAGTACTCCCGGGTGCGCGCCACGGGCCGCATCAGCCAGACGGCGCCCCTGGACGCCCCCACCTACACCGTGGCCTCCACGGCCCAGTTCCGCGTGTACTACCCGGCCCTGTCCGTGCACACGTTCGCCCAGTACGGGCCGAACGCCTCGCAGTACATGAACAACCGCACCTTCTCCGACACGGCCAGCTCCGACGGCAGCTACACCATGACCGGCGTGCCCTACGACCGCGACTTCAAGCTGTGGACGAACCTGTACAACGAGCGGGGCGTGTCGTCGCTGGACGACGTGGACGTGACCATGGAGCTGCCCCTGGCCTACGAGGCCTCCACCCAGCTGGACGGCTCCACCGTCCACGACTACGTGGGCTTCCACACCACCCGCGTCACGGTGAACTCCGAGCTGTTCGACACCTTCCGCAAGGGCATCGTGGGCACCATCGAGTTCGTGGGCTACGACGAGGGCGAGGGTGCAAACGCGGCCGGCACCTTCCGCTGGACCCTGCGCCCGGACGACGACTACCAGGCGCTCGTGCGCGGGCCCTTCCCGTCGGCCGACACCCTGCCGGCTACCTTCGTGGACGACGACGGCTGCGTCTTCGCCCTGAACGCCGAGGGTGATTTGGTGGTGGAGGAGGCGGACCTGCGGGCCCACGGCATCAAGAACCTGAAGACCATGGTGCTGCATTCCTGGTGCGACATGGACGTGGACCACTCCGCCAACCGCGACGAGCAGAACGTGGTCTTCGAAGGGTTCGCCGACCACAACTTCGACACCTACGTGTTCATGAACGCCAAGGCCGAGAACTACCTGCTGGGCCTGCGCGACACCGCCCTTGACGCCGCCAAGGCCGCCGGCATGGTGAACACGCCCGTGACCCGCACCGACCGCAGCCGCATCTACATGTCGAAGCTGTACTTCGACACCATCAACCGCGCCGGCCTCTACGATTCGAACAGCGGGGGCACCACGAACGCGCCCACCACGGCGAACCGCTTCTCCCAGTACACCTACGGCTCGGGCGACACGCACCATACCGGCCACAGCGGCTACTCGGCGGGCGAGTACAACTACGCCCTGGACGTGGGCTACAAGGCCCAGGTGTCGCTGCTGTCCGACTTCCGCCAGGTGAACTCCCAGTACAACGAGATCGCCCCGGAGAACAACTGCGGCACCGAGCAGAGCGCCCACGGCACCAACTCCGACGGCTGGGCCGGCCGCAACCTGTACTACGTGGGGCCCGAGACCTACAACTCGGGCATGGTGCTGCACTTGACCCAGAACATCCCGAACGGCTACTTCGACTCCTACTACCTGAAGGTGCGCCGCCAGGCCGCCGAGTACCTGGACAAGATCACGGTCACCTATTCCGACGGCAAGCAGCTTGTGGTGGACGGGAACCAGATCAAGGAGCTTCTGGCCGGCACCGACGCCGACTCGGTGCAGAGCGACTACGACGGCGCGAAGTACTTCCGGCTGAACCTGCTGGCCCGCGACGAGGCGGGCAATCCCAAGGCCAGCTTCGGGACGGGGGAGAGCGCCGCGGATTCCTACCGCCACCCGGTGGAGGACTACGAGAACGCGTCCATGACCCCGGGCAGCCCGCGCTTCACGGTGAAGTCCATCAGCTACGACGTGCGCATCAACCAGCACCAGTTCACCTCGGGCGACAACCGCTACATCTCCGGGGAGGGCGACTGGACCGAGAGCGACACGGCTGGCGCCGCGGTGGGCCGTCCCGACTACGGCACCTGGTTCGGCAACATCAACACCAACGCGGCCGACTTCGCCAACCAGATGGCCTTCGAAGTGAACGGCCGCATGTACACCGAGACGGCCACGGCCGGCGTGAACATGTACGTGGACGCCACGCTGGAGGCGGGCGGCACGAACTCGGGCAACGACCGTCCCGGTCACGTGTCCATCGTGCGCTCGGACACCCCCGAGCGCCACGCGGACAACGCCTACCGCAGCGCCTGGGGCTACCAGGACTACCATCGCAGCGGCGGCTACTACAGCCACAACGACTGCCCCTCCTACATGCGCCACCTGCGCTCGCGCACCAAGGTGGTGGTCCGCACCGACGGCACCTACACCATGGAGGGCATCAACTACGACGGCACCGACTGCACCGAGCTGGGGGACACCTACAGCGGGCGCAACTACACCGACCACGCCCTGTTCGGCGGCGATTCGAACTTCGCCACGTCGGTGTACCGCCATACTATATATAGGGAGAACGGCATCTACTCCGGCGACCAGGAGTACGACGGCAGCTACAGCGCCGAGTACACCCCCAACGACTGGGGCTGGAACTACACCTCCTTCGCCGACAACGTGCACGTGGCCGACACCATGCCCTGGTGCCAGCCCGACGACGATCTGGCCTACTACGGCTACCTGACCACGGGCATGCGGGTGAAGAGCGGGGTGCTGAACCACCTGCGCGACTACGACCGCGCCACCATCACCTTCACCACCAAGCAGTGGGAGCCCACCAAGGCTGCCGACGGCACCGACGCCACCTACGGCGACGGCTTTCGCGTCTTCGGCGAGAACGCCGCCGCGTCGCGCACCTTCCAGCTGCGCCAGGACGGCCTGTACCTGAAGCAGGCGGACAACACCTACGCGAAGATCTCCGACCAGGGCCTGGCGTTCCTGACCGGCGAGGCCGGCGGCTACATCCAGTTCACGCGCTCCGACGAGGAGACCCACGCCGACATCAAGGCCTTCAAGGACGCCAACGCCGCGGGTGTGGTGGAGCTGCCGCTGAACACGAACGAGTTCGTGGCCACCTACGACATGGACCTGGGCCCCTACTGGGGCAACGGCGACATCACCGCCGAGGCCCGGGGCCTTGCCGTCGACCGCGACAAGGACTGCAACGACATCGACATCCAGCTGTTCGGCCGCCCCTACATCTACAAGGGGCAGCAGCATCCGGGCATCACCCACGGCGGCTGCGGCGACAAGGCCGACGCCCTCAACCACGTGAGCTCGCGCTACTACAACTTCGACAACATGGCGCTGCCGGTGAACAACTACACGACCGCGCAGACCTCCGGCATCCATCCGGGCGCCAACGACTGGAAGGGCGCGTGGAACGCCAGCGTCACCCACCGCAACCGCGACACCGCCTACTTCCTGGGCTACCTCATCCCCTTCGGCTACCGAAGCGATCTGACGGTGAACCAGACGGGCGACGGCTACCGGTCCACGAACCATCCGGACGTGGCCGACTACCAGGCCGACAACCTCACGCCCAACCGCGTGCGCTACGAGGTGCGCTTCCGCAACATCAACGACGTGAACGAGGGTGTGGACGACGAGAACCGCGCCGCCCACATCAGCTCCGTGCGCCTGCGCACCAGCTGGAACCCGGCGTTCACCCAGCCGGCCAGCGGCTCGGCTGATGCGCTGCGCCTGCAGAAGGTCTACGTGCCGAAGCAGTTCGTGCCCGTGGGAGGCCATAGCCGCGACGACAACTGGTTCCGCGCCCAGGACTTCGCCTTCACCGTGTACAACGTGGCGGACGGCACCACGGCCACCGTGGCCCTCAGCTGGACCGACATGGTCAACCTGGGCATCCTCTCCGGCACCGTGAGCGGCACGGGCACCTCCGCCGTGTTCGCGGGCGATGCCACGGGCAGCGCGGAGTACCCGGACTGCTACGTCATCGACGTGGAGAAGTACCTGCGCATGACCGAGGTGAAGCAGGCTAACGCCGGCCTGTCCGACGAGGACATGTTCGCGCTGCTGGCCAAGGACTTCGGCGCGAACACCGCCGGGCGCACCCTGGCCGACGGCCAGACCGAGGCCGACGCGCGCAAGGCCGTGGTCGACCTGGTGAAGGCCGGTATCGTGGGCCACTACCAGGCCACGGACCGCACGAACACCCTGGGCGGCGCCTGGGCGGGCGACCCTGCGGCCGACCTGACCTACGCCGCGCCCTACGTCACCTCCGCCCAGTTCGTGTTCACCTCGCCCAACTCGAACCGCGAGAAGCCCGAGACCATGCTGGACTCCGGCGAGTACCTGGGGGCGAACAAGACCCGCGACAACACCGACGACGCCCACAACTTCGCCTTCGCCTACGACGGCGTTTACGCCGACCGCGAGGTGAGCGACTTCCGCACCGCTGCCAAGACCGGCACCGACCCGACCGAGGGCAACTGGAACTACTGGTCCACGCCCTCCTTCGACAAGCAGGGCAACGGCTTCGGCGGCATGCGCATGTCCCAGCACCTGACCGTGTCCGACGTCGTCACCCGCGACCCGAACAAGAAGACCCTCGCACCCACGGAGTCCAACGACCGCGGCTACGACCTGTCCCATCGCCTGGGCGCGCTCGTCACCGACATGCAGCGCGGCAAGCAGGTGGTCATGAACGGCACCGACCAGCGTATCTTCGCCTACGACGCCGACCAGTACTCCATCACCTCGCCCTGGAGCTACGCGCCCGAGGAGGACTCGGGGGCCGCGGGCAACGGCATCCCCAACGGCGACCTGTACGCCGGCGACTACGTGGAGTACAACCTGTATATCGGGTCGGGCCAGGTCAACGACGCAGGCGTCGTGCAGAAGGTCTACACCGACCTCACCTGCGCCTCCGCCGACAACGGCACGCCCTTCGGGCTGGACCCGCTGCCGCTTGAGCACGTGGACGCGCGCTTCGAGGTGAAGCCGGGCCAGCGCATCGTGGGCTGGGAAGTGGCCAAGTACTACGACAGCGCGAAGAACGCCTGGGTGGAGAACAACACGGCCGCCCAGGGCGCAGGCCCGGTGCTGGGCGTCACTGCCACCCTGACCGACGCCGAGGGCCACAACCCCGCGGTGGTGCAGCCCCAGACCGACCTGTCCCGGGCCGCCATCGCCGAGGACGGCACCCGCACCTACGGGAGCGGCGACGAGCAGTACGACCTGAACCGCAACCTGGTGTTCTCCGTGGGCGATCCCTACGGCGCCGCCAAGGGCAACGGGGATGCCACAAGCCAGATCGACCCGGGCCGCGGCCTGTACATCCGCGTCATCACCCAGATTACCGACGAGCTGGAATCCGACGAGGACTACCAGGACAAGGCCAACCAGTCCAACCGCTCCGACAACCCCAGCTACCAGGGCGCCTCCATCCAGGCGAACTTCTACGCCCAGGCAGCCCCCCTGCACGGGTTCGCCCAGTACCGCACCTACAACAAGTCCGGTTCGGGCGGCGGCAACAACAAGGCCACGGCCGACTACGCCAGCGATACGGGCGAGGCCGGCTACATCTCCGGCGCCCATTCCACGGGCAGCGGCGTGGCCGACAACTGCACCGCGAACGACTCCACGCTGCTGAAGTACAGCTTCCTCGCCGACGCCGACGTGCGCTTCGACGGCAAGGCGCAGCTGTCGGCCCGCGACCATTCCAACGTGGTCTTCCACAACCACGTGAAGGAAGTGCCCTCGGCCTCCTCCGACCCGAACCGCATCAACATCGAGCCGCAGTTCTGGGATCCGAACACCGCTACCATGAACCCGCTGTCCGCCTCCGGCCAGCTGGCCAACGCCGACGGCAACCGCATGCGCCTGGTGGTGAGCAACATCCGCAACTCCACTTGGCACGAGGCTGAGATGACCGTCACCGTGTCCTTCATGCGGGGCGTCTCCGGCACGGGCATCGTGCAGGGGGCCTACGGCGACGGCACCGACGGCTTCGACGCCAACGGCAACCCGGCCGGCAAGCGCTACTTCGAGCTGACCCACAAGCCCACCTACGTGGCCGACGAGTCCGTGGACGAGCTGGGCTACCCCAGCGCCGACATCACCAAGCAGGCCGCATGGAGCAACACCACGCCGGCCCGGGTGCTGGGGCTTTCCAGCACGTCGTCCGATGCGGACCGCGCCGCCGCGCTGCTGCCGGACTCCGTGAACCTGGATGCGCAGGCCGCTGCCGACGGCACCCTGCGTCCCGGAGTGAAGATCGAGTACTACGTGCCCGATTGGAACCGCAGCGACACCGCCGCCACCGCAGGGCTCGACGACCGCGAGTCGGTGGTGCCCGACTCGCCGCTGGCCGACGGCACGGGTTCGGCCACCGGGGCCACCGACGGCCAGTGGGTGAGCTACGACGAGCTGGCCGCCCGCTACACCGTGGGCGACGTCACCACCGGCGGCGCCGTCACCCCCGAGGGCCACACGGCCAACGGCAACGTGTTCCGCGACGTCACCGGCGTGCGCATCACCTACTACGACATCCCCGCCACCGCCGACGGCCGCACCGCCTTCCCGCTGGACGACGTGTCGCTTCTGGGCGTGGCCCGCTACCAGGACACCCGCCTGGAGGACACGGCCGTGAACCACGCCGGCGGCGAGCAGCAGAACCTGTGGACCCCCTACGGCCAGGTGGACGTGGCCTTCACCCACGCCGACCGCCAGCTGACCACGCTCGACTTCGTGGACCTGGCCGCCACCAACGCCCAGTCCGGCTCCAAGGCCGCCCCGGTGCTGGTTGCCAACGATGCCGTCGCTCACGACACGCTGCTGACCAAGCAGGACGAGGGCAAGCGCCGCGCCACCACCATCTGGCGCCGCACTCCGGTCATGCGCTTCCAGGCCCAGGTGTTCCAGAGCGAAGGCGAGGCCGCGGCCACCTACGACCCCAATGCCAAGCAGAAGACCGGCTACGTGGCCGGCGAGCAGCTGTGGTACAAGAACAGCCTGGTCAACGTTCCGAAGCGCTCGAACGTGGGCATCACCACCCTGGAAGGCGAGCTGTACAACCCCGTCTTCTACGAGATGATCCCCACCAAGTACCTGAAGAACGACTCCGACGGCACGATCGACGCGGCGTGGATAGCCAGCCGCCTGCACGTGAGCTGGGTGGAGAACGCCCGCAGCAAGACCGACGGCACCGTGACGTCCCCCGACACGGACGTCTACGCCCAGCGCACCAACGGCATGAAGCTCATCGTCGAGCCCGTGGCCGACTACACGCTGCCCGACTACGGCGGAGCCATGATCTACACCAACACCTACGGCTCCACCCAGCACGGCCACGGCGCCTACTTCGCCGATTTGGACCCGCGGGCCAAGCTGGGGTCGGGCGAGTCCGCCAAGAACGTGAGCCAGGACACTACCTTCACGCTGTTCAAGATCTCCTGGATCCCCGCAGACGCCCCGCTGCCCGAAGGGGCCGCCGAGGCCAGCCTCACGGCGAACGCCGGCGCCCAGGGCGGTTCCATCGTGAACCCGGACTTCCAGTACGACCGTCCCGTGGACCAGATCATGCCCGATTCCACCCGCATGGAGGTTGGGGACCGCATCGAGCTGTACTTCGACGTGTACGCCTCCGTGGACGACCTGCCCCAGGTGTACCAGCGCAGCGGCATCATCGGCGACAGCCTGAACATGGGCCAGGGGACCACCGGCATGGAGCCCGCGTACTTCCCGCGGGTGGGCGAGTACTACTACATGGACTACGTGGCCACCTACGACAGCCGCTTCGGCCATGTGGGGCCCCTGCGCAACAACGGCGACGCCTACACCGGCACCTCCTGGACCGACGATTCCGTGCAGAACACCTACGGCGCCTACCGCTTCGCCACGGAGAACGTGGTCATGGACATGGACTACCTGATGCTGGACTCGGCCTTCTCCGGCGACAAGCCCGAGCAGACCGACACCTGGGAGATGTTCGACGGCAGCTACACCTACATCCCCGGCGAGGGCAACTCCTACGGCTACTACAACTCCACCTACGGCGACCATAACGCCTGGGGCAACAACGGCATGTACGAGTACGCCTATCTGAACAGCCAGCACACCAACATTAACAGCTCCGCCGGCGCCAAGGTGGACACCACCGCGGCGGGCTACCTGCTGGACACCGACATGAAGACGTCGAACAACAAGCAGATCGTCCGCTACACCCCGCGGCCCAACCCCGGCACGAAGCAGACGGCCGAGACCGAGCTGCCCAGCGACACCCACTACGTCTGGTGGTACGACGGCTACAACGGCAGCAACACCGGCGGCGACGCCCAGGCGGCCGAGAACCGCGAGGCCAACGGGGCCACGGCCCTTGCGAACGGCAACCGCTACGTGCGCGACTGGTACACCTACGTGGTGAAGCCCCGCGTGAACGCCACCGCCGACGACGGCCGTTGGCAGTCCTCCACGCCGCTCGTGTGGTCCGAGACGCGCCTGCACATGCAGAAGGCGTGGCTGGCCACCTCCAGTCGCTTCATCTCCTCCTCGACGGCTACGGAGGGCTCGGGCGTGGCTGCCTACGAGACCCAGCGCAAGTACGCCTCCGAGGACACCCATGCGGGCTGGACGGGCCGCTACAACAACGACTGGGATCCGGTCGAGATTGCGAACCGCGGCGTCACCCGCGGCCAGTACACCACGGTGCTGGAGTACAACCAGACGTTCACGAGCGAGCTTACCGCCTACAACTACGGCGACCGCAACCTTGACGGCGTGGAGTTCACCTATGTCATGCCCCGCGGCGTGGAACCGGTGGTCGAGCCGCCGTCCTCCGAGGAGGGCGACGGGGCGGATGACGCGGGCGACGGTGCCGCCAACCCCTCCGAGGGCGCGGTGGACACCAGCGACCTTTCGGCCCTGTCCTCCCAGATCAGCCCCAAGGTGTACCTGCTGAAGGCCACCACCGGGACCAACGGCGATCTGGCCTCCGACCCGCAGGTGACCTCGCAGTGGGTGGACATCACCGGCCTCATGGAGCTGGAGGTGGTGCAGACCCCCACGAGCGCCTTCGCCGGCTACTACGCGCCCAGCTCCATCCAGGATCCGGGCCGCTCCACCGTGGCGCTCACCGCCGACGCGACGAAGAGCTCCTACACCGCCGTGGCGGCCGAGGGCACCTCGAACCATGCCGTCAGCTACCGCGACAGCTCCCAGCC
>DBFAWQ010000052.1:0-5315 GCA_048242115.1 Eggerthellaceae bacterium
CACCACCACGGAGAGCTCCATCGACTACGCGTTTCTGGACGATTTGGCGGCCCAGGTGGCGGCTGTGAGGGATGAGGGATGGCGGCCGGTCATCGTCACCTCCGCGGCCATCGCCTGCGGTTTGGAGGCGATGGGGATTCCCAAGCGCCCCGACGACATGCCCAGCCTGCAGGCGGCGGCATCGGTGGGGCAGAGCGCGCTTTCCGCCGCCTATGCCGAGGCTTTCGCGAAGCACGGCATCATCACGTCAACGGTGCTGCTCACCCGCCGCGACACGGCGGACCGCAACGCCTACCTGCACGCCCGCGACACCTTCGACAGGCTTCTGGACTGGGGTGTGGTGCCCATCGTGAACGAGAACGATACGGTTTCCGTCGAGCAGATCCGCTTCGGCGACAACGACACCCTGGCAGCCTTGGCCGCGTGCCTGATCGGCGCCGACCTCGTGGTAATCCTCTCGGACATCGACGGCCTCTACGACGCGAACCCGGCCAAGGACCCGGCGGCTCGGCTTATCGAACGCGTGGACCGCATCGACGAGGCCATCCTCTCCGCGGCCGGGGGCGCAGGGTCGTCCGTGGGGTCGGGCGGCATGGCCACGAAGGTGAAGGCGGCGCGCGTGCTCATGGCGGCCGGCATCCCCATGGCCGTCGCCTACGGGCGCCGCCCGGGAGTCGTAGCCGACGCCGCCGCGGGCAAATCCGTAGGCACCCTGTTCGCCGCCCCGCAGCGCTCCCACGAGATCACGGCGAGAAAGCTCTGGATCGCTCTGGGGGATTCGGTGCGGGGAACCGTGACCGTGGATGCGGGGGCCCGCTGCGCGCTGGTGGAGCGGGGGAAATCGCTGCTGTCGGTAGGCGTGCGCGATGTATCGGGAGACTTCGACTGCGACGACATCGTGGACGTTGCGGACGCGTCGGGCCACGTCTTCGCCCGGGGCCGCGCCGCTGCGTCCAGCGACTTGCTGAAACTGGCGGTAGGGCGCACCCGCGAGGAGGTGGAGGGCAACGTCATCCTGGCGGTGCTCGCCGACCGCCCCGTCATCCATCGCGACGAGCTCGTTCTGTTCGATTAGGAGATTGCCATGACCGTTGAAGAGGATGTTCGGAGGATCGCCCTTTCGGCCCGCGCCGCAAGCGAGAAGCTGGCCGTGACCACCGCCGACGAGCGCAACGGCGCTCTGCGCGCCATGGCCAGTGCTTTGCGCGAGCGGGCCGCCGAGATTGTCGCCGCCAACGAGGAGGACATGGCGGCCGCCCGCGCGGCGGGAACCACCGAGGCGCTGCTCGACCGGCTGATGCTGGACGAGTCGCGGGTGGGGGCCATGGCCGACGGGCTGGAGGAGGTGGCGACGCTGCCCGACCCCCTGGGCGTGGTGTCTCTGGAATCGACGCTCTACAACGGCATCGAGCTTACGCGCGTGTCCGTGCCCCTGGGTGTGGTCGCCATGGTCTACGAGGCGCGCCCCAACGTCACGGCCGACGCCGCCGGGGTATGCGTGAAGTCCGGAAACGCCTGCATCCTGCGAGGCGGCAGCCTGGCCGCCCGATCCAACGGGATCATCGCCGATGTTCTTGCCCGGGCCGCCGTCGAAGCAGGTCTTCCCGAGGGAGCCGTCTGCGCCATCACCACCACCGACCGCGCTGCCACCGATGCGCTCATGGGGCTGCACGGCCTGGTGGACGTGCTCGTGCCGCGCGGGGGAGCCGGGCTCATCCAGCATTGCGTGGAGCATGCGAAGGTTCCCGTCATCGAGACCGGTACGGGCAACTGCCACGTGTACGTGCACGAATCGGCCGATCCCGAGATGGCCCGCGACATCGTCCGCAACGCGAAGTGCCGCCGCTACGGGGTGTGCAACGCCGCGGAGACGCTGCTGGTGGACGAGTCGGTCGCACCCCGGATGCTCCCGCCCATCTTCGGCGACATGGCCGAGGCGGGCGTGCTGTTGCACTGCGACCCGCTGGCCCTGGCCGTCGCCGAGGAGGCGGGACTTACGGTGACCGGCGAGAACCCCTGGGCCGTGGCCGCCACCGAGGCCGACTGGGCTACCGAGTACCTGGGCCCGGAGCTCGCCGTGCGCTGCGTCGCGAACGTGCGGGAGGCCATCGACCATGTGAACCGCTACGGCACGAAGCATTCCGAAGCCATCGTCGCCTCCGACGAAAGCGCCGTCGAAGCGTTCCTGGCCCAGGTGGACGCGGCGGCCGTCTACGCCAACGCCTCGACGGCCTTCACCGACGGCGGCCAGTTCGGCTTGGGTGCCGAGATTGGCATCTCCACCCAGAAGCTCCACGCGCGCGGGCCCTTCGCTGCCGAGGCTCTGACCTCCTACAAGTACGTTCTGCGGGGAAACGGCCAGGTGAGGGCCTAGCATGGAGGCGTGCGCGAAACCTGCGGACGGACGGGGCGCAAACGTCGGGGCGGTCGCGGACGGCGCCGGTCCCCTTCGCGTCGGCCTCATGGGAGGCACGTTCGACCCTCCCCATCTGGGGCATCTGCTGGCCGCCGAGCAGGCTCGCGACGGGCTGGGGCTGGACGAGGTGGTCTTCATGCCGGCCGGCGAGCCTGCCTTCAAGCAGGACAGCTGCCGCGTAGGCGCCGAGGACCGTCTGGCCATGACGCGCCTGGCCGTGGAGGGGATCGAGGGCTGGCGCGCGAGCGACTTGGAAGTGCTGCGCCCGGGCATCACCTACACCGCCGACACCCTGCGCCGCCTGCGCGAGCTGCTGCCCTCCGACGCGCGCATCTTCTTCATCGTGGGCACCGACGCAGCTGCGTCCATGCCTGCCTGGAAGGAGCCTGGGGTCGTCGCGGAGCTGGCGGAGATCGCCCTGGTCCAACGTCCCGGCGAGGCCGATGCCGCCTCCGTGGCCGAGCGGCTGCGGCAGGCGGGGTTTCGGGTGCACGTGGTTCCGGCAAGCACTGCAAGCGTGTCGTCCAGCCAGGTGCGCCGGCGCATCGCCGAGGGCCGCACCGTGCGATTCCTCGTGCCCGACGAGGTCATCCGCTACATCGACGAGCACGGGCTGTACCTGCAGCCGGAGGAGGCATGATGGAACCGACCGAGGACGATCGCTTCACCCCCGACGATGCGGACGCGCTCTCCCCCGAGTTCTTCGAGGCCCGAAAGCACGATCTGGCCGGGCGCGTGGGCAAGCGTCGCTTCGCCCACAGCGAGGGGGTCTCCGACACCGCCGCGCATCTGGCCGAGGTCTACGGTGCCGACGTTGCGAAGGCCCGCCTGGCCGGCATCCTGCACGATTGGGACAAGGGCTACGGCAACGAGGAGGTGACGGGCCGCGCGCGCGAGCTGGCCGTGGAGGTGGACCCCTACGTGCTCGACACCATGCCCAAGGTGCTCCACGGACTCACGGCCGCCGCCGCTCTCTCCCGCGCCTACCCGCAGATTCCCGACGACGTCATCCGGGCCATCGCCCACCATACGGAGGGGGCTGTGGACATGACCGACCTGGACATGGTGGTCTACATCGCCGACGCCATCGAGCCGCACCGCGATTTCGCAGGCGTGCAGCAGATCCGCGATGCCGTGGGAAAGGTCTGCCTGGAGGACCTCTTCCTCATGACCATGGGCGAGGTTCTGGACTCCCTGGTGCGAAGGCGCGACCGCATCCATCCGGGCAGCGTGAACGTATGGAATCATTACGTGACGCGGGCGAAATCCCGCGGCGCGTATTAAACTGTTCAGTCCCTTCCGTTCGAATAGGAGATTTTCCATGACTGACGAAACCATCGAGACCGCCGAAGAGGCCCAGCCGCTCTCCTCCCGGGAATGCGCGCTCATCGCCGCCAAGGCCGCAGATTCCAAGAAGGCCACCGACATCATGGTGCAGGAGGTGCGCGAGCTGATCGGCGTCACGGACTACTTCGTCATCGCCACGGCGGCCAACAACCGCCAGGTGGACGCCATAATAGACGAGATCGAGGAGCAGTGCCGCGTGAAGGGCCACGTGAAGCCCGTCCATCGCGAGATCTCGAAGGACGGCACCTGGTCGCTTCTGGACTACGGCAGCTTCGTGGTGCACGTGTTCCAGCCCGAGACCCGCGACTACTACCGCCTGGAGCAGCTGTGGAACGACGCGCCCGTAATCGACCTGGCCGCCGAGGAGGGATTCGAGAACCTGGAGTACTCCGAGCGCATCGCCGAGTTCCTGGCGCGCTGCCGCTAAGGACGCACCGGGGCAACGGGAATCGGGCACGAGCGGGAAAGGATGCCGATGGCCATCGACTTGGACGGGCTGAACGCCGCGCAGCGCGAAGCCGTGGAATGCACGGAGGGGCCGCTTCTGGTGCTGGCGGGGGCGGGCAGCGGCAAGACCCGCGTGCTCACCTACCGCATCGCCAACCTCGTGGAGAACAAGGGCGTGGCCCCTTGGCAGATCCTGGCCATCACCTTCACGAACAAGGCGGCCGCCGAGATGCGCGAGCGCCTGGGCGGCCTCATCGGCCCACGCTGCCGCGGCATGTGGGTGTCCACGTTCCACAGCATGTGCGTGCGCATGCTGCGCGCCGACGCCGAGCGTTTGGGATTCTCGCCGGCGTTCACCATCTACGATACCGACGACCAGAAGCGCCTGTACCGCGAGATCATGGCCGAGCTGGACCTCAACCCGAAGGTGTTCCAGATAAACGCCGTCATGGGCCGCATCTCCCAGGCGAAGAACGAGCTGCTCACGCCGGCCCAGTTCGCCGAGAAGGCGAAAGACCCCCTGGGCAAGGCGGCCGCGCGCGTGTACGGCAAGCTGCAGGAGCGCCTGAAGGCCGCCAACGCCTTCGACTTCGACGATTTGCTCATGTACGCCTACCTGCTGCTTAAGCACCACCCCGACGTGCTGGAGGCCTACCAGGAGCGCTTCCGCTATCTTCTGGTGGACGAGTACCAGGATACCAATCGCGCCCAGTACGCCATCACGCAGCTTCTGGCGGCCAAGTACGGCAACATCATGGTGGTGGGCGACGACGACCAGTCCATCTACAGCTGGCGCGGGGCCGACCTGCGCAACATCCTGGACTTCGAGCAGGACTACCCTCGGGCCCACACGGTGAAGCTGGAGGAGAACTACCGCAGCGTGGGCAACGTTCTGGCCGCCGCCAACGCCGTGATCGCCAACAACCGCCAGCGCAAGCAGAAGAAGCTCGTGGCCACGCGGGAGGACGGCGAGAAGCTGCAGGTGTACGCCGCCTCCGACGAGCGCGACGAGGGTCGCTGGATCGCCGGCGAGATAGAGAAGCTCACGGGCGAGGGGTTCTCCTACGACGACATGGCGGTGTTCTACCGCACCAACGCCCAGTCC
>DBFAWQ010000053.1:0-6280 GCA_048242115.1 Eggerthellaceae bacterium
CGGTCCCCACGCTCATCTACTACGGCCTAAGCGTCATCAGCCCGCAGCTGTTCTTGCCCGTGGCGTTTCTGGGCACGCTGCTGGTGGGCATCGTGCTGGGGTCGTGGGGCGCGGCCGGCACCATCGGCATCGCGTTCATCGGCATCGCGGCGGCCCTGGACATCCCGCTGGGCATGGCGGCCGGGGCCATCATCGCCGGCGCCTACGTGAGCGAGATCGCCTCGCCCCTGACCGACGGGCCCGTGCTGTGCGCCGCGGTAGCCGGCGTGGGCGTGTTCGACATGTGCAAGAAGTTCCTGCCCATCGTGGCCGTCGTGTGCCTGGGCTGCGCGGGGATCTACTACTTCATGGGCACCACGCTGGGCACGGGCGCCATGACCGAGGCGGGGGCCGCCCAGGTAGGCGACCTTCTGGCCGCCCTGGCGGACTCCTACCAGATCGGACCGGTGACGCTCATCCCGCTGGTGGTCATGATCGTGTGCATCGTCATCCAGGTGCCGGCCATCCCGTCGTTTCTGCTGGGCGTGGTGCTGGCCATGGTGGAGGCGGCCCTGCTGCAAGGCGCCGATCTGTCCACCGTGGTGGCCGCGGCCAACACCGGCGTGGTGAGCACCACCGGCTACCCGGTGCTCGACCAGCTGTTCTCCACCGGCGGCATCGAGGAGATGCTGCCCACCATCGCCATCGTCATCCTGGTCATGGCCTACGTGGGCATCCTTCAGCACACGGGCCTCATGCAGTCGCTCATCGAGCCCGTCACCTCGAAGCTTAGGAGCTTCGCCTCGCTGGCGGCCACCACGGTGGCAAGCGGCGCGGTGTTCAACATCCTGCTGCCCGACCAGTACCCGGCCATCGCGCTTTCCTGCAAGATGTACGGCGACGCCTTCGAGGGCAAGCACGTGCGCGGCGACGTATGGTCGAACATCGTGAACTCCTCGGCCGGCATCACCTCGGTGCTGGTTCCCTGGAACACCTGCTCGATCTACATGGTCACCATCCTGGGCGTGGCCTGCATCGACTACCTGCCCTTCGCCCTGTTCTGCTTCCTGTACCCCGTGGCGGTGGCGCTTATCGCCATGTTCTTCGGGCGCAGGCTCGGCTGGGTGGCGAAGGCGCCGGCGGCCGATGGCGAAGCGGCGGGGCAGTCCCTGCCGGCAGCTGCGGAGCAGGCGTAAGAGGCGCGGCCTGCCCGGCGCCCCGGCCCGACTTCCGGCTTCCCGGCAGGCTGCGGCCGGCGCATCGGGCAGGCCCCGAACTACCGAACTACCGTTTACCAATCCATTGACGTTTTCGCGAAGGACGCCGAGCGCCCCTGGGGAAGCGCTGCCGAAAGCGCTCCCGGCGCGGCTCTGCAGCTGCGGGTCCGGTGCGGCCGGGCGGCGGCTGCGCCCTTCGCGAGGAAAGGAACATCCATGAGCGAGAAGATCGTCGTTGCCCTGGGCGGCAATGCGCTGCAGTCGAAGGAAAGCGACGGCACCGCCGAGGCCCAGCTGGCCGTGGTGAAGCAGACCTGCTCCATCCTGGCCGACCTGTCCGCGGCCGGCTACGAGATGGCCGTCGTCCACGGCAACGGCCCGCAGGTGGGCCGCATCCTGCTGTCCAGCGAGACGGCCAAGGACGTGGTGCCCCCCATGCCGCTTGAGGTGTGCGGGTCCATGAGCGAGGGCTACATCGGCTACCGCGTGCAGCAGGCCCTGAAGCACGAGCTGGCCAAACGGGGGCTCGCCTACCCCGTGTGCACCATCGTCACCCAGACCATCGTGGACGCCGACGACCCCTCCTTCGCCAACCCCACCAAGCCCATCGGGCCCTTCTACGACAAGGAGGAGGCCGAAGAGCTGGAGCGCACCCGCGGCTACGACATGCGCGAGGATAAGGCCCGGGGCGGCTGGCGGCGCGTGGTGGCCTCGCCCAAGCCGGAGAAGATCGTCGAGATCGAGGCCGTGAAGCTTCTGTGGGACGACGTGGTGGTCATCTGCGCGGGCGGCGGCGGAATCCCCGTGGTCGAGCGCCCCGACGGAACGCTCGAGGGCGTGGCGGCCGTCATCGACAAGGACTTCGGCGCCGAGCTTCTGGCGGAGAACGTGGGCGCCGACGTGCTGCTCATCCTGACCGAGGTGGAGAAGGTGGCCATCAACTTCGGCACGCCGGAGCAGGTTGATCTGGACCGGCTTTCCCTTGCCGAGGCCGCGCGCCTGTGCGACGAGGGGCAGTTCGGCAGCGGCAGCATGCTGCCGAAGGTGCAGGCCTGCATGAAGTTCGTGCGCGCCAACCCGAACAAGCGCGCCATCATCACCAGCCTGTCGAAGGCCAAGGAGGCTCTGGCGGGGCGGACGGGCACCCTGTTCACGTACCACGAGTAACGCACACCAATCGACCGGCCGGCCAGGGCGCCGGCCGGCCCCCTTCCAACGGAAAGGCGGGTTAGCAATGGATCTTTCTCGGAAACAGAAGATCTACCCGTGGCTCGTGGTCGTGGGCTGCGGCATGTGGGTGTCGGGCTCCATCGGCTTTCTGACCATCGTCGCGGGCAACTTCTACGTCCCCGTCTCGGAGAGCCTGGGCGTCTCCGAATCGTCGCTGGGGTTCTACATGACGCTCGTGTGCATCGGCCAGGCCATCAGCTTCCCCATAGCCGGACGGCTCATCCCCAAGATGCGGATACCGGTGCACATGACCATCATCTGCGCGGTGGAGGCCCTGGCGGCCGTGGCCATGGCGCTGTACAACGACCTGTACCTGTGGTACGTGTCGGGCTTGGTCATCGGCTTCTGCATGGGATTCAACACCTCCATCGGCGTGGCCATCGTCCTTGAGAACTGGTTCGCGAAGAAGACCGGCTTCGCCATCGGCGTGGCCTGGGGCATCGGAAGCCTGGCCAACGCCGTCATGAGCCCCATCATCAGCAACGTCATCGCCACCGCCGGCTGGCGCATCGGCTACGTGGTGCTGGGCGTGGCGAGCCTAGTGCTCATGTGCGGCGCCTCGCTGTTCATCGTGCGGCTGAAGCCCGAGGACAAGGGCCTGCTGCCCTACGGCTACGACAAAAAGCAGGAGGGCATCCACGTGGACGACCCCACCGACGGCGTGTCGTTCCGCGACGCGGTGAAATCCCCTGCGTTCATCCTGCTTCTGGCGGCCATGACGCTCATCACCATGACCACGGTCACCAACCAGCTGTTCACAAGCTTCTCCGAATCGGTGGGCTACGGCGCCGGCATCGGCAGCCTCATGGTGTCGGTGGCCATGATTTGCGATATCCTGTGGAACCCGCTCATCGGCATCACCTGCGACAAGTTCGGTGCGGCCAAGGGCGTGGTTCTGTGGTGCGCGGTCACCGTCCTGTCCTTCGTGTGCCTGATGGTAGGCGCCTCCGTTCCGGCGCTGGCCTTCGTGGGCGCCGGCCTCAACGACACCATGTACGCCTGCTACGGCACCGGCATCGCCATGCTGACGGCGTTTCTGTTCGGCAACAAGGACTACGCGAAGATCTACTCGCTGGTGCCGGCCATCGGATACGCGCTCGGGTGCATGGGCGTGCCCATCCTCACGGGTATCTTCCAGGCAAGCGGCACCTACGACACCGTATGGCTGTTCTGCATAGCCTGCGACGTGGCCATCGCAGTCTGCGTCATCGTGGCCGCGCGCCTGGCAAAGCGCCTGCCGCGCACGGAGTAGGCGAGCCCATCCGCAATCCCGCTGCCCGGCAGCGGCCGCCCGTGCGCACGCGGCGGCTCTGCCTGCGGCGCCGGCAATGCGTCCGGCGAAGTATGGGAGCTTCGCCGGACGTCCCGAACACCTTGAGGGTGCCTTGCGGCCTTGTGTTGTTTTGATTCCAGGGGAGGGACTGCCCGTTTGCGGGTGGTCCTTTCCTGTATACTCCCCCTCGTGCATGACTATCCCGGAGGGGCCGGGGCGGCGCCAAGTTCCGAACCTGGTCAGGTCGGGGACGAAGCAGCCATAAGGGACCGCTGACGAGCGCCCTGGTCCCTCCGGGATAGTTCGTTTTGCCGGGTCGGTGACTGCGGTGCGCCGGTACGCCAGCCGGCTTGCGATGCGCCTGCGACATACCACCGATTTCGGCAGAGGATACTATGGCAATCATCGACTTCTTCGTGAACCTGCTGCGCGACCCGCGCGGGTTCATCGCCTCCTGGATCGTGGCGCTGGGGCCCGTGTGGGTGTACTCGCCGCTGTTCCTCATCGTGTTCGTGGAGACGGGGCTCGTGTTCTTCCCGTTCCTGCCGGGCGATTCGCTGCTGTTCGCCGCGGGCGTGTTCTCGGCGGAAGGGGGCGGCCTGAACCTGGGCGCCACGCTTGTGGTGTTCTATGCGGCGGCTATTCTGGGCAACACATCGAACTACTGGATCGCCCGGTTGTTCGGCAGCCGCATCATCGATTCGGGGAAAGTGAAGGCCCTCACGCCCGAGCGCATGGCCAAGCTCGACCACTTCTTCGACCGCTACGGTGGCCTTACCATCGTCATCACGCGCTTCATGCCCTTCTTCCGCACCTTCGCGCCGTTCATCGCGGGCACCGGGCACATGAACTTCGGGAAGTTCACCCTGTGGAACGTCATAGGCGGCGTGTCCTGGGTGAGCCTGTTCGTGCTGGTGGGCTACTTCTTCGGGGGCGTGCCCTTCGTGCAGGAGCACTTCGAGGTCATCGTGCTGGGCATCGTCGCCGTGTCGGTGGCCCCGGCGTTCATCGGGGCCGTGAAGGCCGCGCTGTCCTCGCGCAAGGCCAAGCGGGGCGATGCGCTCGCCCAGGCCGAGGAGCGGGTGCGCGAGGCCGAGTACGACCGTGACGTGGTGCGCGAGAAGCTGATGCGCGCCGAGCACGCGGCCAAGGACGAGGCCGCGGCGAAGGTGGCCGATGACTCCGACCGGAAGGGAGATGCGTAGAACCATGGCGGAGGCCCTTTACCGGAAGTACCGCCCGCAGATCTTCGAGGACGTCGTCGGGCAGGAGCACATCGAGCGCACCATCAAAAACGCCATCGAGCAGGACAAGGTGAGCCACGCCTACCTGTTCTGCGGCCCCCGCGGCACTGGCAAGACCACCACGGCGCGGCTTCTGGCCAAGGCGCTTCTGTGCGAGCAGGGCCCCACGGCCGAGCCGGACGGCACCTGCGAGATGTGCGAGCTGGTGGCCAAGGGCGAACATCCCGATGTCTACGAGCTGGACGCCGCCAGCCGCACCGGCGTGGAGAACGTGCGCGAGGAGATCATCGGGCGCGTCCACTACGCCCCCACCCGCGGGCGCTACAAGATATACATCATCGACGAGGTCCACATGCTGTCGGTGCCGGCGTTCAACGCGCTGCTGAAGACGCTGGAGGAGCCGCCCGCCCACGTGGTGTTCATCCTGGCCACCACCGACCCGCAGAAAGTTCCCGAGACCATCCATTCGCGCTGCCAGCGGTTCGACTTCCACCGCATCGCCGCCGAGGCGATCGTCTCGCGGCTGGGGGCCATCTGCGTGGCCGAAGGGGTGGAATGCGACCCGGAAGCGCTGGACCTCATCGCGCACCGGGCCGACGGCGGGATGCGCAACGCCCTCACGTCGCTGGAGCAGCTTATCGTGTTCTGCGGCGGGAACATCACGCTGGACGCGGCCGAGCGCATGCTGGGCGGCTCCGATTCCGAGGGCGTGGCGCGGCTCATGCGGGCCGTGGGCGCCCAGGACGCCGGGGCGTGCTTCCGCTTCGTGGACGAGTTCGTGGAGACCGGTTCGGACGTGGCCTCGTTCGTGCGCGACATGGCGCAGTTCGCCCGGAACCTGTACGTGATGAGCCTGGCGGGCGCCGGCGTGGAGCTGTCGCTGGGCTCGTCGGAACGGCGCGAGCTGGAGGCGGTGCTGCCGCTGTTCGGGCCCGACCGCATCTCGCGCATGCTGGGGGTGCTGGGGGATTTGCAGGCAGAGCTGAAGACCTCCACAAACCAGCGGCTTTCCCTGGAGATCGCGCTCACCCGCATGGTGCGGCCCCAGTCCGACCTGACCATGGAGGCGCTCGCCCAGCGGCTGGAGACGCTCGAGCGGGGGTTTACGGCCCTTTCCGCGAGCGCGCGGGGCGGAGCGGCTGCGGGCGCGGTTTCGGCCGCTGCTGCCGTGGCGCCCCAGGTGCCGACCCAGCAGCCGACGAGCGCCCGTACGTATCAGCAGCCTGCGCCTGCGACTTTTGCGGGGCAGGGGGCGGCAGGCTCCTTCGGCGGCGCGCCGGCCGGGGCGCCGAACGCGGGTGCGCCCCATCCCGCGGCCGTTGCTCCCCAAGCGGCGC
>DBFAWQ010000054.1:0-2766 GCA_048242115.1 Eggerthellaceae bacterium
GTCTACGGGGTCGGGGGCGGTCATGAAGGCGGGGGCGTAGGGGGCGTCGGCCGGTTCGACCTCGTTGGCGCAGGCGGGTTTGGAGACGCTGGCCAGGGCGACGGCGGTGGCTGCCGCGCCGGTGGCTCCAATAAAAGCGCGACGAGAGACGGATGCGTGGGACATGGGGTTTCTCCTTCTGCTCTAGATGGGGTGTGTGCCGGTCGCCAAACGTGAGGCGACTGGTTCATGAGCGTAGGGGAGAAGGCCCTCGATGGACATACCGCCAAGGGGAGCAAGCCAGGCGTGGGGGTCGATTTACTACGGAAGGTGGTAGGGTGAGCGGGGGGGGTGGGACGGTAGGGGGAAACGCGGCGACAATCGGTTTTCTGCAGACGTTCGATTCAAGGAGACGACCAGACGGTCGCGGACATGGTTTTCGCGGATACGGCCGGAGGCCAGGTCTTTCCGCAGAATCGGGGTTCTGGCTAGGCGCGGACGCCTACCTAGTCGGCCGTGCCGGGGGAGAGGCCCCCGTGTGCGCGAGGGTGCCCGATAAACCCGCAGGTTAGGAGGGTGTTGGCCGCGAGGGTTTCTCCCCTTGTGTGCAGACCGGCAACATCGGGGCGCCCCGTGCCTATCCAGAGCGAGGGTGCGGCAGGAAGTTGGACGCAGGGGCATGCCCCCTGCGTCCGCGGCGCCGCCCGCCGGGGCGGCGGAGGGGGGTTGCGGCCGTGTCGTACTCGGAGGAGGAGAAGGCCTTCCACCTGCAGAGGATGTGGGCCGAGGGGCTGACCTGCGGGGGCGCCTGGAGGCCCTGCGGGGGGCCGAACAGGGAGACGCTCAGGAAGTGGGAGAGGGCCTGGGAGCGCGGGGAGATCGAGTGCGAGAGGCCCCGGGTGCCCGGGGCCTGCGCCCACGAGAAGCACGCGAAGTACCCGGAGGAGACGAGGAGGGAGGCCCTCAGGCTCCTCGCCCAGGGCAAGCCGACCCGCGACATAGCGAGGATGCTGGGGCTGCGCGACGGGGGCGTGGTGTCGGCCTGGGCGCGGTCCGAGCGCCGTGCTAAGATGCCTCCCCCGGGCGCGAAGGGCGCGCCCCAGCGGGGCGGAGGGCGCTTGACCGACGACGAGAGGGCGGAGCTGGAGTCTCTGCGGGCGAGGCTCGCGGAGGCCGAGGGGCAGAACGAGGTCCTCAGGGAGCTGATGCGCGACCCAAAAGCAGGAGACCCGGCGAGCCTCTCGCCGAGGCTGAAGTGCGAGTACGGGGAGAGATTGCGCGCGGAGAGAGGGTGGCCCCTGCGCCGTATACTGACTTTCTTCTGTATCTCGAGGAGCACCCACTGCTGGCACAGGGCGAGGCTGCTGGCGGGGGCGGCCCCGGCCGCCCCCGATGAGCCGGACGCCCTGGTCAGGGCGGCCTTCGAGGCCTCCGGGGGGACCTACGGCTACCGCCGGGTGGCCGCCGCGACGGGCCTGCCGCAGCGCAGGGTGAGGGAGTCCATGCGCAGGCAGGGCCTGCGCGCGAGGGACTCGCGCGCCCGCAGGCGCCGGGGCTCCTACGCCGGCGAGGTCTCGCCGGCCCCGGCCCCCAACCTGCTGCTCGGGGAGCGCGGCCACGACTTCTCCGCGCAGGCGCCCAACGAGAGGTGGGTCACCGACGTAACGCAGATGGGGTTCGCCGGCGGCAAGCTCTGGTGGTCGGTGGTGGTGGACCTGTTCGACGGCCGCCCGGTGGCCGCGCGCTGGTCGCTCTCCCCGGACGCCGAGCTCGCCAACGCGACGCTGCGCGACGCGCTGGCGAGCCTGCCCGAGGGCGCCCCGGGGCCGCTGCTGCGCTCGGACAGGGGCTGCCACTACCAGTGGCCGGGGTGGATCTCGATCTGCGACGCCGCCGGCGTCGCCCGCTCGATGTCCAGGAAGGGCCACTCCCCGGACAACGCCGCCTGCGAGGCCTTCTTCGGGAGGGCCAAGGTGGAGGTGTGCCACGGCCGCGACTGGCGCTCCGCCGGGGAGCTGGGGGCGGCCCTGGACGCCTACGGCGCCTGGTACAACTCCGAGCGCCTCAAGTCGTGGCCCGAGGAGGGGCGGCGCGGCCGCCCCTCCTACGAGACGATCGACGGCAGGCGCAGGAGGCTGGGCCTGGTCGTGTGACCGTGATAGAGTGTCCAAGAAAGCTGCCGCACCCCCGAACCCCCATTCTGCGGAAACATCTCACGATTTCCGTTATTGCGGGAATGCGGGAGCTTGGAAGTGGCCCCTATGTCGGGAACTTCTTTGCGGCCTCATATTCGATGAACCCTGCGCCCGGTCGAGATTTGCCCAGTGCCTACAGCTCCACTACCTGCGGGTTCTCAAAGAATCCCAGGTCATCGCGGTCGTGGGTGACCCAGACCACGGTCTTGCCGGCCAGGTGGGGCAGCAGCGACTCCATGGTGGTGCGCTTGGTGGCCTCGTCGAGTCCCTTGAGCGGCTCGTCGAAGGCGATGAGGTCGAAGTCGGCCAGGGCGGCGCGCAGCAGGGCCACGCGGCGCTTCATGCCGCCCGAGAGGCTGTGGACCGGCTTGTCGGCGCAACCCCCGAGGCCCACCTGCGCGAGCTTTTCTACGCGTGTCCAGAGATGCGCGCGTTCGGGGCGGTGCAGCCGCCCGTGGGGCAGGCAGACGTTGGCCATGGCGCTTAGGTTCTCGCAGAGCCGGTCCTCCTGGAAGACGGCCGAGAGGCGCAGGCCTTCGAGACCGGCTACCGTGCCGGTGTCGGGCCGCTCCAGCCCCAGGAGCATCCGGAG
>DBFAWQ010000055.1:0-24596 GCA_048242115.1 Eggerthellaceae bacterium
AGGAGAGGGAGGGGGCCGTCAGGCAGATGGCGGCCAGAAGCACCATTACCAGCAGGGCGAACCCGATGAAGGGCGGCCGGTCGGAGGAGAGGATAGCCGCCAGCGCCAGTAGGACAATCGGCACGGTGACCACGGTGGACAGCACGGCGAAGCTCATCCCGGGCAGCGTTTCGGCCACCAGCACGCCGGCGAAATGCAGCGAACGTGGGGTCATCACCGCCACATAGCTGAGGAAGAAGCCGGCGAAGAGGTCGAAATCGGCCGGCATAGTGCAGTGGTACATGGACCTGGGCGTGGAGTTCGAGCTAGGCAACACCGGCGGTTCCGCGGTCCAATACTCCCATCGCGCCATCAACCCGGGCAAGGAGGTCATCCCCAGCCCTCCCGGACCCATCAACCCGGGCATGGGCGGCCACAACATCTTCAACAAGACCTACCCGGCTTTCCTGGCCGCAGGGGGAACCTGCCTGGTGAACACCCGCGCCACGGAGCTCATTCAAGACGAGAGTGGTGCCGTGGCGGGCGTGAAGGCCTCCGATGGGGCGCATGAGTACACCATCGAGTGCGCCGCGGTGGTGCTGGCCGCCGGCGGCTACGAAGGCGACAAGTCGCTCTTCGAGCAGTGGTCGCCGAAGAGCCACTTCTCGCTGGTCGACTCCTTCTGCCATGTGGGCGATACCGGGGACGGCATCCAGATGGGCATCGACGCGGGCGGCTACTTCGTCGGCGGCGGCTGGGCCCAGACCAACGGCTCCTATTCCCCCGTCCCCGCCATCCGCGTGACCACGGAGGGCAAGCGCTACTTCGACGAGATGTCGAACCAGGACCTGGAGAACTACGGCACGCAGCTCATGCGGCTCTACGATTCCGGTTCGGAGAAGGCGTTCACTCTGATCGATTCGGCCGCCACCGACGAGAAGGTGCTGGAAGCGCTGGAGAAGGCCCAGAAGAACGGCAAGGCCGTGGAGGGCGACTCCATCAAGGCGGTGGCGGAGGCGGCCGGCGTGGATGCGGCGGGACTCCAGGAGACCGTGGACAAGTGGAACTCCTACGTGGCGGCCGGGGAGGACCCCGACTTCGGCAGCCTCGTGGAGGCTTACGGCACCTATACCCAGGCGCCGTTCTACCTGATCCCCTACTCCCTTGTGGTGAACGGAACGGTCGGCGGCTTGAAGATCGACCTGGACTCCCGGGTGCTCTCCGAGGGCGGCAAGCCCATCCCGGGCCTCTTCGCCGCGGGCGAGACCTGCAACGGCGAGTACGAGTACCGGCTTTACCCCTCCGGCGGCGGCTCGCTGCTGTTCGGCTCGGTGACGGGCAAAAACGCCGGCGAGAACGCTGCCGCCCTAGTGGCGTAACATCGCAGCTGCGGCGGGGGCGCAGGGGCCGAGGGGCTTCCTGCGCCTTCGGCTGTGCAGCCTGCAAACCGAGAGCTCGGTCACGGCATGCCGAGGAGGGCGCCCTGCGAGGTGCACTTCGTTCGGTTCTGGCAATTACCGGGCCCTGATTTCGCGCTTCGTTCGGTTTTGGCAGCGAAAAGTGCCATAAGGGTCGTTTGTGTGGCCGTCTTGCCGCATTTTGTCCGGCTATGGCAAATTCTCGTGCCAAAGCCGTCGCTTGCGCGTTCGAGGCTGCCGATTTGTGCCATAACCGTCGCTTGTGCGTCCAGGCCATCGCTTCGCGGGTTTTCCGGGCTGCCTTAGGCGCTACCGTCCGCCCCTTCGAATTTCGAAAAAGGTGTCACAAACTTGCTTTCGGCTTCGTTATATTGGGTGAAACGCTTCGGATGCTGCTGCGTTGCCCGGGAAAGGCAGCGGCGCGGATGCCGTTTCAACCGCCGCCGCACTGCCCGGGAAAGGCGGCGGCGCGCGTGTCGGACGATGCGAAGCTAGGTGGTATGGATTTGAGGAGAACCTGGACAAACGGGGTGGAGGCGCTTTTCGCGCTGTACGAGCAGAAGATGTACGCCGTCGCCTTCGCCATCCTTCACGACCAGGGGCAAGCCGAGGACGCGGTGATGGCCGCGTTCGAGAAGATACTGAAGACGCAGGGCGTTCCCCGCGACCCGGCCAGCAGCTCGGCCAAGCAGCTGGTGTTCATGGCCATCAGGCAGACGGCCATCGACCAGTACCGCAGAAACGCCCGGGAGCAGCGGCTCAGCGCGCCCTCGCTGGATGCGCGCCAGGATGCGACGGAAGCTTACGCCCCAGGTCACAACCCTATAGACGATCATCTTCGGCAGCTGGAGGCCAACCGTATGGTGGACTCGCTGCCCCCTTCCTACGGGGAGGTCCTGCGCGAGCGGTTCCTGAACGACCGGTCGGTGCGCCAGACGGCGCAGCAGCTGGGCATCAGCGAATCGAGTGTGCGCAAGCGCCAGGAGCGCGGCCTGAAGATCTTGCGAAAGAAGAAAGGTGGGAGCGAATATGAGCCGCTTGCCGGTTAATGAAGCCATGAGCAGCGGGAACGGGACAGGTGCGAGGATGGGCGCGGCGGCCGCATCGGATGTGGCGGTGCCGGCGGGGACGCTGGGCGCAGCCGATAAGGTGGCGAAGGACGCGGCCGGCGGCGGTGCGGACGGCGCGATCTGGGGAGGCCCGGATGTCCCGAACCCCATGGTCGGCGATGGCGTGAGGCTGCCGACGTTCGAGGAATTCGACGGCTACCAGGGAAGCCACGTGTTCTCGGCGGAGTACGAGCGTCGCAAGCGCATCCTTACGGGGTCCTATGCGGGCCGGAACGCCCAGGCCGCCGGTGCGTTCAGCTCGCAGGCTTCGGGACAGCGCGCGTCCCGGGCCCGGCAGGCAGCCGGCTACCGCAGCCGCGGGTTCAGGCTTGCCGCCGCTGCCGTCGCGGCCGCCGTTATCGTGGCGCCCACGGCCGCGTGGGCGGTGGCGAACTACGGCGACTTCTTCGCTGGCGCCTTCGGGAACGAGGGGCGTGAGAGCGTGGCTGCTCAGGAGACAGTCCACGAGTACAAGGACGGCCAGCCCGTGTACGCCACCTACTACAACCGCGATTACGTGGCGGTCAACGAGGAGGCGGCTGAGGCGCTCATCGGGGATTACATTGCCAACGGCCCGGTTTCCGCCGAGGTGGGGGGCCATACGGTGACCGTGCTTTCGACGGTGCGCGACGCCAACTCCATGGTCGTCCACTACACGGTGGAGTGCCCCGCGGGCGTGACCGCGCTTGAGTGGAGCAACCTGACCAACCAGGGCAAGGGGGCCATCGCTCCCGACGACGCCCCGGTGAAATGGGAGTACAGCGCGGGGACGATTGCAACTGCGGCCGGGAGCGACGCGTCGGCCGAGAGTGCCGGGGCGGAAGCGGTCGAAGAGGGGGGCGCCCCGGAGGCCGGCAACCATGGCGAATCCGCGGGAGCGGGGGAGGCGGCGCTGTACGCGCTCGCCGTTTCCGAGGACCCCGAGGCGGCCAAGCCTGCTGACCAGGCGCTCAATCTGGCCGGCCGGTGCACGCTGGTCGATTCGCAGCTGAGCACCCCCGAGAAGCTGGTCTGCTACGACTACCTGACTTTCTTGGAACCCATCGCCGCAGATGCCGCGGTCACGATGGACTTCGTGGTCGGCGGCGGTTCGCTCCAGCTGCCCATGGGCGATGCGGTTCCCTCGCGCCTGCTGAGCGCTGCCGACGGGGCCGTTCTGGAGGTGTCTCCCCTCGGGTTGTGTCTGGACGAGTATGCCGGTCTGGGAATCGACGGGGCCGGGGAGCCCGGGGACGTGGACGAGATCTCCGTCACCATGGCGGACGGGTCCACGTATACGGTGTTCTCGGAGGAGGCGCAGGCCGACAACACCTCCTACGTCCTGGGCCGCGACGGCGACGTGGGCAGTGCCTACCTATGCGTCTTCAACCGCCTGGTGGACCCGGCAGCCATCGCCAGCATCCAGATAAACGGCGTCACCTTCGCCTAAACGTCCGCGAAGCGCGGAAGGCCCAGATCCCGCAGCTGCAGAATGCGAAAAGCGGGGGGCGAGCGGATGCATCCAGCTTGCCCCCCGTATCTCCCGCGCTCGCTCTCGCATCCTGCGCCTGCTTGCTCCTTTCGGGATTGGGCGAAAAAAGTAGTTGACAATCATTCGGGGTTCCTTCATACTATCGTTTGCTGTTTCGACGTGCGCCGTTACCTCAGCTGGATAGAGGGACTGACTACGAATCAGTACGTCGGGGGTTCGAATCCCTCACGGCGCACCATCTTCAGCAGCTTATCCGCAACGACTGGAAACAGCACGTGCGGTTTTTTTATGCGCCGCCGCGTCGGAAGTGCGCGGACGTTCTTCCTTCGCAAGGAGGGGACGGGGATTCCGAAGCGCGGGCGCGGAATGCAAGACGACGGAAGGAACATCGTTGAAGGTTCGAAAACAGAAGCCTCACAGTATGTAACCGCTCCTTCGTCGCGCCATCCATGGGCTCGTCGAAGCGGCGGCTCCGAGACCATGGAAAGGCACATCTATGCTCTACCTTTCTCAGATGATGGGCAAGCCCGTCGTCGATTCGGCCGGTGAGAAGATCGGTACCATCTCCGACCTGGCCATTTCCACGGGAGAAGTGTTCCCGCGCATCACCAGCCTTGCGTTCAAGGGCCCCGGCAACGTGCCCTTCATGATTTCGTGGCGCAAGTACGTCGGCACCTTCGACGAGGACGGCATCACCCTTGAGGTGCCCGCCCAGTCCGTGCGTTTCAGCTATCTGCAACCGGACGAGGTGCTGCTTGCCCGCGACCTCATGAACCGGCAGATCGTTGACACGCAGGGGCTGAAGGTGGTGCGCGTGAACGACCTGAAGCTGTCCGCATCCGGGAGCCAGCTGCGGCTGCTGGGCGCGGAAGTGGGCGTGCGCGGCATCCTGCGCGGGCTGCATCCGCTGGTGGAGCGGGCCGTGGTGGGGGCGGCGAAGCTGTTCCACAGAAAGATCGACGAGCAGATCATCGCGTGGAACTACATGGACCTGCTGGACCGCGACCTTTCCGAGGTGCAGCTGTCCGTTACCCACAAGCGCCTGGACGAGCTGCATCCGGCCGACGTGGCGGACATTTTGGAGCAGCTGGACCCCCAGCAGCGGGCCAACGTGTTCCAGCATCTGGACGACGCCCAGGCCACCGAGGCCATCTCCGAGATGGAGGACGAGTACCAGGCCGACTTCATCGAGGATTTGGACGAGGCGCGGGCCGCCGGGCTGCTGGGATCGATGGACCCCGACGACGCCGCAGACATCGTGCGCGATCTGTCCTACGAGAAGGCCGAGACGCTGCTGCGCCTTTTGGGGGCCGAGGACGCCTCCGAGATCCGGCGCCTTCTGGGCTACAAGGACGGCACCGCGGGCGGCATGATGACCACCCAGTTCGTGGCTGTGGAATCCGATGCCACGGTGAGCGAGACCATCGAGGTGCTTCGCGATTTGCCGGAAGACCATCCCACGGTTCACTACGTCTACGTCACCGACGAGTACGAGAAGCTTATCGGGCTGCTGTCTCTGCGCACGCTGGTGCTGACCTCGGGGGATACGGTTGTGAGCGAGGTCATGCACGACGATGTGATCAGCGTGACCCCCGACGAGACCGAGGAGGACGTGGCGGCCGACATCTTCAAGTACGACATTCCCGCCATGCCCGTAGTGGACGAGCACGGGGCGCTGCTGGGCATCGTCACCGTGGACGACGCTTGGGATGCCATCGAGGACGACGTATCCGGCGACAAGGCGAAAGCTAGCGTGGGCAAGGTGCTGGGCATCGTGCTGGCCGTGGTGCTGCTGCTGGCGCTGTACACTCTGATCGTGCTGCAGCTGGCCGGCGTGGTGGGTGTGGCCGGCGTGTCGGGCCCGGCGGCCTGAGCGGGCCTTCGGACGGAAGCGTGAAGCCATGAAGGCCGGAAAGACGACGCAGCCCGAAAAGAACCCGCGCACCGGGGCTGACCGGGGCGTCGCGAAACGCACCGCTTCCCAAGGCTCGGCAACCCACGCCGAGCTGACCCAGGGATTGGCCGCT
Source organism: Eggerthellaceae bacterium (assembly GCA_048242115.1). Lineage (GTDB taxonomy): Bacteria > Actinomycetota > Coriobacteriia > Coriobacteriales > Eggerthellaceae > Xiamenia. Next base: position 6,005 of record DBFAWQ010000055.1, read on the forward strand.
GCGGAAGGGGCTGGGAAAGGCGGGGGCCCACTGGGGCGTATGGTTGCGAAGGGTTCCCCCGAGGCGACGGGGCTCGGAGCGGAAGCGACCGTTCCCCCGATGCCGAAGAAACGCGGCAAGCTGCTGCTGGTGCTGGCGGCCATGGGCCCCGGCATCGTCACCGCCATGGCGGGCAACGACGCCGGCGGCATCTCCACCTACTCGACCGTGGGCGCGCAGTTCGGCTTCGCCACGCTGTGGGTGATCCCGCTCATGTGCATCCTGCTGATCGTGGTGGAGATCACCGCGGCGCGCATGGGGGCCGTCACCGGCAAGGGGTTCGCGGCGCTCATCCGCGAGCGGTTCGGCATCCGACTGACCGCCCTGGCCATGACCGCCCTACTCATCGGCAACGTATGCACCACGTTTTCGGAATTTGCCGGTATCGCCAGCGGCATGGAGATGTTCGGCGTGTCGAAGTACGTCTCGGTGCCTGTGGCCGCTGTGGGCGTGTGGCTGCTCATCGTGGGCGGCAGCTACAAGCGGGTGCAGAAGGTGTTTCTGGTGCTGTCGCTGGTGTTCGTCACCTACATCGTGGCGGCCGTGGTGGCCCAGCCCGACTGGGAGGCGGCGCTTCAGAGCACCGTGGTGCCGCACCTGGTGCAGGACCAGCGCTTCGTGTCCCTGGTCATCGCCATGATCGGTACCACCATCGCGCCGTGGATGATGTTCTTCAACCAGTCGAACGTGGTTGAGAAGGGCCTGACCACCGACGACATGCTGGGGCAGAAGGCCGACGTGGTGTCGGGCACCATCGCCGCGTGCCTGGTGGCCTGGTTCATCATCGTGACCACGGGCAGCGTGCTGTACCCCCAGGGCATCGTCATCGACTCGGCGGCCGACGCGGCCCTGGCCTTGGAGCCCTTCGCCGGCCCCTACGCTCGGGTGCTCTTCGCCGTGGGGCTGGTGGCGGCGTCGTTTCTGGCGGCCTGCGTGCTGCCGCTGACCACGGCGTTCGTCATCTGCGAGGCCTTCGGCTGGGAGGCGGGCGTGTCGTTCAAATGGCGCGAGGCCCCCACGTTCAAGAGCATCTTCACGGCGGTTATCGTGCTTTCCGCGGCCGTGGTGCTCATCCCGGGCGTCGACCTCATGATGGTCATGCTGACGGCCCAGTTCGTGAACGGCCTGGTGCTGCCGGTGCTTTTGGTGTTCATGGCCATCATCGCGGCGGACAAGCGCATCATGGGATCCTACCGCGCGCGCCCGGTGTCGCGGGTATTGCTGTGGCTGACCGTGGCCATCGTCGCCGTGCTGACCGCCGCGCTGCTGGTCATGCAGGTGCTGGGCATCGGTTAATTTCCGCACCCCCGAATTGGTAGAACCGTCAATTTCCGCAGGGGGAATTGGTAGAATCGTCTTCTTTGAAATCATTTCCCCAGGTCGGATTAAAAAATCGACGATTCTACCAATTCTTCAGGCGCAAAAGACGATTCTGCCACCGCCCTCCTGTCACACGAGGGCGTTACGCGGGCGGTGTATCTTTCGTTGGGGTATCGGCAATCATGAGCTATCGGGTAGAATAACGCGTTATGGAGAAGAGCCCGAAAGCCATCGCCATCGTTCCGGCGTTTAACGAGGAAGCCAACATCGTGTCGACGGTGGAGGACCTGCGTGCTCGTGCGCCCCAGGTGGACTATGTGGTAGTGAACGACGGCTCGCGCGACGCCACGGCCGACATTTGCCGCGAGAAGGGCTACCCCATGATCGATTTGCCGGTCAACCTTGGTCTGGCGGGGGCCTTTCAAGCGGGGATGCGCTACGCGGTGGAGCATGGCTACGACTACGCGCTGCAGTTCGACGCCGACGGCCAGCACTCGGCGGCCTTCGTGGGGAACCTGGTGGATGCGGCGTGCGAGCGCGGGGCGAACGTCGTGATAGGTTCGCGGTTCGCCGCCGTGAAGAAGCCCGTGAGCGCGCGGATGGCGGGTTCCATGCTCATATCCGCCATGATTTTCGCCACTACGGGCAAGCGCATCCAGGATCCCACTTCCGGCATGCGGCTGTTCGACTCGTCCATGATGCGGTTGCTGGCCAACGAGCCCGACCTGGGACCCGAGCCGGACACGTTGGCACTGCTCATGCGCCGGGGCGCCAAGGTGGCCGAGGTGCAGGTGCAGATGCGCGATCGCGTGGCGGGGGAAAGCTACCTCACCTTCACCCGCTCGGCCAGCTACATGGCTCGCATCAGCCTGTCCATTTTGCTGGTTCAGTGGTTCCGCCAGCCGTTCCGCGACTGGAACCCGAAGGGCGAGCGTCGCGCGAAGGCTGCCAAGGCGGCTGGTGCGACTGGCCTGGGCATTCCCGGCGGTGGGGCGTCGGATGCATCGGTCGGGGCGGCCGAATTGGTTGGCTCGGACGTCCCGGCGGCCGAGGATGGAAGCGAGGTGGCGCGATGACGGGCTGGCTGCGCGTGCTGCTGATTGCAGGCGCCCTGGTGGTGATGGCGCTGGTGCTGTGGAAGATCCGCAAGGCCCAGATGCGCATCGCCGACTCCACGTTCTGGTTTCTGTTCTCGGGGCTGCTGGTGGTGTTCGCGGTGTTTCCGCAGGTCCCGTTCTTCCTATCGTTTCTCATCGGCATCGATTCGCCGTCGAACTTCGTGTTCCTGTTCGTCATTGCGGCGCTGTTCGTGCACGAGTTCTACCTGACCGTGGAGCTGTCGAGGCTGCGGGCGAAGGTCGCCCGGCTGGTACAGCACGATGCGTTGCGGGAAGCGGAGCGGCCCGAGGGTGGTGTCTCGGCGTCTGCCGCCGAGCGTGACGGCTCGACGTGCGGCGGCGCGGGCGACGGTTCGGAGGGGGTGGGCCGCCCGTGACGCCGCTCGACTTCGAATCCCTCAAGGCTATCGAGCTCAACCTGGCCCTGGAGCTGGACCGGGTATGCCGCGAACACGGGCTGACCTGCTTCATCGCCTACGGCACGCTCATTGGGGCCTTGCGCCACGGTGGCTTCATCCCCTGGGACGACGACATCGACTTCCACATGATGCGCGACCAGTACGAGGAGCTGCTGGCGAACTTCCCCCGATGGCGTTCGTCGGAATGGTTCCAGCTGGTCAGCTACCACGACGGCAGCACGCGCTTTCCTTTCGCGAAGCTGGTGGATACGCGCACCATGGTGCGCGAGCAGTTCATCCGCAAGGACCTGTCCACCGGGGTGTGGGTGGACGTCTTTCCGCTCGACTTTGTGGAAACCGACGAATCCGGGGTGCCCACGGCTCGGGCACGGAAGGCGTTTTCGCAGGTGAAACGCTACGGGTTGGTGCGAAGCTTCCATATGGCCGACCCGTCCGTGGGCTTGACGCCGCTGGTGAAGGTAGCGAAGCGGACGGTGTGCCCGGTGGCTCATCGGCTGAACGGGGTGCGGCTGTCGCGGAAAGTAGACGAAGCTGCGCGTCTCGCCGGCGGCTCGGGCGACCGATTCGTCTCGAGCATTGTGAGCGAGGGCGACCCTGGCATGCTCTTCCCACGGGAGATGTTCGAATCCTCGGAGACGGTGCTGTTCGAAGGGCGTCCCTTCGCCGCGCCAGTCCGCGCCGACGAGCTGCTCACGCTGCAGTTCGGCGACTGGCGCACGCCGCCCCCCGAGGACGAGCGGCGCGTTCACGTGCAGGAGGCCTACGTGCTGGACGGCTTCGCCCTTGGGGACGTGGTGGGCGGCGGTGGCGGCCGATGAGCGCGTCTGACGGCGTCTCTCCCAGGCCGCTTTCCCTGAAGGCCAACATGCTGTGGAATTCCGCAGGGTCGATGACCTACTTGGCCTGCCAGTGGCTGGTGACGGTGCTGGTGGTGCGCCTGACCTCGGGCTACGATGCGGCCGGGCTGCTATCGTTGGCCATGTCGGTGACCGGCATCTTCGGCACGTTCGCCAGCTACAAGATGGGCACCTACCAGGTCTCCGACATCCACCACGAGCACAGCCTGGCCGACTACCTGGGGTTCCGCCTGATCATGCTGATGGCCGCCTTCGTCGCGTGCATGGTGTACGCGGCGCTCACCTGCTCTACGGGGGCGCTGCTGACCATCGCGCTGTTCTACGGCTTCAAAGGGGTCGGCCTGGTCATCGACGTGCTGCACGGGGCCGACCAGCAGCATCGGCGCATGGACTACATCGGGAAATCCTTCATGCTGCAGGGGGTGGCGACGCTCGCGGCCTTCGTGGCGGTGCTGGCCCTGACCGGGAACCTGGACGCCGCCATCGTCGCCATGGGCGCGGCGGCCCTGGCGGTACTCCTGTGCTTCGACCTACCCCATACGCGGAAACTCGAGGCGGTGTCCGTGCGCTTCGACCGGGCCGAGACGCTGTTCTTCCTGAAGACGTCGCTTCCGGCCGTGGTGGCCTCCGTGGCGGCGAGCGCTCTCTTCACCATCCCGAAGCAGTACCTGGCCGTGGACGCGGGCGATGCGGCCCTGGGCATCTACGCGTCGGTGTCGGCCATCGCGCTGGTGGTGCAGATGGGCGCGCAGTACCTGTACGTGCCGCTTCTGGACGTGTTCCCGCGGAAGTTCTTCGACGAGGGTGTCGGCGCGTTCAGACGGCTGCTGGCGAAGGCGGTTGCGGGCATCCTAGCGGTCAGCGCCGTGGCCACGGTGGCGCTGGTGCTTGCGGGGCCGTGGCTTTTAGGGCTGCTGTTCGGCGAGTCCATCCTACCCTACACTTACCTGCTGCTGCCGGTCATCGTGGCGACGGTGGCCACGGCGTTTCTGTGGTTCCTGGGCGACCTGCTCATCGCCCTGCGGGATTTCCAGGGGAACTTCTGGGGGAACATCGCCGCTCTGGTGGCGGTGCTGGCGCTCACGTTCCCGCTGGTGGACGCGTTCGGCATGAACGGCGTCAGCTTCGCAGGCGCAGGCGCCTGCCTGGTGGGCGTGGCCGTATGCGCCGCCTTCCTGGCCCGCGACGTGCGCCGCCGCGGTCGCGAATTGGCGGTGAGTTGAAAATGGCGGCGTCGACGCGACTCGTAACGAGGGCTTTTTCGAATAACCGTCCCTTTTTGGAAAAAAATTCAACTTGGGAATCAACTGCAGCTGTCTTTGGCCCTGTTTTTCCTGAAATCGCCGTTGTTTGGGGCGGTTTCAAGGCCCAAAAAGCAGGATTCAGCGGCTTTTCTCGCCATTGGCGCCTCAATTCCTTTGCTTTAGCGGCTTGTTTGTGCGCAGAAGTTGAAATTTTTTCCAAAAAAGTCGCGATTTCAGAAAAAGCCTCCGGAAGGAGGGCTGTGCGATGCGCGTTTTGCAGGTGATCGGCGCCATGGACCGTGGCGGGGCGGAGACCATGCTCATGAACGCCTACCGCGCCATGGATCGCAGCCGCGTGCAGTTCGACTTCCTCGTTCACGAGCAGCGGGTATGCGACTACGACGAGGAGATCGAGTCGCTGGGGGGCCGCGTGTACCGGGCGTTGCCTCGCTTCACCGGGCTGAACGGGGCTGCCTACCGCAAGGCTGTGCGGGCGTTTCTGGCGCAGCATCCCGAACACGAGGTCGTCCATGGCCATATCGGCAGCTCGGCGGTCATCTACCTTGGCGAAGCGAAGCGGGCCGGGCGCGTGGCCGTCGCCCACAGCCATGCGCAGAACTACCCGCTGTCCGCCGGCGAGCTGGCCTTCCGCGCGCTGTCGTACCCGGTGCGCTTCAAGGCCGACTACTTCCTGGCCTGCTCCGAGCAGGCGGGTATCGACCGGTTCGGGCGCGCCGTGGTGGAAGGCGAGCGGTTCCACGTGCTGCGCAACGGCATCGACGTGGGCGCCTTTGCCTGCACCGACGAGCAGCACCGCCAAGCCAAGCAGGAGTTGTGCGACCGGTTGGGAATCAGCGGGGCGCAGGGGCCGGTGCTCATAGGGCACGTGGGGCGCTTCGATCCCGTGAAGAACCATCGGTTCCTGATTGAGACGTTTACGCAGGTGAAGCGTGATGTTCCTGCAGCCCACCTGCTGCTTATCGGCCGCGGGCCGGAAGAGGCCGCCATTCGGGAACAGGTGCGTGCGGCCGGCTTGGAAAGCAGCGTGCATTTCCTGGGTGTCACCGACGACGTGCCCGCGGTGCTGCATGGGCTGGATGCGTTCGTGCTGCCGTCCTTTCGCGAGGGCCTGTCCATGGCGGCGGTGGAGGCCCAGGCGACCGGCGTCCCCTGCGTGCTCTCCGACGGCGTCCCCGACGAGGCCATCCTGCCTGGCACGCCCGTCGCGCGCATCTCCCTGGCCGACGGATTGCACGTATGGGCAACGGCCATAGAGGAGGCGGCTCGAATCGGCGCAGGGCCTGCGTGGCCTGCGGAAGCCAGCGCGGGCGGCGCGGAACCTGCGGAAGCCGTTGCGTCCGAGCAGCCCGGTGCCTATGACCGAATACTCGGCGCCGAAGCAGCCCGGGGTGCCGGCTACGACATCCACGACACCGCCTGCTGGCTGCAGGAATTCTACGAGCGCATCGCGCCGGCCCGCTGACCGTCGGCGTCTGTGTCGGTTCTGTGTGTTCGCGGGTGAAGCACGACAGTTTTTATTCCCGCCATGCACGGGGCATGCAGCGTGTATGATGACAGGGGAGGCGCAGGTGTTGGGCGCACCAGGCTGCCGAAGGGGCCGTTGGACGATGCGAAGGAGCGCTGGTCGTATGGAGAGCCGTAGGGGCGAAAGTCGCGGGGCGGTGCGTCGAGCGGGCTCGTTCGCCGGATCAAGGCGCTCGGGGCTGCTCGCTGTTGCGGTCGCGGCGCTGGTGACGGCGCTTTTGCTTTGCGCGGGTTGCAGCCAAGGGGGAGCCGTAGGCGGCGTCGGCGACACAGACAGCGCCATCGTGCCTAGCAGCAACGAGATGCCCGACGATTCGGTTGCGCCGCCGGACGGGGCGCCTGTGCAGGCCGACTACGAGTCGCACCGCGGCGAGCGCATGGACGCCGTAGCCTCCTACGACGTGCTGCGGGATGCCATCTGGGCGACACAGGAGGATCTTCGTGCTCCCGAGATGCCAGGTGCGATAACCGGCGTTGGAGCCGGGTGGATGTGGGCGACGGCCAGCTGCGAAGGGGAGTTCGAGGCTAACGAAGCCGCACCGAGCTCCGTGGTGGCGGACGGAAGCCTGGTGTTTATCGGTGGGTCGAAGATAGACGAATTCCAGCTCAGCCATATCAAGGTGATCGACGTATCCTCTGGAACGCCCGTGCAGAAGGCCACTATTTCCGCGGAAAAGGGCAGCTGCATCGTCTCTCTGCATGCCGAGGGCGGAAAGCTCTACGTGCTGTCCCTGGTGGCCGCTCAGGAGGAGAACGGGGACGCACCTTGGACCACGGCACCGCGTACGCGGCTCCTTACCTATTCGTTTGCCGACCCGGCCCATCCGAAGCTGGAGACCACGATGGAGCAGAGCGGCGCCTACATGACGGCCCGCTTCGTGGACGGATACGCTTACGTGGCCAGTGTCTTCCATCCGGCGCAGCTGCCCGTCGATGCTGACCCGTCCTGGTTCGTCCCCGCAGTCAACGGGGTGTTTCTGGACTCCAAGGATATCTGCGATTCGTATTACGGGGGCATCTCCGAATATCTGGTGATAACGGCCGTTTCGCTCGATAATCCCGGCGACGTGCTGGACCGTATCGCGGTAGCTGGGGACGGTGGGTACCACTATGTAGGAGAGACTGCGCTTTACGACGTGGGGGCGCATTACGTTCCCAACGGCTGGAACGATTACTACCATGCCGAATCGGCTATCATTCGCAAAATTTCCTACGCCGACGGGCGCTTCGACTTCGCCAGACAGGCAACGGTGGAGGGCGGTGTTTCTCCGCAGACGATGACCGAGCATAACGGCATGTTCCGCATCCAGCTGACCGGGGCCGTTGAAGGCGGTAGTCCCGCAGACGACCTGCTGTCGTTCGTCGTTTTCGACGAGCAGATGAACTTGGTGGGGCGTCTGAGCGATTTCGGAACCTCGAACATGGCTATTTACGCGGGAACCGAAGACGATGTTGCTCTGTACCGGGTATATGGCGAAGGGGGCGAGACGATGCGTTCTCTCAATCTGGCAGACCCGGCGAATTTGGCCTTGTCGGAGCCGCTGGCGGCACAGGTTTCGAGCGAGCTTCGGCTATACGGGCCCGGTATGGCCTTGGGCATCGATAGGCATCACGGCGAGGCGCCAGACGGTGGGCATTTGGAAGGGTCGCTGCTGACAATGCTGGACGTTGCCGACCCGGCCGATGTTGCGGAAACGGGCTCGCTCACGTTGGAGGGAGCATGGTCGGGCGGCATCACGTCGCTGTACGAGCCGCTGGCTTACATGGACTCCGACCAGGGCATCATCTTGTTCATTGCCACGACCGAACCCGAGTACGAGACGTACTTCTACGGTCTGCGCGTAGGGGAGGACGGCTCGCTGACCTTGGCGAGGAAGGACCTGGTGGAGGGCGATTTGAACAACTCCTTCCACGCTGTCTGGACCGACGGAGCTGCCGGCGAGGCCTTGTGGGTGGTCGTCAACGGCGCCATAGCCCGCTGCGACCCCGAGACCCTGGAGCTCTCCGACTTCGCGAAGTGGTAGGGAAAGGGCGAATTCCTACGAGCTCGTGGAGGCGGCTTCCATTTTGGCGGTTAACGTAGTCGATAGCTTCCTGCTTGGAATGGACTTCCGGCCATCCGGCCGACTGGGAGACGTTTCGCGTGGAGTTCTCGGGCCAGGAACCTGCAAGCGCATCCAAGGCGGTTTCTCCATCAGTCTTGATTCGCGGAAGCCGGACGAAGGGAGCGAATCCGAGGCGTTTCGTACGTTCGGCTGCGTGACGGCGGGGCTCTGGAACGATAAGGTGCTCATGGGTATCATACTCATGAGTACCTTATTCTGCATTTAAAGGGCGAGCACGTTTTTTTGCGGGGACTGTTTTCGTCAGGTTTTCGCAACCAGCGTGCGGGCGGCGCTGCGAAGTTGAAAGGAATCGCGCGGTATGGCTATCGAGAAGGTGCGGGCGGCGTTTGCGGCTGCGGGGATGGAGGACCGGATCCACGAGTTCCGCGAGTCGTCGGCTACGGTGGAGCTGGCGGCTGCGGCGGTGGGGTGCGACCCGGCGCAGATCGTGAAGACGCTGTCGTTTCGCGTGGGCGAGCGGGTGGTGCTGGTGGCGTGCGCGGGTGACGCGCGCGTGGACAACCGCAAGTTCAAGGATTTCTTCGGCGGCAAGGGCAAGATGCTTAGCCGCGACGAGGCGGAAGGCCTCATCGGCCACGGGGTGGGCGGCGTGTGCCCCTTCGCGGTGAACGAGGGAGTGGAGGTGTTCCTGGACGAGAGCATTCGGCGCTTTCCCATGGTGTACCCGGCGGCGGGAAGCTCGAACTCGGCCGCCTACCTGACGCCTGACGAGCTTGAGCAGTTGGCTGCGCCGTGCGCCTGGGCGGATGTGTGCAAGCTTCCGGAATAGGGAATGCGCAGCCCCCTTCTGTCGCTCCACCTGAAGGGGCGCTTGGGACGGCGGAGTGCTTTGCGGCGACCGTCTCGCGCGCTGACGTACAATAGCCGTGAATTCATGTGAGTGCGAGGATTGCATGGCTGTGCGCGCCGGTGCTTGGCGCGAGGAAGCTGAGAGACGGGGCTTATGGAATACGAGAGCGAAACTTTGCGACGGTTGCAGCTTGCCGAGCTGGGGATACTTCAAGCCGTCGATGAGGCGTGCGCGAAGCTGGGCATTCCCTACTTCCTCGATGGCGGCACGGCGCTGGGGGCGGTGCGCCATGGCGGCTTCATCCCCTGGGACGATGATGCGGACATCGGCATGCTTCGGCCCGACTACGAGCGCTTCCTTGTGGAGGCGCCGGCGCTGCTGGGATCGCGTTTCACGGTGGCCAGCCCGCGCACGCACCCTGCCATGGCCGGTATGTTCGCGAAGGTGATGCTGGCTGGCACGGCCTTCGAAACGGCCGAGACGCGGGAGGCCGGCTTCGACCAGGGGGTGTTCGTGGACGTGTTCCCCTACGACCGCGTTGCGCCCGATGCTGCGGAAGCTGCGCGCCAGCACCGCCGGTGCCGCCGGTGGCAGAGCTTGTCCTACCTGCATCATTCGGGCCATATCACCGTGCCCCACGGCGGCGTGCTGGGAGCATGCGAGCGCGCTGCGTGCCGCGTAGCCCACGGGGTGGTGCACGCTTTGATGCGGCCCGAGGCTATCGTAAGCCGGTTCGACGGGGCCGCCATGGCCTTCGACGAGCGCTCGGAGGCGCCTTCGCAGGTGGACTGCGGTTGCCGAGATGCCGGCGGCGGGACGTCGCGCTGGGCCACCTTCGCCTATGCTGGCACCTCGTTTCCGCAGGACGTGCTCGTGCCCCCCGTTCGCAGGGATTTCGAAGGCGTTCCGCTGCTGGCGCCCGCGCGCCCTGAGGCCTTCTTGGACCAGCTGTTCGGTCCCGCCTGGCGCGAGCTTCCCCCCGAAGGCCAGCGCCGCAACCACGCCCCGCAGCGCCTGGAGTTCTGAGCATCGGTTGCTGAAGGGTGCAATCGGGCCCTCCTTCGCGGGCCTCGAGGTCTTCCCGCGGCTCCGGAGGTCCCCTCATGGAGAGAAATGTACACTCGGAGTGTACATTTCTATGCACCATGAAATTGTCACCTGCTTACTACCTGGGGATTCGAAAAATGTCACCTTGAGCCGAAGAGAAATGTACACTTTCTGCTGCCAAAAGTGTACATAATTCGCCTTGCGGCATCCCGGCGCACTGCCTCCAAGGTTGCCGTCGGTTCAGACCGTTGATTCAAGCTCGCAAAAGAAAAAGCGCGAGCCAAGAGGGGGGAAGGCTCGCGCTTTGTGGCGAATCTAGAAATTCGCCGCTACCAGGTAGGCGAGGGGGTTGCCTCCTAGCTTTGTGAGCCGAGCGAGAGGAGAGGCGCTCGGCTTTGGTGTCGTGAGGAAGCGGGGGTATTGCTTGCTCACAGGACCTAGTATAGCCGTTTATTATACTCAGTCAAGGATAATTTAGAAAATGCTCTGAACTTTTCTTGCGACCCTATTGACGTATAATCGGCGCAGTTCGGAGGCGTGGGCGATGGATGCCCTGCGCTTCCGTGGCGGTAGGTCGGTTAAGGGTGCGGCGACGTGGCGACGAAGCAGCCGCGGACCCGATGCGATTGGAGAGACCATGGCGAAGCATTACGAGATGCAGATGGCGGAGCGGGAGCTTTCGCGGGAAGAGGCGCTGGAGATTCTGGAGGCAGGCGAGTACGCGGTGGTGTCCACGGTGGACGCGGACGGCGCCCCCTACGGCGTGCCGCTTTCCTATGTGATGCTGGACGGGCGCATGCTCATCCACACGGGGAAGCGGCCTGGGCACAAGATCGACGACTTCGTGCGCGACCCGCGGGTGAGCGTGGCCGTGGCCACCGAGGTTGAGCCCTGCTACGAGGAGACGTTCTTCACCACGCGCTTCGCATCGGTGGTGGCCCAGGGGACTATCGGGCGCGTGGAGGACCCGGTGCTCGTCCGCCGCGCCCTGGTGGAGCTGTGCATGAAGTACATGCCCTCGGAGAAGGCCGAGATCGGAGGCGCCATCCAGCGCGAGTTCGACGTGACCGACATCTGGGCCGTCGACTTCACGGAGATCCGCGGCAAAGCGGGAAGGCGCAAGCCGAAAGCGTAGGGGCGGGGGGCTACTTCCCGATTCCCTTGGCTTGCGAGAACTCGTCGAGGAGCCTCTGCCGGGGGGTGGAGTCGGAGAGGCTCCGGGTGAGCTCGTCGGTGCGGCCCGACTCGGAAAGCCATCGCATCATGGCGTTCAGCTTCTCAATACCTCGGTCCTCGCCTACGGCCTCGGCCCACTCTATTCGCTGCTCGACCGTCATCATCTCGTGCGCCCCTTCCACCCAGATCCCATCCCCGTGCGCTTCTTCCAGTACGGAGTCGATCATCCTGCACAGGCCGCTATCGGCCTCGCCGCGGTCCATGTAGCGCAGTAGCCTCGCCAGCTCAGAATCGCCCTCCTTCCTCCAGGCTGTAGCGTTCAGAAGGATCCATGTGAACCCTGGGTCGAAAGGCGCGCGAGGGGCTTCCTCGGACCGCAAGCGGAAAGTATAACGCGGAATGCCGCATCCGAGCGGGAACCCAATCAAACACGAAAAGCCGTTGCGTGTTGTCCGCTTCCATCGGCTGACGACCTCGCTTCCAGCGTAGTCCTTGCAGATGTTTCTCTCGATCGTGACAATTTTCCAGGAAGCGGTACAATCCCGGCGTAGGCAAGCGGTTGCGGATTTGCGTTTCGAAATGCACGGAGGGCTTCCGAATGAAGACTATCGAGGTGGTTGCCGCCATCATCGTTCATGACGGCAAGATTCTCGCGACGCAGCGAGGCTACGGCGACTACGCTGGCGGATGGGAGTTCCCCGGCGGGAAGAGAGAGCCCGGCGAGCAGCCCGAGGAAGCGCTCAGGCGCGAAATCCGCGAGGAGCTCGATGCCGAGGTCGAGGTGGGGCGGCATCTAGTCACCGTGTCTTACGAGTACCCAGAATTCTTCCTGCATATGCAGTGCTTCGTGTGCGTGCTCGCCGGGTCCATGAAGCTCTTGGAACATAGCGCTGCCCGTTGGCTTACTCGCGAAACGCTCGAAAGCGTAGACTGGCTGCCCGCCGACATCGAGGTCGTCCACGCCATCGAGGCGAGTGACGTGATCTAATGGGCTCGGTTGTTGGAAATACGGCGCTGTCCGGCGAACTCGAATGGGATGCTCGGGCTGAATCCGAAAAACCTGAGCTGGCCATTATCGAGGCGTCGCGAACTGCCCTGGTCGACCGTGCCCATCCTTCCTCGGAGCTTTTCCGTCCTCGTTTCGTCTCTAACGATCACCGTCGTGGGCGCAAGGTTTCCGCCGTTATCGAATCCGAGCTCAATCGCTGCGAATCCTTCGACTTCAGCGTGGCATTCGTGACGGAGAGCGGTTTGGCGCCCCTGCTCCAGACGCTGAAGGAGCTGGAGGCGGAAGGTGTTCCAGGGCGAATCCTGACCACGGATTATCTAACCTTCAGCGAACCTCGCGCGTTGCAGCGTCTTGCCGACCTTTCGAACATCGAAGTCCGTATGTTCGTGACCGAAGGACAGGCGCGTCATCAGGGATTCCATACAAAAGGCTACCTCTTCCACTATGGAGACGGAACGAGCAAGGTGCTGGTGGGCAGCGCAAACCTGACCGGGGGCGCCCTCGCCGTCAACCACGAATGGAACCTCCACTTCACCTCGCTGGAGAACGGCGAACTGTTCCAGGAAATCCAAAGCGAGTTCGACGATCTTTGGCGCAAATCGCTTCCCCTTGATGACTACCTTGACGCCTATCGCCAGATCTACGAGGACAAGAATCGGGTCGTAGCCCAACAGACGATCGTCCCGTTTCAGCAAATCGCATTGGAACCGAACTCCATGCAGGTGCAGTTCATCGGCAGCCTCTTGCGCTCTATGGACGAGGGGGAGAGTCGGGCGCTGCTCATTTCGGCAACGGGGACCGGCAAGACTTACGCCTCGGCTTTTGCCGTCCGCGCATGCCGCGCATCTCGCATGCTGTTCCTGGCCCATCGCGAGCAAGTACTCAAACAGTCGATTGAGAGCTACCGCCGAGTGATGGGCTCCACCGTAACCTACGGCCTGCTCTCGGGGAATGCCAAGGAGACGAGCGCCGATTACCTGTTTGCCACTATGCAGACCATGGCGAAGGACTCGGTGCTTCGCGAATTCGCGCCGGACTACTTCGACATCATCGTCATCGACGAGGTCCACCGAGCAGGTTCCTCGAGCTATCAGAAGATCATGGGGCATTTCCGTCCGCGGCTGTTCCTGGGCATGACGGCGAGCCCGGACCGGCCAGATGGGTTCGACATATACAAGCTGTTCGATAACAACATCGTCCACGAAATCCGTCTGAAGCAAGCGCTAGAGGAAAGCCTTCTCTGTCCGTTCCATTACTTCGGGATTACCGACATCGAGGTGGACGATAGAGCCCTCGATGACGTGGGGGAGTTCTCCCGTCTGGTATGCGATGAGCGGGTGTCGCATATCGTCGATCAGGCGCGCTATTTCGGCTACAGCGGCCCGCGCGTGAAGGGGCTTATGTTCTGCCGAACCAACAAGGAGGCCCGCGAGCTGTCCCGCAAGCTGAACGAGCGTGGGCTCAGGACCGTTGCGCTTTCCGGTGCCGATGGTCAGCAGGTGAGGGAGCGGGCCATCGAGTGTCTGACGGCCGACGAGGGCGATGCGCTCTACGGCGAGCGACTCGACTACATTCTCACGGTCGACATCTTCAATGAGGGCGTTGATATTCCCGACGTCAATCAGGTGATTCTCCTTCGTCCTACCGAGTCGCCTATCGTGTTCGTGCAGCAGCTGGGGCGCGGTTTGCGGAAGGCGCGGGGCAAGGAGTACGTGATCGTGCTCGATTTCATCGGGAACTACGCGAACAACTACATGATCCCGCTGGCTCTTTCCGGTGACCGTAGCTACAACAAAGATGGAATCCGCAAGTTCGTGATGGAGGGCGACCGCACTATTCCGGGAGCATCGAGCGTTCACTTCGATGCCATCTCCCGGCAGCGGGTGTTCGAGTCCATCGACGCTGCGGGCGTTACCATGAAGCTCCTGCAGGAGAATTACCGGACGTTGCGCCACAAGTTAGGACGCATACCCCGAATGGTTGATTTTCTGGACCACGGCGAAATCGATCCCTTGCTTATAGTGGCGAAGACCAAGTCGTACTATCGTTTCCTCGCTCGCTACGAGAGGGCTTTCGAGGACCGGCTGACCGAGGACGAGCAGCTGGTGATCGAATACCTTTCGCGCTATATTGCCAACGGCATGCGGCCTCATGAGCTGTTGGCTCTTCAGGACTTGCTGGACGGTCGGCCTGTGAGCAGGGAAGGCCTGGGTCGGTCGCTGGAGTACTATGCGATCCGCCTGGACGACGCTTCTTACGATTCGACCGTAAGTTTGCTGAGCAAGAGCTTCGTGAATGTTGAGTCCGAACGAAAGGCTTACGGCGTATTTTCTCTGGTCAGATTTGAGAACGGACAGATTGTCGGCGATGCGGATTTCCGCAGCCTACTGGAGAGCAAGCCGTTCAGAGATGCGCTGCAGGATATAGTCGATTTCGGGCTGCGCCGGTTCGCGGAACGCTACGCCCCTTGGGAAGGCCCCTTCAAGCGCTACGAGAAGTACACCCGCAAGGATGCGTGCCGGTTGCTGAACTGGCCTCAGGACAACAGCTCGACCATGTACGGATACCGGGTCAAGTACGGAACCTGCCCCATCTTCGTGACCTACAACAAGGAGGAGGATATCTCCAGCAGCACCCAGTACGAAGATGCGTTCATCGACCAAGATACGTTCAGTTGGATGACCCGCAGCCGATTGACCCTCGATTCCCCGGAAGTGCAGAGGATCATCCATTCTCAGGAAGAGGGTACTGACATTCATCTTTTCGTCAAGAAAAGCGATAGCGAAGGAAGCGATTTCTACTATATGGGTCGCGCAGTGCCCGTCGCTTGGTCCCAGCAAACGATTCTCGACGACAAGGGAAACAAGCTACCTATCGTGAACTTCCGGCTACACCTAGAGCATTCCGTTCGGGACGATATCTACAGCTACTTTGTGGAATAGTCGTCGGCGGGCCCGGTCTGGGCGATTCTACTATGCCTCCGAGGCCTTGAGCTCGTCGAGGAGCTGCTGCTGGAATTCGGGGTCGGACAGGCTGCGGGCGAGGTCGTCCATGCGGCCTGCCCCCATAAGGTGCTTGGTAAGCCTGGTAACCTCCTCGCGCCCGAGCGCGGTGCCTTCGGCCTTGCCCTCGGCCTTGCCTTCGGCCTTGCCTTCGGCGTGTCCCTTTTGAAGGCCGCGCTCCTCGCCGACGCTCTCGGCCCATTCTATCCTCTGCTCGACGGTCATCATCTGGCGTGCACCCTCCTTCCACAGGCTGTTCCCATGGGCCCTTTCCAGTGCGTCGTCGATCATCGTGCACAAATCGCCTGCGACATCGCCCCGGTCCATGTAACGCAGCAGCTTGGCAAGCTCGGGTTCGTCCTCCCGATCCCAGGCCGTCGCGTTCAGCAAAATCCACGTTATCCCGGGGTCGAATCGCCCCTCGGGATCTCTGTCGGACCTCATGCTGTAATTATAGCGCGGTGCTCCGTATCCGACGGGGTCGAAAGCGCATGCGAAGACGATTACGTGCTCGGCGAGGTTCTTGACCGACGCGCCTTTTTCCATGGAGTGGGTATCGGCGGTCGCTTGGTAATGGCGCATTCGCCGCGCGAGGTCCCCTCGGTTTGCGCGTTGCATCTCGATGTTGACGAGCCTTCCGTCGGCGCGTACGAGGACGTCGAGCCTGACACCCCTGGCGCCGAAGACGGGAACAAGGGCGTATTCGCAGTGCGACGACTCGATGGATTGGACGTTCAGGCCAGTGAAAGCGCTTATCACGCGCCGACAGATTTCGTCCTCCCCCATGGCGCGCTGGAAACCCGCATCGCTTGTGAAGGGAAATTCGAAGCGTTTTCCGTTAGGTGCGCTTGCGTGCCGTGAAACGCCGGGATAGGCGGATTCTTCCATGGTTAGCCCCTCGCCGCTCGGTGGTCAGTGCTGCTTCCATGGTAGTGGCGCGCCCTTGCAGATCGATGACAGGGAGTTAGTCCGAACGCCACATAGGTCCGGAATCCGAAGGACCATGTCTGCGAAGGGGATCTATCGAAGAGCCCCTTCGATTCTGACACGGTTTCATCCGGGGCGCATAGTGTTCTATCACGGGTCTGCTCCATAGCGTTTGCGATTCCGTCTGCATTCCGGCCTGCTTCTTGCGGACTTTCCTTGAGGATGTTGCACGGTGCCCAACAGGCGGCGGCCGACCGTCCGTGACGTTTGGGGCACGGGGCGTGCCCCCCGCGGGTGCGGGCGTGTCGTTGGTTTACAATACGCGTCATGGAAGAAGCCTTACATATCGCGTCCCACGTGCTGGAGCATTCCGTCTCCGACACGCTGTACCTGATCCCGTTTCTTTACGTGACCTATCTGGTCATGGAATGGCTGGAGCACAAGACCTCGGGCAAGTCGGTCGAGGCCATCCGACGCGCGGGGACTGCGGGGCCGGTGGTTGGCGCCGTCGTGGGCGTCGTGCCGCAGTGCGGGTTCTCGGCGGTGGCCTCCACGTTGTGGGCCGGGCGCGTCATCACCCTGGGCACGCTCTTCGCCGTGTACCTGTCCACCTCCGACGAGATGCTGCCCATCTTCCTGGCCGAGCAAGTGGACCCCCTCACCATCGTGAAGATCCTGGGCGTGAAGGTGGTCATCGGCATGGTCATGGGCTTTCTGGTGGACGCCGTCGTGCGCCTGGCGCGCCGGGAGAGCCGCGAGCTGCGCATCCGCGACCTGTGCGAGCAGGACCATTGCCATTGCGAGGACTGCGACACCTGCGGCGAGCACTTGGCGGAGTTCGACCGCCCCGACGCCGGTGATTGCGAAAAGGCTTGCGAGGAGACCTGCGATGATGCCTCCGAAGGCCATGCCGCCATCGCGGAGGCGGTGGATGCATCTGCTCGGCAGGCGACGTTGACCAGGGACCGCGAGGCGCTGGCGGAAGTGGACGAGGGCTCCCCGAGCTCGCATGCCCACGAGCACGGCCACGGTGCCGCCCGCGATCATGACGGCCACCATCACACTCACACCCCCATCTGGAAGAGCGCGCTCGTGCATACGGTGCAGGTGGTGCTGTTTATCTTCGTCATCACCATCGTGCTGAACACGGTGCTGGAAGTGGTGGGGGAGGACGCCCTGGCCGGCGCTCTGTCCGGCAACCCGGTGCTGGCCACCTTCGGGGCGGCCGCCGTGGGCCTTATCCCGAACTGCGCCGCCAGCGTGGTCATCGCCGAGCTGTACCTGGAAGGTGCTCTGGGTGCAGGCCCCATGTTGGCGGGTTTGCTGGTCTCTGCCGGCGTAGGCCTTCTGGTGCTGGTGCGCACGAACCGCCATGCAGGGCAAAACGCCCTGATCATAGCCGCACTCTACGCTACCGGCGTCTTCTGGGGCCTTATGGTTGGAGCGTTGGGGATCACGTTCTGACCTTGCCGGCTGGCCGTCGTCCTCTGTAGCCTTCGTTTGACGGTGGCCAATCCTCGCTTTCCGTTATGCGCGAATGGCTATAATGGGCGAATCGAAAAACCGCACGGGCGGCTGCCGGGCCTTCCGCGACCGTGAGCCGGGCTGTGCCTGCAGGGGAGGGAAAGGACGTTTCATGGCGAATATGATTTCGGTCGAGGAGGCGCGCGAGCTGATTCTGGCCAACGTGTCGCGGCTTGGCGAGGAGACGGTGGGCGTGGTGGACGCTGCCGGGCGCGTGGCGGCGCAGGACCAGGTGAGCGATATCGACGTGTCTCCGTTCGCCCATTCCGCCATGGACGGGTTCGCCCTGCGGGCCGCGCAGATCGAGGGCGCGACTGCCGAAAGCCCGGTGATTCTGCGGGTCATCGCTGAGGAGGCTGCGGGCGACGTGTTCGAAGGGCCCATCGGCGAGGGCGAGTGCGTGCGCATCATGACCGGCGCCCCGCTTCCCTCAGACGCCGATTCCGTGG
>DBFAWQ010000056.1:0-10362 GCA_048242115.1 Eggerthellaceae bacterium
CTGCTTGTAGGAGCGCAGCTCGTTGCGCACGAGCGCCGTGATGAGCTCCTCGTGAGTGGGCCCCAGGCAGAAGCCGTGGTCGTGGCGGTCGGTGAGGCGCATGAGCTCGGGGCCGTAGTCGTCCCAGCGGCCGGACTCGTGCCACAGCTCCGCCGGCTGCAGCGCGGGCATCATGATCTCCTGAGCGCCGATGGCGTTCATCTCCTCGCGGACGATGTTCTCCACCTTGTCCAGCACCCGCTTGCCCAGGGGCAGGAAGGTGTAGACGCCCGAGGCGGTCTTGCGCAAAAAGCCGGCCCGCAGAAGCAGGCGGTGGCTGGCGATGTCGGCGTCGGAGGGATCTTCCTTCAGCGTGGGCACGTACAGCTCGCTCATGCGCAGCACGGCCGGCTGCTTCGACGCGCGGACATAGGATGCGTTTGCGTTCGAATTCGTCATAGGTTCTCGATCTCCTCCATCAATGCGTCCACTATCTGGTCTTCCGCCACTTTGCGGATGGTTTCTCCGTGCCTGAACACCACGCCCGACCCCGCGCCGCAGGCAACTCCGATGTCCGCGTCGGCGGCCTCGCCCGGGCCGTTCACCACGCACCCCATCACCGCCACCTTCACCGGGCGCGCCGTGCCGGCCAGCCGCGACTCCACCTGCTTCGCCAAATCGATGAGGTTCACCTGGCAGCGCCCGCAGGTGGGGCAGCTGATGAGCTCGGGGTTGCGACGGCGCAGGTCCAGGGCCGAAAGCAGCGTCCAGCAGGCGCGCACCTCCACCACGGGGTCGTCGGTAAGCGAGATGCGCATGGTGTCGCCGATGCCCTCTTCCAGAAGGATTCCCAGGCCGGCGGCTGATTTTATGGTGCCTTGGAACGCCGTGCCCGCCTCGGTGACGCCGATGTGCAGCGGCACGTGGGGAATCTCGGCCGCCAGCTGACGGTAGGTGCGCACCGTGGTCATGACGTCGTGGGCCTTCGCGGAAACCACCAGGTCGGCGAAGCCGCGGCCCTCGCAGTAGGCCACGTACTGGGCCGCCGAGGCCGCCAGCTTCTGGGGCAGCGTCAGGTCGGTGCGGGCGGCAAGGGCAGCGTCCAGCGAGCCGGCGTTCACCCCGATACGGATGGGGATGCCGGCCTCCTTCGCCGCCTCCAGCACGGCGTCGGTCTTCTCAAGGCCGCCGATGTTGCCCGGGTTGATGCGCAGCTTCGCCGCCCCGCACTTCGCGGCCTCGATGGCGATGATGGGGTCGAAGTGCACGTCGGCCACCACCGGCAGCGGCGAGCGCTCGCACACCTCCGCGAAGGCGGGAAGGCACGCGCGGCGCGGGATGGCCATGCGCACGATCTCGCAGCCGGCCTCGGCCAGCGCGGCTATCTGGTCCAGATTCGCCTGCACGTCGTCGGCCGACGCGTTCAGCATGGACTGCACCGCCACGGGAGCGCCGCCGCCCACGGGCACGTCGCCCACCATGACCCGGCGGGTGCGTTGGTTGGGGCGCAGATGCAGCGGTTGGTCGGATGCGGGTTCGGCCATGGCGGTCCTCGAATGCTTCCAGGGGTCGGATAGTTGACTGCTTATTGTACCGCTTCCCCGCCCCCGCCATCCCGCCGCACCCCGATACCGTAAAAACAGCGAAGAGCTTATCGAACAGCCCGCAAGATCCCACACGGTTGCGGACCGCGCACCCCTCCGTTCCCCCTGATCCTCGCATGCCCCCACATCTCCATGCCCTTCCCCGCATCCTAGGGACGAAAAGCGAGTTGTGCGATCTTCCCCACCTTCCAGCCGCGGCTCGCATCTGGCAGGTGCACCCCTTCGCCGAGGGCAATACGCGCACGACGGCGGTCTTCCTGGTACTATACCTGCGCGACCTGGGGTTCGACGCGGAAAACGAGCCCTTCGAGCACCATTCGCGCTATTTCCGCGACGCCCTCGTCCGCGCGAACTACCGCAACGCCCGCGCAGGCGCCATGCCCGACCTGCAGCCGCTCACGCGCTTCTTCGACAACCTGCTAGCCGGCGCCCACCACGAGCTGCACTCCGAAGACCTGCGCGTGCAAGCCCTCTTCGACAACCCAACCCTCCTACGCAACGTCCCGCCCGAAGAGGCAATTTGCCACCCCGAATAAACCAGCAGACCGCCCGAAGGCGGCCGCATCCCGATTCTGGCGCAAGATGCACGTTTGGCAAATCCGACATGAGGAAACGCCTGGGCTCTCGTAGGCATCGACCGAAAAACGCCTGATAGTCCGCACGCCCCACCAAAATGCCTTCCCGGCGAAAGCAAGTTGCGTAGCAAAAAGGCCGATGCGGCTTTGCCAAACCGCGATTCCTTGCCACAACAGAGCCTGCGGCAGCCGCACAGCCACCAAATGCGCTATCATCCTCCCGGCAAAACCATTCGGGCGGCAAGCGCATCCACACTGGGAGGACAACCATGCTTCATTTCGACAGCGACTACATGGAAGGGGCCCACCCGGCCGTCATCGAGCGGCTGGCCGCCACGAACCTGGACCAGACCAGCGGTTACGGCACCGACGAGATCTGCGAGAGCGCCCGCGACCGCATCCGAGCCGCAATCGCAGCGCCCGACGCCGCCGTCCACTTCCTGGTGGGAGGAACCCAGGCCAATATCGTGGCCCTCGACCAGCTGCTGCGGCCCTGGGAGGGCGTGGTGGCCGCGAACACCGGCCACATCAACGGCCACGAGGCGGGGGCGCTCGAGGGGCTGGGGCACAAGATCCTGCCGCTTCCTCACCGCGAGGGCAAGCTGGCCGCCGACCAGGTGCGCGCCCTGTGCGAGGCCTACTGGGGCGACGAGAACCGCGAACACATGGTGGCGCCGGGCGTGGTGTACATCAGTCAGCCCACGGAGTACGGGACCGTCTACAACCTGGACGAGCTCGAAGCGCTGTCGCAGGTGTGCAACGATTTCGCCATGCGCCTATTCGTGGACGGCGCGCGCCTGGGCTACGGGCTGGCCGCGCAGCTTCCCGAAGGGCAGAACACGCCTACGCTGCCCGACCTGGCGCGACTCGCCGACGGCTTCTATATCGGCGGCACCAAGGTGGGGGCACTCTTCGGCGAGGCGCTGGTGCTTCCCCATCCCGCAGCGCCGGCCGACCTGGCTACCTCGTCGTTCGGACGCTGCCTGCCGGAGTCGGAGCGGGCCCGCGCCGTCGCCTTCCGCGCGTCCGAGCCGCTGGACAGCCACCTGTTCACCATCGTGAAGAAGCGCGGGGCGCTGCTGGCGAAAGGCCGTATGCTGGGCATCCAGTTCGACGAGCTGTTCAAGGCCGATGAAGCGAACGGCAACGCCGAATCGGCCGATGCCGCCGAATCGCGCTACCTGGCCTGCGGGCGCCACGGGGTGAAGCTCGCCCAGAAGCTGCAGCGCGCCTTCGCCGACGCTGGCTACGAGCCGGCCATGGTCTCCCCAACCAACCAGGTGTTCCCCATCCTGACCGACGCCGACCGCGACCGCCTGGCGCCCCACGTCACCTACGGCTTCTGGGAGCGCACCGCCGACGGCCGCACCGTCACCCGCTTCGCCTGCAGCTGGGCCACCCGCCCCGAAGACGTAGACGCCCTCATAGCACTGCTGTAAAGAACGCAGCACGCAGCACGACGAAAAGCGGCCGAGCCCCCAAGGGAGCCCGGCCGCCCGCATATCCGAGGGCCGCAACTTGACAGCCCTCGTAAACACCAACTAACTACTGATTACACCGCACGACCGGCATCGTTGCCGCCGCGAATAGCCAGTGCGATGTTGAAGGGCTGGTCGCAGTCGCCGATGGCGTAGGTTTCGCTCACCGACACCTCGTCGAGCAGGCCCTTGTTGGGCAGCATGTCGGCGGCGTTCACCACTGCGCTGCAGGGAACCTCAACCTTCGTGCCGAAACCGGTAGCCACCACGATGCCGTCAGCACTCATGGACTCGATCTTCGACTCGGTCCACACCGGCATGCCGAGCGCATACAACGCCGTGGTCATGAAGCGGTGAGCATGCTGAGACTGCTGCATGTCCAGCTCCTCGATAGTGCTGGGGGTAACCATGGTCACGCTCTTCTTGTGCACCGTGAGCCACAGAGCCGCATCGAAAGCCTGGGCGTTGCTTCCGTAAACCACTACGTCATCGCCCATATCGGCCATTTGGAACGGCTCAAAATCCACGATGGGCACGCCGCTGCCGCTCACCGCAGACGTATCGCGCACGCCGCCCGCAGCCAAAATGAGCGCATCGGGAGCCTCGGAGTTCACCAGCGCAGCGTCCACCTCGGTACCGGTCACCACGGACACACCGGCCAACTCGCACTGACGAATCAGGTAGTCCTTCAAATCGACCAGGTTCTCGTGGGGCCCTTCACGTTATGGGCGAAGTCCAGCAGGCCGCCCAGCGAGGACTTCTTCTCGTACAGCGTGACATCGTGACCGCGTAGCGCCGCCACGCGAGCCGCCTCCATGCCGGCAGGACCGCCGCCCACCACCATGACCTTCTTCTTCGTCTCGGCCGCCGGCAGTTCGTAGGTGGCCGGGCCGTTCTCGGTCATCACGCGCTGGGTGAGTGCGTTCACGCGGCAGTAGCCCATCATGCGGTTGGCCGCGTTACCGCCAACGTGGCAATGGAAGCAGCGGGTGCAGGGGGCAATCTCGTCAATGCGGCCCTCGCGCAGCTTGTTCACGTAGTCGGTGTCCACGGTGAGCGGACGCGTCATCAGGTAGAAGTCCACCTTACCGTCGGCCAGCGCCGCCTCGAAGAAGTCGGGGGCATGGGCCGGATCCATGTAGGTGACGGTACCGCAGGGAATGCTCAGCGCTTCCTTGTAGCGGGCCACCACGTCGAGCAGCATGCCCGCGCCGCTGTGGTCGGCAATGAGCTGCCCTTGGAAGTGACGGCCGAAATCCCACTGGGTGCCATAGCCCGTGGCGCCCTCGATGCCATTGAGCAGGAAGTACAGGTCGCTACCGAACTGGCAGGGATGGTTGTCCAGCGGGCCAAGACGCAAGTGCATGGAGTCGGCACCGGCCGCTTCGCACTGCTTGGCAATCTCGATGCCCTCCTCGATGGTAGTAGCGCGATTGCGAGGAACCGTAAGCGTATTGTCCAGGTTCGCGAGCACGGCGTTGTTCGTGAGGTTGTCGTTCTCCTCCACGGCATCGATCAGCACCTGCACCACGAAATCGTCTCCACAAGCCTGCTTGATCTTTTTGATAGTCTCCACCACGAAGCGGGAGCGGTTCTCGATGCTGGCGCAGCCGTACTCGTCGGTGCGCTGGTTGTGGAAGCGCGAGAGGAACTGCTCGCCTTCACGGTGACGCGTCGAAAGGAATCTGCGCGCACGACAGCCGACGAGGTCCGCTTCTCGATTCCGGGACTCTTCGGCATCGTGTTTCCCGTGGTGGCTACGTTGCTTTTGGCCTTATCGCTTTTCGGGAACGCCCTGGCCCTTCCCGTGAGCGCTATCACCTTCGCCCTGTACATGATCGTGCAGTCGCTTATGGTGAGCGCGTCTTTGGAGGCCGCGGAGGGAAACGGGCTGCCGGCGCTTTCGGTTTACGGCGCCTTCGCGGGATGCGTCTACGTAGTGTTCGCCCTGGCTACGGCACTCGGCATCTTTCTGTTCGGACTAGATGGCGACCTTTCAGCCTCGGCCCCGCTGCTGGCTGGCCTGCTGGTGCTTTACGTGTTCGCCATGGCCTACGCCTTCGTGCGCCGCTCTTCGATTCGCGGCGAAGAGACTTCTGGTAGGCAGCCCAAGAACTCGCATTCCATCACGAGCGCCGACGTCTCCGAAGAGGAATCGACCGCAAGCACGCAAGCACAAGCCCCGGAAGCGGCCAGCGTCCTGGCGGAAGCCCCCGACCCTATCTCCCTTCGCTGCCAGACTCTCATCGAACGCTTCGAGCTCAGCCCTCGCGAATCGGAGGTGCTGATAGCCTTCGCCCACGGACGCAACGTGTCGTACCTAGCCCAGACGCTGGTGCTGTCGCCCAACACCATCCGCACTCACAGCAAGACGCTCTACGCCAAATTGGGCGTACACAGCAAACAAGAGCTCGTAACCCTGGTCGAGCAGCAGCCGCTCTCCCCCATACCAGGCGCCGTCACCAGCGGAGACGGCCCGCCAGAAACCGCTGCCTTGCAAGATCAGGCCTGATAAGAGGATGACCCGCAGAGCCCGCCTCGCACAGAAGCAACCAACTCGCAAAGACAGGCGCCCCTTACTAGCGAAGAAGCCGAGCCCCGTTGTGGAGCTCGGCTTCTCGATTTTCGCTTACCGCTTTCTATCCTGCAGAAGGACGGTGTCGCGAAGAAGCAGCGACGTATTTCGGAAGGAGCGCCCCTCGCGAATGGAGGGACTCACAAGGGGCGCCTCTTCTAACCTACTGAACGTCGGCAGCCAGGGTCTCGGCCAGAATCATGCCCGAAGCAGCAGCGGGGACGATGTCCTCGGTGCCAGCGGTGCAGCCGCAGGCGTAGAGGTTGGGGATGGGGTTACCAGCCTCGTCGAGCACCTCCATGCGGTCGCTCACGGTCAGGCCGCCCAAGCTCTTGTAGCGAACAGGCACGTTGCGCAGGAAGTAGAACGGCGGCTGGAGCTCCTGCAGGAACAGGGTGCGGCCGAACTCGGCGTCTTCCTGAGCCTCGCAGATGTCGTGCCAGTTGCTGAAGATACCCTGCACGGTTTCCAGGTGCAGACCCATCTTCTCGGCCAGCTCCTCCACGGAGTTAGCGGTCTGGATGGCCTCGCCAGCATGCTTGAGCAGCTCCTGGTCGGGACCGTTCTGAGCAACGTTATCCCAGATGGTGTACCACTCATGGTAGCCAGCGGCGATGGCGCCGGTAGCGGCGTTGTGCACGGCGGTCTCGCAGTAGAAACGCTTGCCGTTGGGCAGCACGCAGATAATCGGATAGAACGTGCCCAGCATGTGGCCGGCCTCGTAGCGGGGATTCAGGTTGCCCACCGGGCCCATGCCGGAGAGGGTGCCGCCCGCAGCCACACCAGCCGCGATGCCGTCGCCCTTGCGGCCGGACACGATGTTTCCCAGGTCAGCGTAGACCGGAGCGTACTTAACCATCCACTCCTGGTTGGACACGTAACCGCCCGTAGCCAGAACCACAGCCTTGGCGGCGATATCTTCGTAGCTGCCATCCTTCTTGGTGAAACGAGCGCCGGCGATGGTGCCGTTCTCGTCGGTAATCAGCGTCTTGAAGGTGGTCTCGAACTGGTACTGCGCACCGGCCTCGGTAACCTTCTGGTTGATGAGGTCGAACTCAGACTTCATAGTGCACAGACCGTCCTTCGGGAAGAACGCCTGATGGTAGGGGGACTCTCGCAGTGGCTGGAAGTCGTAGCCCCAATCGTAGTGCATGCGGTCCACGAACTTGCCGGCCCACTCCTGCAGCAGCACGGTGCGGTTCAGACCCTCCTCGTTGCCCTCGTAGTAGGGGGCGAACTTCTCGCGGATCTCCTCGGCGGAGCTGTACTTCTCGGGACGCTCCTCCTTGGTGAGCTTGGCCGTGGAGCACATCTGGCAAGCCGCGGAGTAGATGGCGTCGCCGCCGAAAGTGGCGTTCTGCTCGCAGATGAGCACGTTCAGGCCCTTGGCAGCCGGGTCGATGGCGGCAAACATGCCGGAAATGCCTGCGCCCACGATGAGCACGTCCACTTCCTTGCTGAAGTTCACGTTCTGGTCGCCCAGAGCCACAGCGGCAGCCGCTACCGGAGCCGCGTCGGCCTTGGTGCTGTCGTCCTTGGCGCTATCGTCAGCCGCAGGGGCCTTCTCGCCGGACGAGCAGCCCAGCATGCCGCCTGCGATGGCAGCAAAGGCACCAGCGGTACCCAATGCGCAGAACTGTCGACGATCCATTTTCATGTTGTCTCTCCTTCTCCTTGTAGAGATATATCGAACTCGGCCTTTTACGCCTTCCCTAGAGGCGGGCCGTGGTTCCTATGGTTCGGGGCGGCTGGGCGACCTACTTCGCCTGAGCCAGGGCCGCGTCCACTGCGCCCTTCACGCCACCGGTGGTCAGCGTAGCGCCGGTCACGCCGTCGATGTCAGAGCCCTGAGCCTCTTCGATCTGAGCCTTGAAGGTACCGTCCTCGACGGCCTCCTTGCCACCCAGGCCCTCGGTCTCGGCCGTCTGGGTGAGCTCGTCAACGGTGATGACGCCATCCTTCACGGTCAGAGTCACGTTGATGGGTCCGTGGGCACCCGTACCCTCGCCGGAGTAAGTGCCGTCCTTGTAGTCGGTCTTGGGCTTCGCAGCAGCTTCCTGCTTGTCGTCCGCCTTGTCCTCCCCGCTAGCCGCGGGTTGGGTCGCCTCGACGTCCTCGCTGGGCTTGTTGGCGTCGCCAGCGTTGTTGGATGCGCAGCCGCCCAGCAGCGGGCTAACCGAAAGCGCCAGACAGCATGCCGCGATGGTCGTTCTCTTCCTCATGGACCTTCTCTCCCTTTTCTCGTGCCTCACGGGTCTTTAGTAACGAGACCGGCGTAGGGTTTCCTCCCGGTACTTCGATGGGCGCATTTAAGCGATTCGGCGATTCTCGCGTCAATCCGCCCTATGAGGTAAAGCGAAAAATAGTGTGGTAGCCTTTAGGTAGCGGTGAGGTAAAGTTTGCAAGTCCTAGTTTGAACTGGCCTTACGCTATTGCGGACAAACAGACCAGCGCTCTTCCCTCTGCTAAAATGTAAGCATTCCAAAAGCGCTACCTACCCCGCCCGAAGACCCCGATACGGCCTCTACTCCATGAGGTAGGAGCGAAAGCCAGCGGTATGGTATGAAGGGAATCGTTCATGCACGAAACATCTTCAGGGGAGACCGAGTCCCGAAAGGAAGGGTTCGCTACCTCCACCTACGCCGTACTGGTAGCGGGCCTCGGTTGCTACATCGGCTGGCAGACAGTTGGCATCTCCCCCACCCTGTTTCCTGCCCCCGGCGAAACCAGTGCGGCAATTGTGGACCTGGGCAACAACCTGGAAACCGTCGTCTTCGTAGGGCTGCTGATTCTCTTGGGCTGGAAGGCCAAGCACGGTACGAGGCTGCTCGACCACAAGGCCCTCGTCATTGCGGCGCCACTGCTTATGTTCGGCTCAACGGCGCTCACGTACCTGTGCGGCTGGATCAACGACAACCCGGCAGGCACTACCCTGGGCATCGCGCTACAGGGGACCAAGGCGCTGCTGTTCCTGCTATGGGCCGAATGCCTGGGGCGCGTACGGTTCCGCAGCACCCTGCTCATGGTGGCGCTGGCCTACGCCGTCACCTTCGCCCTCTGCCTGCTGGTGACCGCCCTGGAGCCTACAGCGGCGCTCGTAGTACATACGCTTATGCCGCTGCTATCGGGCGCAGCGCTGCTGGTGCTGCAAAAGGACCGGACCTTCCTGGCCGCATCTCCCTTTGCCTTCGCCCCCGACAACCTCAAGCCCGAGAAACTGCCCGTGCGGCTGTTCGTGGGCATCGGCGTTTTCGGCGCCATCATCTCCATCATCAACGTGCTTTCGGAGAACAAGTCCTCGGCTGCCGAGCTCTACACCCTCTATGCCGGCATCGCCGTCTCTTGCTCCATCGCCATCGCGGCCGCCCGTCGCGTGGAGAAATTCGACTTCGCCCTGCTTTACCGCCTAACCACGCCCCTTATCGTTGGCAGCGTCATCATCGTACTGGTGCTGGAGAGCGGCTATCAGCAGTACGAAGCCTTCGCCATCGGCATCAGCTGGTCGTTCTTCCGCATCTTCTCGTGGACGCTGTGGTGTTCCATCGCCTCGCGCACGCGTCTCTCGTCGGCCTGCGTGTTCGCCGTCGGACAGATCGCCCTGTCCATCTTCGCCACCCTGGCTTACCTGTTCTGCAACGACGTGCTGCCCCACATCGATGCGTCGCTCACGGTCATGGCGGCCGCGGTTCTGCTGGTGGCCATCCTAAACTCAATCTTCGTTATGAGCGAAAGCGACGTGCTGCGCTTCTTCCGCCGCAAGACCACCGCCCAGCGTCAGCGCGAGATGGAGGAGATCTCCCCCACAGCCCGCGTCGAGAAGGCAGCCGCCGAGTTCGGCCTCTCCAAGCGCGAAGAGGAAATTGCAGTGCTGGTTATGGAAAGCAAGAACAACGCCGTAATCCAGAACCAGCTTTGCATCGCAGAAAGCACCTTGCGCACCCACTTACGCAACATCTACGGCAAAGCCTCGGTCCACAGCCGCCAGGAGCTCATTGACCTGCTGTTCTCCTACGCCGACGAAGAGTAAAGGCACGCAAGCACCCCTCAGCAGCGCGGTGCGGGATGCGGGGCGGTACCTGAGCGATTCCGCAGCGGCGAGGGGATGCAACCCGCGAAGAGCGCGCGAGCGAGGGCAAGCGAAGGTGCCGCCC
>DBFAWQ010000057.1:0-2894 GCA_048242115.1 Eggerthellaceae bacterium
GCTCGTCGGCATCCCCCAATCGCCGACGTACAACAACCCCATCGACAACCCGGACAACTGCCTCGCCCGACGCAACGTGGTGCTCGACCGCATGCTGTCGAACGGCTGCATCGGCCAGGACGAGTACGAGGCCGCCAAGGCCGAGCCCCTGGTGCTCAACCCCACCGAGCCCACGTCCGACGGCATCCAGAAATACCCCTACTTCACCAGCTACGTGCGCTACCTGCTCACCGACCCCGAAGGGCCTTACAAGTATTCCAAGGACGAGGTGTTCAAGGGCGGTCTCAAGGTGGTCACGACGCTCGACGTGAACATGCAGGAGGCGGCCGAGGTGGCGGCCGCGAACAAGGAGGCCGAAGCCAACAACTACGTGGAAGGCGATCCCTTCGAGGTGTCCCTGGTGGCCATCGATCCCGACAACGGCTACGTGAAGGCGCTCGTCGGTGGGCGCGACTACTACACGAGCCAGGTGAACCTGGCCACGGGCCTGGGAGGGTCGGGGCGCCAGGCGGGCTCGTCGTTCAAGACCTTCACGCTGGTGGCGGCGCTCGAGGCGGGCATCTCGCCCGACACCATGATCGACTGTTCCACAACGGTGGAGTATCCGGGTTGGAAGGTGTCCAACATCGGGCACCATGACTATGGCACCCGTTCGCTGGCACGGGCGTTCGCCGTGTCGTCGAACACCGGCTTCGCGCGCCTCATCATGTCGCTCGGGCCCGAAAAGGTGGTGGAGGTGGCGCACCGCATGGGGATCACGTCCGACCTGAACGCCGTGGGCTCGCTGACGTTGGGCTCGGAATCCGTGACGCCGATGGAGATGGCGGATGCCTATGCCACCATCGCCAATGGCGGCACCCACTACGATCCCGAATGCATCCTGCGTATCGAGGACCGCAAGGGCAACGTGCTGGTGGACAACTCCGACCCGGTAGGGGAAACGGCTCTGTCGCCCGAGATCGCCCATGCGGCCAGCGAGGTCATGAAGGGCGTCATAGAATCGTACGACGGCACCGCTCCCGACGCGGCGCTTGCCAGCGGCCAGACGGCTGGCGGCAAGACGGGCACGACGGACGACTACAAGGACCGTTGGTTCTGTGGCATCACGCCGCAGCTTTCGGTGGCCATCTGGATCGGCGACCGGAGGGACTATGTCGACGCCACGCCGATCCCCTCGTTCATCACCTGCGCGAGCGCCTTCGCCGACTTCCTGAATGCGGCATTGGCCGGGCAACCCCTGGAAGACTTCCCCCAGGCGGGCGACCCTCCCTACGCGACGTACCACGATGCCGAAAACCATATTGGGTCGGGCTATTATGCCAGTTCGGGATCGGGACAGGACGCTGCCGACGAGAAGCCTGACGACACGAAGGCCACCGAACCCGAAAAGCCCGACAATCCGGACGGCACGACGCCGGACCCGGACGACACCAAGCCGAATCCGAATCCTGACGACACGGGTGGAGGCGGCTCGGGTGGAGGCGATTCCAGCGGAGGCGACGGCGGAGGCGGCGATTCCGGCGGCGGCGATTCCGGCGGAGGCGAAGGCGGCTCGGGCGGCGGAGACGCGGGCGGCTCGGGCGGCGATCCGGCTCCGGCCGGCTAGGACGCAGCGCCTCCGGAGTCTATGGTTCGCGTATCGATTGGCTGACATGGCCGTTGCGGCCTCCGTAAAGGAGGCGGTTCATGGCATAATACGTCCAGCAACAACCGAAGTGCACACGCAGCGCCCTCCGGCTCGGTGGGCGAGAGCGACAAGGAGTAGAAGCACCATGAAGAAGAGCAAGTTCATACGTGTCGTCGGCGTGGCCTGTGCGGCGGTGATGGCGGTCGTGCTGCTGGGCGGCTGTGCCGGCCAGAACAACCAGGCGACCGAGCAGCAGAAGGCGAACCGCCAGTACATGACGCAGGTCAATCAGACCATGGAAGACCTGGCCGGCAAGTTGGACGGCTTTTCCGACGCGGTGGCGCGGGGCGATCTGGTGACCATGCGCACGCAGGCCGACAACGCCTTCAAGTCCATCGAAGACCTGAACAAGATCGAAGCACCCGAAGACATGAAGAAGATCCAGGCCGAATACGTCGAAGGCTGCAACGACCTGAAGGATGCGATGAACGCCTACATCGGCCTCTATTCCGAGATCGAAAGCGCCACGGACGACCAGCCGTTCGACTACGGCACGTACGACGAACGGCTCAAGGCGATCCAGGACCAGTACGACAAGGGCATCGGCAAACTGCAGTCCGGCGACAACAAAGCCTCCGAGCTGCCCTCGTAGGCCTGTCCCCTCACGGGCTCGTCAGGTTCCGCAGGAATCGGCTCTGCCAGGGCGGCTTGCGTGCGTGGGAGAGCCGTGCATGGGCATGGGGGGGCAAGGGTGCGCGCAGGCGTGGGCAGGTAAAGACAGAGCAAGCAAACGAAGCCCCGGAAACATCGGTTTCCCGGGGCTTCTTGTTTCGGGTCGTCGCGACCTGCCAACAGAACTCTGCCTGTCCGGAGCCAGGCCGCTCAGGTGGTGGGTGGGTTGTCCGGATCGGGGGGATCCGGCGGGTCGGGCGGCGGGTCGGGCTGCGCGTTCGGGTCGGGGCCGTTCGATACCACGATGGTCACGGTGTCTCCCCGCTTGCCGGACGTGGCGCTTTGGCTGATGACGGTTCCCGCCGCCACGGTGTCGCTGTACTGGTACTCCACGTTGGCGGTGCCGAATCCCGCCGCCGAGAGGGCCTGCAGGGCGGCATCCTTGCTCATGCCCACGACCGAGGCCGATATGGAGGCCGTCGCAGGGTCGGGTCCTTTCGACACGTAGACGATGTAGACGCCGTCCTTGAACTCGATGCTGATGACCTGGCCCGCCGCCACGGTGTCGTTGAACTGCTCGACGACGGTCACGTCG
>DBFAWQ010000058.1:0-5653 GCA_048242115.1 Eggerthellaceae bacterium
GTCGACGGCCGGGTAGATGCCAAGCTCGGCGATGGAGCGGGACAGAACCGTCTTCGCATCCAGGTGCGTGAAGGTGGTGGCGGGCGCCGGGTCGGTCAGGTCGTCGGCGGGAACGTAGACGGCCTGCACCGAGGTGATGGAGCCTTCCTTGGTGGAGGTGATGCGCTCCTGCAGATCGCCCATCTCGGTGGCCAGCGTGGGCTGATAGCCCACGGCGGAGGGCATACGTCCCAGCAGCGCGGACACCTCGGAGCCTGCCTGGGTGAAGCGGAAGATGTTGTCAACGAACAGAAGCACGTCCTGGCCCTGGTCGCGGAAGTACTCGGCCTCGGTGAGTCCCGCCAGGCCGACGCGCAGACGGGCTCCCGGAGGCTCGTTCATCTGGCCGTAGACCAGGCAGGTCTTGTTGATGACGCCGGACTCGCTCATCTCCAGGTACAGGTCGGTACCCTCGCGGGTGCGCTCGCCCACGCCCGTGAACACCGACGTGCCGCCGTGCTCCTGGGCCAGGTTGTTGATGAGCTCCTGGATGATGACGGTCTTGCCCACGCCGGCGCCGCCGAAGAGCCCCGTCTTGCCGCCCTTGACGAAGGGCTCGACCAGGTCGATGGCCTTGATGCCGGTCTCGAAGATCTCGGTCTTCGTAGACAGGTCGTCGTACTCGGGAGCCGGACGGTGGATGGGCATGTAGCCCTTGACCTCGGGCATGGGCTTCTCGTCCACCGGCTCGCCCATCACGTTCCAGATGCGGCCCAGGGTCTCGGGGCCCACCGGCATCATGATGGGATGGCCCGTGTCGGCAACCTCGAGGCCGCGGATGAGGCCGTCGGTGGAGCTCATGGCCACGGAGCGGACGATGTTGCCGGGAAGGTGCGTCTCGACCTCCAGCAGGACGTGAAGGTCTCCTGCCGGGGTCTTGGCATCCACTGTCAGCGCGTTGTAGATCGCCGGCAGCGAATCCGGAGCGAACTCGACGTCGACGACGGGGCCGACGATACGCACGATGCGACCGTTGGCGCCACGGGTGGCCTCAAGCTCCTCCTTCGAATAGATGTGTTCAGCCATTTAATCCTCCAAAGCAGCCGCGCCACCCACGATCTCCGAAATCTCGGTCGTGATAGCGCCTTGGCGTACGCGGTTATACAGTCTGGTCAGCGTCTCGACCATTTCGGTGGCGTTGTCCGTCGCCGACATCATAGCGTTGCGGCGCGCGCCCTGCTCGGCCGCAGCCGAGTCGATGAGCGCGTGGTAGAGCGTGGTGCGCACGTAGGCCGGCAGAAGCTGGTCGAGCACCGCGCTCGCGCTCGGCTCGAAGATAACGTCGCCCTCGAGCTTCTGGGCAGCGCTCTCGTCCTGCTCGGACGCCGCCAGAAGGGCCGCGGTGTCCACGGGAAGCACCTGCTCGGTGCGCAGCTGCTGCTCCGCGGCGTTCTTCGCGTGGTTGTACACCACGAACACCTCGTCGATGGTTCCCTTCCCGTAGCCGTCGATGGCGTAGGCGGCTATTGCGGCCGCCTCGTCCACCGTCGGGTCGGCGGAAAGGCCTGCGAAGCGCAGCGCCGGCTCGATCTTGCGGTAGGTGTAGTACCCGATGGGCTTCTTGCCGCAGGCAACGATGCTCACCTGCGCACCGGAGTCCCGCTTTTGCTTCATCAGGCGATCCACCTGCCGCAGCACGTTGCTGTTGAAACCGCCGGCAAGGCCGCGGTCAGACGCAACCACCACGATGAGGACGTTTCTCACCTCGTCATGCGTGCGCAGAAGCGCGTTTTCGGAGCCACCTACACGCTTGGCAACGTTGGCCAACATCTCCACCATGGACTCAGAGTACGGCGTTGCCGCGATCACGCGCTCGTTGGCGCGGCGGATCTTGGCGGCGGCTACCATCTGCATGGTGCGCGTAATCTGCTTCGTCGAGGAGACGGAGTTGATACGTCTTTCTATGTCGTGAAGGTTGGGCATGTTCTACCTACCTTACGCCGATACCGCAAACGACAGCTTGAACGCCTCGATGGCCGCGTTCAGGTCCGCCTCGATGGCATCGGTCAGCTTCTTCTCCGCGTAGAGTGCATCGAAGATCGCAGGCTTGGAAGCATGCAGGTAGTCGATGAGCTCGGTGCGGAAGCGCACCACGTCCTCCACCGGCAGGCTGTCCAGGTAGCCCTTGCCGCCGGCGTAGATGGCCACCACCTGGTCCATGACGGGCATGGGCATGTAGCGCTTCTGCTTCAGCAGCTCGGTCATGTGGGAGCCGCGGGTCAGCTGGTCCTGCGTTGCCTTGTCCAAGTCGCTGCCGAACTGCGTGAACGCCTTCAGCTCGCGGTAGGCCGCCAAGTCCAGGCGCAACGTGCCGGCCACCTGCTTCATGGCCTTCACCTGGGCCGAACCGCCTACGCGGGACACCGAGATGCCCACGTCCACGGCGGGACGCTGGCCCTGGAAGAACAGGTCGGTCTGCAGGTAGATCTGGCCGTCGGTGATGGAGATGACGTTGGTGGGGATGTATGCGGACACGTCTCCCGCCTGGGTCTCGATGATCGGCAGTGCCGTCATCGAGCCGCCGCCCATCTCGTCGGACATCTTCACGGCGCGCTCCAGCAAGCGGGAGTGCAGGTAGAAGATGTCGCCCGGGTAGGCCTCGCGTCCCGGCGGGCGGCGCAGGGTCAGCGACATCTGGCGGTAGGCCACGGCCTGCTTGGTCAAATCGTCGTAGACGATGAGCACGGCGCGGCCCGGGTTGTCGGGACCGGCCACCTCGCCGTTCTCGCCGGTGTAGACGAAGTACTCGCCGATAGCGGCACCGGCCATGGGGGCGATGTACTGCAGAGGCGCGGAGTCGGAGGCCGAGGCGTTCACCACGATGGTGTACTCCATGGCGCCGTAGGACTCCAGCGTCTCAACTACGCCGGCTACCGTGGAGGCCTTCTGGCCCACGGCGACGTAGATGCAGATCATGTCCTTGCCCTTTTGGTTGATGATCGCATCGATGGCGATGGCGGTCTTGCCGGTCTGGCGGTCGCCGATGATCAGCTCGCGCTGGCCGCGGCCGATGGGGATCATCGAGTCGACAGCCAGGATGCCCGTCTGCATGGGCTCGTCCACCGGCTTGCGGTACACGACGCCGGGAGCCTTGAACTCCACGGGGCGGGTGCCCTCGGCCTGGATGGGGCCCTTGCCGTCGATGGGCATGCCCAGCGGGTTCACGACGCGGCCGAGCATGGCGCGGCCGGACGGGACCTCAACCAGGCGGCCCGTGGTGCGGACCTGGTCGTTCTCCTTGATTGCGGTGACGTCACCCAGAAGCACGGCGCCGACCTCGTCCTCTTCGAGGTTCTGGGCCATACCGTAGACGACCTGGCCGGATTTGCTCACGAACTCGAGCAGCTCGCCTGCCATGGCGTCCTTGAGGCCGTCGACGCGCGCGATGCCGTCGCCGACCTGGATGACGGTGCCCACCTCGCGGGACTCCACGCTGGTAGACAGCGCGTCGAGCTGCTTGCGCAGCGCCTCGTCGATAGACTGTGCGGTGATTTCAGTCACTAGCATTCACCTCCGTCAATTCTGTTCTTTGAGCACGTTGCGGGCGCGTTCCAGCTGCGACACGACGCTTGCGTCGATGCGCTGGCCGTTGGCAGTCAGCAACACGCCGCCGATGATGGACGGGTCGATCTGCTCGCGCAGAACCACCTTCGTGCCCAAGTCGGCTTCGGTCTTCTTTACAATTACCTCGCGCAGATGGTCGTCAAGGGGCACGACGGTGGTTACGTCGACCACGGTGACGTCAAGCTTGCGCTCGAGCTGTTCCTGGTAGCTAGCCCATACACGCGACAGCAACGCGAAGTCCCCGCGTTCGGCCATGACGGCCAGAACCTCGGCGAGGACCGGGTTCAGGTCGGCGAAGACGCCGCGTGCCACCTGCCCCCTCTGTTCGGGTGTATAGGAGCTATCCTCCAGGGCGTTGGCCAAATCCATGTTGGAACGCTCGATGCGCATGATGCGCTCGGCTTGGTCGCGGACCTGAAGCACCGCATCCTGCCCGCCCGCCTGGTAGGCGGAATCAAGCAGCACCGATGCGTAGGCGGCCACCTTCTCCTTTTGAATGTGGCGGTTATTCGGCATGGAAACTGCCCGCCTCGTTCACGTAGCGCTCGATGATGGCACGGTGCTCGTCGTCGGAGAGGTCCTTGCCGATGATGCGCGAAGCCACGGCGACGGACAGGTCGGCGACGGAGCCCTGGAGCTCGGCGATGGCGGCCTTCTTGTCAGCCTCGATGGCCCCGTGGGCCTTCTCGATCATGTTGGCAGCCTCGGCCTGGGCCTTCGCCGTGATGTCGGCCTTCACCGCTTCGCCGGTGGCCTTTGCCTCGGCCACGATCTGGGAAGCCTGGCTCTTCGCATCCTCGAGCTGCTTCTTGTACTCCTGCAGGATGCGCTCGCTTTCGATGCGGTCCTGCTCGGACTTCTCAAGAGCATCCTTGATGGTGTCCTCGCGGCGCTGCAGCATGGCGTCGAACTTGGGCCAGCCGAACTTTGCGAGCACGACCACCAGCACGATGAAAGCGACGAGCATGGGGATGAACTCCGCCATGTCCGGCAGGATGGCCGAAATGCCGGCCGACTCGGTCTCGGCGGCGAACGCCAGCGCCGGCACAGCCAGCGTGGACGCGCCCGCAGCCAGCACCGCAGCGCCCGCAAGCCTCCAAGCCTTGTATCTGTTCACTTTCACCTGTAATCCTCCTTACAGCCTGTTATACGGCAATTCGCGTACAGGCGGGACTACACGATGAAGGTCAGAACGAAGCCGATGAGGGCCAGGGCCTCAGCCAGAGCAGCGCCGATGATGAAGTTGGTGAACAGGCGTCCGGCCAGTTCGGGCTGGCGGGCGGAACCGACGCAGCAGCCGTAGCAGGCGATGCCGATGCCGATGCCAGGCCCCATGGTGGCCAGGCCGTAACCCACGAGCTTCAGGGCTGCGATACCAAGACTAATCTCTCCCACTGTTGCCTCCTTAGACCGTTTGCGGGCCCTTCCCGCAAACACTTACAGGAATATGTTCCAGGCGGTTGGGATGCCGCCATTGAAACCGTGCGGATCCGCCTGCGACCCCGGCGGAAGGGGCGGCCGCCCGAACGGGGGCCGCGAAAAGTGGCCGTCTAGTGCTCCGACGTGGCCAGCGAGATGTAGACCGCCGACAGGATGGTGAACACGTAGGCCTGAAGGAACGCCACCAGCACCTCCAGGGCGTACATGGCCATGAGGAAGAGCATCCAAGCGATGGGCGGCAGCCCGAAGAGCACGTTGCCCGAGGCGATGGCGCACTGGATGAACACGCTGGTGGCCAGGGCGAAGATGCCCAGCACCATGTGGCCGGCGAACATGTTGCCGTACAGACGGACGGCCAGGGTGAGCAGGCGAAGCACCATGGAGATGAACTCGAAGAACCAGATCACCGGCACCATGGGGCCCGGCAGACCCGACGGGGCGATGGACTTGATGTAGCCCCAGCCGCCGTGGGCGCGGATGCCCCAGTAGTTGAAGTACACGAAGGAGATGAGGGCCAGCGCCCAGGTGACGCTGATGGTTCCCGTAGGGGTCTTGCACCCGGGGATCAGGCCCACGAAGTTGGAGATGAGGATGAAGAAGAACAGCGTGG
>DBFAWQ010000059.1:0-19470 GCA_048242115.1 Eggerthellaceae bacterium
CCGCGACCTCCAGCTTGCGGCTCATATTCCCCTTGCGAACGAATACGTAGCGCATGGACGCTAGGTAGTTGAATGCAACGGACAGGCAGAACGAGATCGTGGCGCTGACCAGGTAGCCGAGGCCCGCAAGCTCAGTCAACGCCACGAGCACTCCGTAATCGACGAGAAAGGCCAGGACACCCACTACCCCGAACTTCCCGAACTGGGCCATCGCGCCAGCCAACCGTGCATCCTTCCGACATCGGCCGGGGCGTCGCTTCGGCCCTTCGCCGCAAGGGAGGGCCGAAGCATTGCGTTCCCCGAAATCTGGGTTATACTGCTTTCGCCATTCTATTCGCGATCGCAGCTTTGCCAAGGAAGGCTCCGAAATGAACACCCCCCCCCATATTCTGATGTAGCCGTACTGATTCCCTGCTACAACGAGCAGGCAACCATTGGGAAGGTCATCGACGACTTCAGACGGGAGCTTCCCGGCGCCTCCATATTCGTTTACGACAACAATTCCACCGACGATACGGCAGCCATAGCGAAGGCCCACGGAGCATCCGTCCGCTCGGAATCGCGCCAAGGCAAGGGCAACGTCATCCGCCAGATGCTGCGCGACATAGACAAGCCCTACTATATTATGGTTGACGGGGATGACACCTATCCCGCCGAGCAGGCCGCAGATCTCCTACAGCCCCTCTACGACGGAACCGCCGACATGGTTGTCGGGGATAGGCTGTCGAACGGCTCTTACGGATCGGAGAACAAACGGGCCCTCCACGGGGCCGGCAATCAGCTCGTATGCTCCCTCATCAAGCTCATCTACGGCTTCTCCTACCGAGACGTCATGACGGGGTATCGCGCCTTCAACCGACCGTTCGCCCTGCTTCTGCCCATCATGTCGAACGGATTCCAGATCGAGACGGAGATATCGATCCACGCCGTCGACAAGCAATGGCGCACCGCGGAAGTCCCCATCGAGTACCGGGACAGGCCCGAGGGCAGCGTCTCCAAGCTCTCGACGGGACGAGATGGGGCGAAGGTTTTGCTCACCATAGGGTCGCTGTTCAAAGACTACCGTCCCCTGGCCCTCTTCGGCATCCTGGCCGTCGCCTTTTTGGCCCTTGGGCTTCTGTTCGGCATCCCCGTGATCGTGGATTTCGGAAGAACCGGCCTGGTGCCCCGGCTGCCCACGGCCATCGTGGCGGTAGCCCTCGTGGGGGCAAGCGCTCTGTCTCTGGTCTGCGGGCTGATCCTCGATACGGTGGTGAAGGCCAACCGGAAGGCCTACGCAGTCCAGGCCAACGAGGTGTTCCGCAACTGGAACGCAAACAGGACGCAGCGTCTATGAGCAGGCCGAGCCTCCAAACCGTTGCCCGCTCTGCCGGCGATAGCAAGGTTCTGCTGGGGATTGCAGCCCTCTGGGTCGCATGCACCGTGCTTGCGGACCGATCCTATGAGGCGGGAAGCACCCTCGAGCTTCTGGACCGGATTCATTGCGGCGTGATCGAGGGTGCCTTGATCCTCGTAGCCTTCTTCGTCCTGGCTCGGCTCTCGCTGCGATTCCTCGCCGAAAACAACGAGGTCTCCCGTGCCGCCCTGGTGCTACCGGCCCTCTTCTCTCTCGCGCAGACGCTCGGGGCGAACCTGGAAACCTACGAGCAGCTGCTCAACCCGACGCTCACAACCGCAGGCAACACCATCGAGTTGGTCTTCTGCTTCGTCGGATGGTTCATGCTCCTCTGGCTTGTCTGCAACGTCCTGCTCGTGCTGCTGGCTCGCCCCAGGCCCCGAAGGCAGAGACCGTCGCGATTCTCGACCTTCGCGAACGTCATGCTGGGGAAAGGGCGCTCGTTTCCCGTCTCCTTCCTGGCGCTCCTTGTGCTCTGGATCCCTTCCTTCGTTATCCTTTTCCCTGGAGTCGTCACCTGGGACACGTACTACCAGATCAACATGGGGTTGGGATACAGCGCCTTGAGCGATCATCAGCCCTATTTGGTCAGCATAGTCATGGGAAGCATCCTTCGCTTCGGTATGCTCTTCACCGGCTCCATCTACGGGGCCGTAGCGTTCGTCACCGTCGCGCAGGCTATCGCCCTAGCGGCCATCATCGCCCTGTGCATCTCGAGGATGCCGGGAAGCGGCACCAAGCTGGCGCTCCTCTTGTTCTACGGCCTCAGTCCCCTCGTCTCATGGTACAGCGTCAGCTTGTGGAAGGACGTCCTGCACGGGGGGCTCCTTCTACTTGCGGCCGTTCTCCTGTGGGAGTTGTACCGACATCCCGGCGGCCGAGGGAGAAACCGGCTCCTCGTGAGCCTGAGCGCCGTCTTTCTCCTGGTCATGTTGACGAAGAAATCGGGGATGTACGTCCTTGCCATAGCGCTTGCAGTGTGCCTGCTCTCCCAAAGAACGAATCGCATCGCCGCCGTCGCCTCGTTCTCGGCAGCCTTGGCCCTGTTCCTCTGCATCCAGTCCGCGGGGTTCTCACTTTTGGGCGTCCAGCAGGGACGCGCAAGCGAGGCGCTGTCGATCCCCCTCCAACAGGTCGCCCGAACGGTCTCGAACCACCCCGACGAGATTGACGACGACACCAAGACCCTGATCGGAGCCGTGCTTCCCTACGACTCGATCGAAGAGCTCTACTACCCGAAGTGCTCCGACAACATCAAGAGCAACTTCGACGAAGAGGCCTTCGGCGCCGACAAGGCACGCTTCGCGCTCGCCTACCTCAAGCTGGGCGCCGCCTACCCTCTCGATTATCTGGAAGCCTTCCTATGCGGGACCTGCGGGTACTGGTATCCAGAAACCAAGTACTGGTTCGTCGCGGGCTCCGACTACCTTGACATGCTGAACATGTATGCCGCCAACGGCTGGGAGATCTACGACGGGGATTACGCAGATTACCGTCCCCTCGCCGATTCAGAAGGCAAGAAGAGCTACCTAGGGTTCGTCGAGTCGCTACGCAACGTCCCCGGGGTATCGGCGCTGTTCAGCATCGGGGCGTGGGCGTGGGCCTTTGCCCTCATCGCCTACGTATCGTGGCGGTTGGGGCTTCGGGGGCTCTCTCCCCTCCTTTCCGTCGCCCTCGGAGCCTGGATCGTGTGCATGATCTCCCCGGTCTACGCAGAGATGCGCTACGCGTTCGCCCTTGCCCTCATCCTGCCCGTGGTGCTGTGCCTGTCCCTACGCGCTTGCAGGACACAAGGGAGCCCCTCACCGGCTTCGTCGTACTCGGGGCGCCCCGAAGGAACGCAGGTACGCGCCGACGGAGCCCCTGCTCTGCTCGCGACGATACGCAGCACTAGCCTACCATGCGCCGTAGAGGGTTGCCAGCTCCTTCGCACTCTCCTCGATAGCGTAGCCGCTCCTCCGGACGGAAGCCGAAGTATCCGCTCGGGGCGCGGCCACCACCTCGATGACTCGATTGACCCACGCGTCAACCGAGTCATCGAGCGACATGAAGTCGATACGTCCCCCCAACTCCGCCTCGGGCGGAACGGCGTCGCTCACCACGCAGGGAAGCGAGGCAGCCTGCGCCTCAACAAGAACGACTGGCAGGCCTTCGAACAGCGACGGCATAAGCAGCGCGTCTAAAGCCTGCATCAGCTCGGGAACGTCATGACGCATCCCGAGAAAGAAGACGTTGTCGCGCAGACCTCGCTCTTCCACGCGCGCCTCAAGCGCCCCGCGCTCCTCCCCGTCCCCCACCAGGTAAAGCCGCGAGTCGGGAACTCGCTCGACGAGCTTTCCCAAAACATCGACGGCAAATCCCACGTTCTTCTGCTCTACCAAGCGCCCGATGCACCCGAGGGCCACCGCATCGCCGATTCCAAGCTCGCGCCGCTTCGCCGCCCGCTTCGATTCATCCAGGAGATAGGGCGCCAGCTCGATGCCGTTCTTCAGCAGCATGTAGCTCCTCCCCTCGACCACTTCCTTGGGAAACAACCACGACGCGGCCAAGTCCGAGCAGGCAATGTAATCCGTTGCCACGCGAGAGATCCTCTCGCTGTACCACCGCTGCCGGCCGAGCTCCGTTTTGGCGGCTTCGCAGCTGCTGTTGTGAGAATGGATGATGCGCTTGGGGATACCAGCCAGTTTCGCCACCATGAGCATCTGAATCCTCGAAGGGGTGTCGGTCTGCAGATGCGCGGCGTCGTAGCTCCCCGACCTCATCACCTTGCGGGTGTAGAGCAGCTTGAAGAGCTTGAAAGGGAGAGCCTTGCGGCTTGCGCTCCAGGCATCGTCGATGGAGAAGACGCGGCCCCCGCATGCCACGATAGCCTTAAGGTAGTTGGGGTCAGCCTTCGCGACGGGCTCGTCGATCAGTACATCGAAGACGACCCCGTAAGGTCGAACGCCCTTCGCCAGGTTGATGAGCATTTGGGAGGCACCGTCGATGGCAAGACCCTGCTTTATCTGGAGAACGCGTATCGAAACCCCGTCGGTGCCTTCGACTTTCCCCATGGTTTCCCTCTCCTTTCGCGCTTCCCTTTTTCCTACGTGGTCCCTCAAACCTTCAGCACCCTCGGCACCACGCCAACTACACCTTCGAGGACTTCGCCCGCAGCTTTCTTCCGACTATGCCGAGGACTCGTCCGGCTATCTCCCTGAATCGAGCATACTCCGTAGTCCTGCAGTATAGTGCAACCATGCAGCCCGCGCTGAGCGTTACCGAGACGATTCCGCAGACAAGCAGTCCAGCGATTCCGCTTAGGGGAATCATCCGGCAGATGGAAAAGCACAGAGCGATGATGGCCAAGCCGCTCATATAATACTTCGCCGATTGCCTCACATAGGGCAGCGGAGAGCGCTTGAACCCGAACTTGTACAGAACGTGCACCTCGATGACGGTCGCAATGCACAGCATGGTCAGGATTCCAGAGAGCACCACCCCGTTCACCCCCCACACCCGCACGAGCACGTACGCAAGCACCACCATGGCGACGGATTCTATGACCGCCTTGTACCAGGAACGCCAGAACAAGCCATAGGCCGAGGTGAACATTTGCTCGGCTGCTCTCATTCCCTTCACGAAGAACCACACCGTCAGCAAGACGACAGTCAGGTCGCCGAAGAGGTATTCGTCGCCCAGCCATAGGGCGACAAAATGGTTCGCGCATGCCAGAAAGACGCTCGCACACACAGTGTAGAGTATCGCCGCTATGAAAAAAGAGCTGCGAAACACCTCGTACTGCCGCCCTATGTCGGTCTGGGAGCTCATGTTGCCCACGCTCGCGATGGCGGAGTTGAACACCTTTTCCAGGATTCGCCAGAGCGCATCCACAAGAAGCACGTAGCTCCCGTAGATTGCCACCGCGTCCAAGCCCACGAACTTGCTCACGAACACGCTGCCAATAGGGGCCGCCGCGACACCCGCAACCTTGTGAAGCGTCATAGCGAACACGTTCTTCACAATGGGAACTAGCTGATCCTTCTCCAGGCTCGAGACGCTGCGGTCTTTCAGGTAGGGGTACTGCGCATCCGCAAACGTCGAGATGAGAATGTTCTGCGCCAGCGTCCCCCCTATCATGCATACAAGAAACAGCAGATAGTCATGGGTGAGAACCAACACGATCATCTGAACGACGCACATACACACCTGCACGCCGTAGCTGATGAGCGACGTGACGTACTGGCGCTGGTAGGCGTACAAAAGAAGCCCCTTGTACGAGAAGAAGTAGGAGACCGAGGTGTTCAGCACAAAGCAGAGGAAGTAAACCTGCAGGTAGGGAATGTCAGGAGCGTCCTCGATGAACACGTCGAGGAACGGCGACATGGCAAAGCCCACCACGGCCACCACGATGCCAATGGCCCAGTAAGCGCGCCGGAACAGACGCATGAGCGACTTGATGGTCTCGACATCGTTGTCGGCTATGGGCTTGTAGAGCGCATAAGTAATGGCGGTGCCGACCCCGAGCTCGGCAAGACTCAAGATAACCAGCAGGTTCGTGAACAGGTTCTCTATGCCCAAGTAATCAGCGCTGAGCATGCGCACGAAGACGGCTCGGGTGATAAAAGTCATGACCATGGAGACTACCTGGCCGCCCCACGCGGCCATGAGGTTGTACAAGGTGTTCTCGAAACGGGAGCCCATGTTAGAACGCATCCCCCTGGCTCACGCGCAGAGCAGCCGAGATGTCGCCAGGGTACAGGTATTCCGGCAGAAGGCGCTCGATGACGGCGGCCTCCTGCGCATAGCGCTCGTTTTCGAAGTAAATCCCTATGTTGCGGAGGGAGCGCTCCGGCACAAACTTGGCCCCCTCGCTCCGCTTGGCCCCCAAATCCATGTCGAGGAAGGAGCGCATCTCGTCCATGGTGTCATCGAAGTTGAAAACAAGGTCCTCGAAGAAGAACGTGCGGATCCTATCCGAGTCGAGCTGCGGCACCGACTCGCGCATCGCGCGATAGTAGGTGCAAAACACCTCGGGGTCGTAAGGAAAGGGTATCTGCTCATTCTGGCGGCGCCAGTAGTACTTGTTCAGGAGGAACACATCCCGGGGGTCACGCTGGGAGATGACCATCCTCGCATCATCGGGAAAATAGCGACCCATGCGGTTGGCGTTATGGGGGAGCAGTAGCTGGTCAAAAACAGCGATTTTCGCATTCTCATCAGGCATAGACAGAACGTCGGAGACGAAGGATCGCGCCGCTCCATAGAATTGCTCGGGCATGGGAAAAGCGACGGTCATCTGATCGTTGCAAGTTCGGAGAAACCGGCGACCATCGTTAATCTTGAGCTTCCTGATGACCCGTCCGATAAACTTCGACGCAGCACTCACCAGCTGGTGATCGTACCAAAACCCCTCGTAGCTACACAGAGAAATCTCCTTGATGAACTCCTCAACCCTGTCCATGAACAGCGGCGACACCTTTTTCTTGTAGCCACCCATGCCCCAGGTCGGGTTCTCGTAAACATCCCGCATCGCCTGCCGGAAACTCCTCAGGGCCTCGTCGCTGCGCAGAGCGTTGTTTGCAAATAGGAGCTTGTCCTCCAAATCGAACAAGCCGTCGGGCATGTACAGGAACACATACTCGAACGATCCGTTAGGGCACGAAACGTTTTCGTGGTCGAGAAGGCAGTCGGTGAAGGCGGAAGAGCCGGCTCCCATGTAGCTTCCTATGACGACAGGCGTCATTGCGCACCTCCAATCACCTCGGCGGCAAGAGACTCGAACGAATCGACAAACGCTTGTATGCTCAGGGTCTCAGCATACGATTTGAGCTTCTCCCCGTATTCGGGGTCGCGCTTTCTGTCCTGAAGCTCCAGAAACGCTCGGCCGGCATCGACAACATCGTCTATGACGACCCCCCCGTCGCAAGCAGCCGCCAGTTCCTCGGCTGACCCCGCAGACGAAGAGATGAAGGGTATACCGAACGTAAAGCCCTCGACGAAGACAGACTGGAAGCCCTCGGCGCGAGATAGCGAGACGATGCAGTCCGCCTGGCTTAT
Source organism: Eggerthellaceae bacterium (assembly GCA_048242115.1). Taxonomy (GTDB): domain Bacteria; phylum Actinomycetota; class Coriobacteriia; order Coriobacteriales; family Eggerthellaceae; genus Xiamenia. The sequence goes on from DBFAWQ010000059.1 coordinate 7,436, forward strand.
CAGCGGATACGGGTTCTCCTGGTAGCCGAGCAGGTGAACGCTTTCGGAAAGGCCCGATGACTTCACGGCACCGAGCAAAGAGGCCTCCAGGTCCCCAGTCCCTAGATAGTACAAATGGGCATCGGGGGCTTCGTGCAGGATGCTCTTGAACCCCTCTAACACTCCGAGAGGATTCTTGTTCGCATCCAGACGCCCCACGCACATCACGGCAGGATGCAGCACGCTCATCTCCGCAGACTTTTGGCCTGCGGAGATGATATCGTCGATGGGAAACCCGTTGTGGATGACACTGAGCTTTTCGAAAACCTCGGGGAACAGATCGGTTATCGACTTCGCCGTCCGCTCGGAGATGGCGACGACCCTATCCGCATCCCCATAGGCACGGCGTTGCTTTTTCGCTTTCCTCGGCTCATCCTTCAGACATTCTATGCTGCCATGATTCCATGAGATGGATTTCTCTCCGGGCTTCAGCAACAAGGAGGGAACCATATAGTTGAACGACACGGCAAGATCATAGGACTTCGACGACCGAACCGCTCTTCGTAGCAACGCCGGACTCATCTCGGAGACCCTCCTCAAAACACCACGCTTCACCCGCGCGAGCAGCCCGGTGAGGGTCTCGTCAAAAACAGGAGGCAGCACGGTAACGGAATCGGGAAGCGGCTCCCACGACACGTCCTCATGGTGAACCTCGAGCAGATCTATTTCATAGCCTCCACGCTTTGAAAGGCCGTCAAGCAGGTACGACAGCACCTTCTCGGCGCCGCCGCCCAGGCTAAAAGAGTAGATGATGAACAGGACACGCCTCGCCATTGACTGCTCCTACTTGGAGATCTCGACGAACAATGCCCCCGCACAGGGGAGCTGCGCTGCGTTCAGCAAGCTGCTTGCCCGCATCGGAGCGTTGCCGCCGACGCCCTGTCCAACGGCCAGCAGCACGGCGTCCGCTTGAGCCAGCTCCACCAGGGCCGCATCGTCGGCGAGCACATCAACTGCGCAAACTACCTGCACGTTCGGCGCAAGCTCCCCGACGTGCTGTGCGACCAGCGATTCCGCGCCCTCCAGACCGATGCCGCAAACGCCCAGGCGGCTCGCATCCTCCTTTCGAGCCAGCGAATCGAGCACGGCGGACAGACGGTAGTAGGATGAGGCGGAGTCGAGCTTTGCTTTGGGAACGGAGTCGAGGGCGGCAACGCCGAATATGCGAAGGACGTCGTTTCTCGTGTACACCTTCCGCGAGGCGAGGTCGCGCCCGATGGCCACGATCATCGCCAGGGCGAATCCGCAGAAACCGGCCACGAACACGGTCTTGGGGCTGACGCCCAGGGCGTTCTGTTTGAGAGCGCCCTCGCCCAGGTCGTCCACGCCGTAGTCGGCGGCCATGCCCGCAACGCTCTTCAGGAGCGGTCCCTCCGTCAGGATCACCTTCGAGACCGAAAGCTGCTCCTCTATCTGCACGAGGGCTTTGTCGGCCACGGCCTGGGCGGCCGCCAAGGCAAGCTCGGGCGTGGGCGCCGTCACTTCGGCATAGATGTAATGGGAGTACACGTTGTTTTTCGTCTCGCGATTCACCCAATAGGGCGTCGTGACGGTCACCTCGGGTCCGTACTCCTCGCGCACCTCGCCTGCCACCTTGCTGCTGACGATGATACGGCGCACGTCGGAGGCCAAGTAGTCCTCGTTAAGCTCGTAGTTGTACTCGTTGACCTCGTCAGCCTCGTGCCCGTCCACGTAGAACGTCACCTCGGCCACGTACACACCTGCCTGATGACTGCGGGTCGCCTGAACAACCGAAAGCCCGGCCCCGCACAGAAGCGCCGCCAGCGTCACGATGACGATGAGCTTCGCGTGCCGCTTCATCGACTCAACCACGAAAATGAAGTTCGCCATAGCTACCTTTCCTCTCCGACCCTCTCCAGCTTCGACCGGAACGCCGCTCGGGCGGGTTTGGCGCCGACGCGCAGTCCGATCCCTCCCGAATGCCGGCCCAGCGTCGGGCCGTCCCTCAGCTTCGCCCCGGAAAGCAACTGCAAAACGCACGCGAAGGTCACCAAGCACACGACGAACAGCCAGAAGCGTGTGGACCACGCAAACGACAGCCATGCGAGCGAATCGCCCCGGGGAGCCATGAAAACCGACCGCGAGCACAGAAGCACGAAGAACGTAACCGGCCAGCCGGAGCCGAGAGCCGCAGACATCTTGGAAAAGGCGAAGCTCAGCACGAAGCTGAACAGGAACACGCCGGCGTAACCCCCATCTGCGTAAGATTCCAGCAGATAGGACGAACCCCAGCCCTCTCCGCCCAGATAGTTGGGATGGGCGAAGTAGGACAGCGTATGGGCGTAGAGGTTCCCGCGAAGCGCCAGCTCGACGCTGTTCGTGTCGGGAAGCTTCTCGCAGCCCAGGAACACCTGCCCGACGAAACCCTGCGTTATGGTGTTGATCAAATCTCCGAAGACGAAGAACTTCGGCCCGAGCGCCTCGATGCGGGCCGACTCCATAAAGCCGTACTGAAGCACCTTGAACGTGACGCCCTGCTTGTACAGCGCATCGGCGACCGCCAGAAGAGGCCCCCCCTCGCCCATGGTCGTCCCCGCACGCAGGTAGGTCATCGAACCCAGGAACAGAAGACCTACGGGAATCGCCGCCAGGCCGAAGATGATGATGCGCCGCGTGATCCACTGCTCCTTCCCACGGCCCAGCACCTGCCGGAACAGGTAGTAGAACGCGAGCAGCAGCACCGCGCCCACGAAGCTGAAACGTGAGCCGATAGCGAGGTCCGGCACTGTGAGCAGCACATTCACCATGAGTACCGTGGTCGCCGAACGCCTGTCGGGCAGCGTGGCCAAGAAGGCGCACAGCGCATAGGAGAACATGCCGGCAATGGAGGTGACCAGGCTCGACGAGTATTGGCTTGTGCTGACCAGATGGTATTCGACGTAGGTCTTACCCGCCATGAAGCGCAGCATCTGGAAGCTCTCGATGAAGGAGAACGCCATGCAGAACAGCAGCGCCACTAAGGCCGCCATGCGCAGGGAACCTAGCCAGTCGGTGCGAATGCGCCCAGGAAGGAAGCCGAGCGCCCGCAGAGGTCCCGACAAACGGGTGCAAGGCGCCTTCGCGCAGCGACCGCCAAGATGCCCAAGGCCATATGCCGGAGTGCCCCCGGCGCCTACGATCGACCCCGCAAGCAGAGCCAGCAGTGATAAGTAAATCACGAAGACGGAGAACAGCGTGGGCCCCTCGCCGTCCACATACCAGGCGCTGGTCCCGTAGAACGTACCTATCACGGGCCGCGTGAGCAGGAACAGGAAGATGCCGAAATAGAGCAGAACGTGCAGCAGCTGCGTGCGTATGTGACGCACGGAGTAGACGAGGTTAACCGCGTACTGGACAAGCAATCCCGCCACCATGACGAAGTAATCCACCGTCAACCAGCCGACAGCCATCAGCGTCGCGCCGAGAGCAATCGGGGCGCCCCAAAGCAACGGCGCGTACTCCCTCGCCTCCGAGGGCGCCGGAAAAACGCAGCGCAAGGTCGAGGACCGCTTCGCACTCACCGGTCCACCACCGTCTCCCCGCCGTTGAAGGCGTAGGCGCCGCGCGAGAGGCGGCGCACGGCCCCCTCGTCGAACTGCTGCACCAGGCGCGTCACGGCCAGCACCTCGTCGGCGTCCTGGGTGGGGATGCGGTCTTCCGGCGTAGTCGCCGCCAGGTGCGCGAACTCGAAGAGCTCGTAGCGCAGCCCGTCGCCGGCATAGTCGAAGTAGTACTTCTTCGTGTCGCGCAAATCCTCGTGGCGCACCTCGAAGTACTCGGTCTTCCACCAGGGGGCCGGCACGTACACGTAGCCGTCGGTGCCGGTGACCACCATGTCGCCCTCGGTCTTCATGCCCCGGCCCACGCGCAGAGTGGCGCTGGCCGTGTCGTAGGCCAGGTCGAGCTTGGCCCACGTGCAGAAGTCGCCGTCGTAGGCGCAGGTGAAGCGCGCGTCCCGGTAGTCGGTGCCCAGAAACGCCATGGCGGGCAGGCAGATGGTCGCCCCCATGTCGTAGAAGCTTCCCTGGTAGCGGTCGGCCCGGTCAAGGCCGTCGAACACGTGGGAGAACGAGGCGTCCACGTCCTTCACCTCGCCCACGACGCCGTTCTCCAGCAAAAGCCGCAGCCGCTCGAAGGCCGGGAAGTAGGCGGTCTTGAGCGCCTCCATGAGCACGAGGCCCCGCTCATCGGCCAGGGCGTAGAGCTGCCGCCCCTCGTCGACCGACAGGAACAACGGCGCCTCGCACAGCACATGCTTGCCGGCCTCAAGGGCCGTACGCACCAGGGCCGCCCGCTCGTCGATGGCCTCGGCGATGTAGACGGCGCCGCACCCTTCCAACGCTTCCTCCAGGCTCGCCGCCACCGGAACGCCGGCCGCCTCGTAGGTCGAGCCGTCGCCGGAAGGCGCGAAACCGCGCACCACGTCGACGCCTGCCACGTGCTCGCTCTCGCGGATGAAGCGCTCCATAAGGTACCCCGACCCCACGCAGGCCAGCGCCAAGGCAGCGCTGCGCTCGGCCCGAAGCTCCGTAGAGGAAACGCCCTGGGTGCGCGGCAGGTACACCACGTCGCAGTAGCGCTTCAAGTGGTCGAAGCGACCCTCCCAGTCCGACCCTATGGCGAAGGTGTCCACGCCGTACTTCTTGATGTCGGCGATCTTCTGCCCCTGGAACTCCTCAGCTATGACCAGATCGGCGATGCCGGCGTCCTGCACGGCCCGCAGGCGCTCCGGAAACGGCTGCGCCACGTTGAGCTTGCCGCGGGACTTGTCGAACGCATCCGAGGTCACGCCCACGATCAGATAGTCGCCCAGCTCCCGGGCCCGCTCCATGAGGCGGATATGGCCGTGATGCAGCAGGTCGTAGGTGCCGTAGGTGATGACGACGCGCTTGCCTCCCCGCATGCTCAGCCCTCCGCTTCCATGTCGGCCAGCACCTCGGCCAGAGCGCTTGCGAGCAACTCGTTGTCGGCCGGGGTGAGCGCCCCCATGTGCCCCACGCGGAACACGCTTTCGGCCAGCTCGCCCCCGTTCGGGCACACCCAGATGCCGTGCTCGTCCTTCATGCGCGCGAACAGTTCCTTCGCCGAGACGCCGGGCGCCACCCGAAGCGCGGTCACGCCGTTCGCAGGACTTTCGGAAAGCAGCTCGAAGGGCATCCCCTGGATGCGGCGGCGGAAATCGGCGGCCAGGTCGGCGGCACGCTTGAGCTCGGCGCGGGCGCCGCCCGCCGCGGCGATGGCCCGCAGCCGCTCGTTGATCTGCAGCAACGTGCCAACGGCCGGCGTGAAGGGGGTCTGGCCCCGCTCGCCGTTCCTAAGCGCGTCAGCCAGGTCGAAGTACATGCACCGCACCTCGGCCGCTTCCACGCGCGCAAGTCCACGAGGGCCCAGCGCCACCACCGACACCCCCGGCGGCACCGCAAGCGCCTTCTGCGACCCGGTGATGAGCACGTCGATGCCCATCTGCGCCATCGAGAGTTCGTCGGTAAGAAACGCGCTCACGGCGTCCACCACCAGAAGCGCGCCCTCCTCGGCGCAGAACCCGGCGATAAGCCCCATGTCGTAGAACGTCCCCGTCGACGTCTCGTCGGCGTTCACGAGGAAGGCCGTGATGCCGGCGCCGCGGTAGGGCTCAAGATGCTGCGCCTTCAGGCTCTCCCCCGGTAGGAGCGATATCGTCTCGTGCGGGATGCCGTGGATTTCCAGCAGCTGGACGAAGCGGTGCCCGAAGCTTCCGCCGTCCACGACGAGCGCCCGGTCATGGGAGGTGAGCGCGTTCATGACCGCAGCCTCCATGCCGCCGGTGCCCGAAGCGGTCAAAAACACCGCGCGCGAGCCGGCCGGTGCATCGGCGAATTCCAGGAACAGCCGCTCGTTCTCCAATATCACCTGGGAGAACTCCGGGGTGCGGAAGTAGGGCACCTGGTCGGCTCCCAGCTGGCAGATCTGCTCGTCCATCTGGACGGGCCCCACGGTGAAGTTCAGCATCGAACGTCCTCTCGGTCGGATGGGGCGTCCCCGCGGGAGTCCCCGGCGCACGCGCCCCCGTCGATTCGGTAGGCCTTGATATGGGAGGGCCGCTGCTTTTCGGGCGGGGGCACCTCCATGTAGTTCGGCCCGTAGATGGCCGAAAGGTACGTGTCGTACCCCGCCGGGGCCGGCATGAGCGTATCCTCGAAGGGGATGCGCCTCACCGGGTGGTAGGCCGCAAGCGGCCAGCGCTCGCGGGTACCGTACTCGCCGCAGACGATGCCGATGTCATGACGCGGGCCGTCGTCGTAGCGCATGCACACGGCCTCCGCCTTGTCGGCTATGCGGTACTTGCCGTAGGCGTTGGCGAAGGGCCGCAGGATGTTGCGCACCCAACGCTTCGCGAAGGTGGTGCCGGTGTTGAAGGGAGAGGCGCAGGTGAGCAGCAGCTGGCGGTACTTGTTGCGGTCTTTCACCTGGCGCGCGAAATCGGCCTCCGAGTCGGGCAGGTAGTCTATGGCGAAGATGTCGATGCCCACGAAGGGGCAGTCGTCGTCGCGGGTGCCCTCCTCCACCTTGCCGTAGTCGGTGCGCACGAACCGCGCGAAGTCCCGGGCGAAGGTGCGGTCGCGGGCCGAGATCAGGTCGCGCCCTTCCAGCTTCTGCACCTGGGGCTTCAGCGCCAGCAGCTTCTCGTACTCCTCGCGAAGCATCATGACGTCCACGTCGTCGTCCCAGGGGATGAAGCCCGCATGTCGCGCCGCCCCCAGCATGCTACCGCCGCACAACGTGTATTCGATGCCACGCTCCGCGCAGAAGGCGTCGAAGTCTTTCAGCAACTCCAACGACACAGCCTGCAGCTCCTGAAGGCTCAGGTACTCGCGCTCGGGTTCTGGCGTACGTGCCACCATCCTACATCCCCCATTCGAAGACGGTCTTGAACGGCGTCTGCAGGTCGGTGGCGAAGACGCGCTTGATGTCGGCCACGCCGGCCACGGGGTCGTCCACGTAGATGACCTGGCGCAGCCTCTCCTGCATGCCGGGCGCGCGCATGATGGCAAGCGCCCGCTCGAAGTCGGCGCGGCCCGAGCGCGAGCAGCCCACCAGGGTCATGCCCTTCTCCAGCACGTCGCGGGTGTTCACGGCCACGGGATGCTCCGACACCCCCATGAGCATGAGGTTGGCCTGCGGGTTCGCATGGGCGATCATCATGTTGATGGCGTCTGCGGACCCCTCGCCGCCAGCGCATTCGAAGCCGTGGTCGAAGCGCGCGCCCTCCGGAACCTCGTCGGTGAGGTAGCGATGGCGCGCGAAGGAGAACAGCGCCAGCTTGTCGGCATTGCGCCCGACGACGGAAAGGTGCGCCTCGGGGAAGAACGACCCGACCACGCAGGCGACCACGAAGCCGAGCGACCCGTCCCCCACCACGGCGAGCTCGCGTATCGGGGTGCGCGCCGAGGCCGCAAGCCGCGTGCAGGCGTGCACGGCCACCGATACGAACTCCGTTATGGCAGCCACGTGGGGGTCCAGTCCCTCCGCGTCCACCACGCGGTCGGGCGGCAGCGACACCACGTCGCGCATGAAGCCGTCGTGGCCGCTGGAGCGGAAGGCCGAGCCGGGGGCGTAGTTCTCGTAGAGCCCCTCCCCCTCCCGACCCGGGATGTTCGGGATGAGCACCACCTGCTGCCCCGGGCGGAAAGTTCCCGTAGGGTCGGCCAGCACCTCGCCTGCGCACTCGTGAATCAGCGCCATGGGGAGCTTGCGCCGCAGCACCTGGGCGTCGCGGCGACCTTGGAAGTAACGCTGGTCGGCATGGCAGACGGCCATGGCCCGGGGCCGCACGAGCACGCGGCCCTCGGTGGGGACGTCCTCGAACTTCACGACGACGGTGCGCGGCGACACCAGCTGGTAGACGTTGTTGATCATGGGAGGCTACTCCGCGCCGGATTCCAGCATGGCCTGGGCCACCTTGTAGTCCATGACGGTGGTGAGCTTGATGTTGGTCACGTCGCCCGCGACAAGCTTCACCGGGCGGCCCGCCATGACGAACATCTTGCAGGCGTCGGTGAGGATGCACTTGTCGTCCTCGGAAAGCCGCCCGTAGACCTCCTTCAGGGCGCCGATGCGGAAGCTCTGGGGCGTCTGCCCCTGGAACATGCGCCGCCGCTCGGGGATGGAATCGATAAGCGCGCCCCCGTCGGATTCCACGATGGTGTCCGTGGCGGGGATGACCGTGTCGCAGGCGTCACAGGAATCCATCGCGTCGATGTTTGCCTCGATGGTGGACACCTTCACGAAGGGGCGCACCGAATCATGGGTGACGATGACGGAGTCGTCCACCGCGCCGAAAGCTCCCTCGATGCCGGCGATGATGCTCATGATGGTGCCGTTGCGGTCCTGACCTCCCGCCACCACCTGCACGGGGACGCCGCCCAAGGACGCCTGCTCCACCGACTCGCGGGCGAAGTCGAGCCAGTCCTTGTGCACCCCGATGTAGATGGCATCGAAGCGGGCCACCATCTGGAATTTCTGCAGCGTATGGATGAAGACGGGCCGACTGCCCAACGGCAGGAACTGCTTGGGCATGCTCTCTATGTTCATGCGCGAGCCCACGCCGCCCGCCAACAGTGCGCCGAATATCATGGAAAACCTCCCGGGTAGGCGAATCAAGCCTTTATTGTAGCCCCATCGCCTAGCCGAGCGCCCAAAAGCAAGAAGAAACCCATAGGGCCGACGTCCCAGCTTAGGAAACGTGGAGGACGCGGCCAGGCCCAGCGCACCCGAAGCGCCGACCCCTAGAACCCCTCGTAGACCGGCGCCTGGGTCTCGCCGAAGCCGGAGAAGCCCAGAAACCAGACGAGCAGGGCCGCCATGGCCAGCGAGGCGACCAGCCACATGGCAAAGGACAGCCAGGTGTTGGCGAAGAAAGAGGTGCGCACCTTGTCAGCCAGTTCCCTGATCTTGCTCATCGCCCATTCCCTCCCTCGGAGGCATCCTCGTGGCCCGAAACGTCGGCCCCAGCCGCAGCACGCTCCCGAATCTGGGGGGCTCCGGCGCGGCCGCCCTCCTGTCCGGCAGCCTCCGTCGACGCGTCGGCTGCAGGCCACACGATATCCGAATCGGCCGACCGATCGCCGTTGAAGAATTCGTAGATCGCCTTGTTCGCATGGACCCACCCGGTCCAGCCCAGGTGCATGACGTCGCGCAGGAAGTACTTGTCGTACTCGTGGTCGGAGAAGTCCACGTAGGGCACCTTCCACTCCGCGCAGGTCTGCCGCACCCTCTCGTAGAAGATCTCGCGCACCTCCCGGGTATAGGCGGTCTGGTCGTAGGCGACGCCCTTGGTGGGCATGATGACGATGAGCGGCTCTATGTCCAGCTCCTTGCACACCTGCAGAACCAGCAGGAAGTCCGTCCATTCCGTCTCCCAGTACTCGGCGCCCTCGGGCGCCTCGTAGGTTGCCTTCGCATCGGAGAGCCAGGTAGGGTAGGAATCCGTGTAGTAGGAGTCCATGAAGCCCTCGTCGTTGTTCGTTGACTGGCGGGCCGCCTCCTGCTCCGCGTAGGCCATCCACTCGTCCCAGTTCGGCACCTGCGCCTCCCCCTCCAAGCGGGCGCGGGGCACCTCCTCGCAGTAGCCGTAGTCCGAATCGGGGTTCGTCGCGTCCTCCATGACCGCCGCGTCGCGCTCCCCCGAGTCGAAGAGCTCGCTTACGGCCCCGTCGATGCGCGCCGGAAGGTCAAAGGAGCCAGGCTCCACCAGCAGCGACTCGTCGATGCCGTAGCGCAGCGCCTGGGCCCGCACCGCCGCCTTCGTCTCCTCGGACAGGCGCGGGTTGGCCATGAAGCGTTCCATGGATGCGGGCGAGAAGGCCCAGCGGAAGTTCTCGCCCTCCGGGTCCTGGTAGGTCATGAACCATTGGATGCCCAGGAACAGGACGAGCTTGCCGTCGGGAATCTCCTGGTCGAGCGCCCCGATCTCCACCGCCTGCCACAAATCCTGGAAGAAGGGGCGCCCCAAGGTCATGGTGTCCATGCCGTAGTTGTTCTGGCCGAAGACGTTGGCCGGATGGGTGGTCACCTGGGGCACCGGCCGCAGCTCGGAGGAGCCGAAGAGCAGCTTGGTGTTGTCCCCGGCGGCAAGCCGCCCGTGCAGCGCGCCCAGGACGAAGTCGGGGTCGTTCACCTCGGCGTCGGTCATATGCACCTGGTAGGGCCGCTCCGCCAGAAGCGCCCGCATATCCGCGTCCGCCGTCTGGTTGTACAGGAACACCCCGGCACCCGCCACCACCGCTAACGTACAGGCCAATGCAAGAAGATGCTTCAACGCCAATCCCTCCCCTGCGCATGCTTACCCATGGACCAGCCCCGACACGATCAGGTGCGCCTGGCCCGAGAAGATGGACATGGCGAACATGACCAGGTTGATGGTGACCGCCCAGCTAAGCAGCTTGTACCACCAGTCGCCCTTGTGCTTCTTGTGGAAGGGGCACTTCTTCTGGTAGATGTCCGTTCCGGCCAGAAGGAAGCCGTAGAAGAAGCCGTAGACGATGTAGTCTGCGGTGATGCCGTGCCACACGCCCATGAGCGCGAAGTCCAGGATGTAGCCCACGCAGGCGGTGGTCAGCCTGGTCTTGAACCACTTGTGGCGCGTGGCCGAGCGCACGAAGCGCATGAACACGAAGTCGCGCAGCCAAAACGACAGCGTCATGTGCCAGCGGTCCCAGAACTCCTTCACGTCCTTGGCGATGAACGGCGCCCGGAAGTTGCGCGGGGTCTTGATGCCGAAGCAGTAGCTGGCGCCCATAGCCATCATGGAGTAGCCGGCGAAGTCGAAGAACAGGTAGAAGCCGTAGGCGAAGGCGTCCTTCCAGGCGGCACCCACGTTATGCAGCAGCGAGTAGTCGGCCGAGAACGCCTCGGGAGTGTAGAAGTGGTGGCAGATGGTGCCGAAGACCATCTGGTAGCAGGCGCCGGCCAGAAGCAGCAGGATGCCGCGCGAGAGCAGATCGGCGTACTCGGCGGCCGTGTAGGTGCGGTTGGCGTCGGCCGAGAAGCGGCGGCTGCGGTCGATAGGGCCCGAGGTGAACGGCGCGAAGAACAGGAGGAAGTACAGGTAGTCGAAGGGCGAGAGCTCCTTGATCAGCCCGTCGCGGATCTCCAGCACCACCTGCACCGCCTTGAAGGTGATGTAGGAGATGCCGATGAAGCCCAGCAGGTTCTGGTCGAACACCGCCCCCACCTTGTACACAACCAGAGGCGCGATGACTGCCACCAGGGCGATTCGGTACTTCGCCATGGACTTCTCGCCGGAGGCCCAGCTGGCCAGCTCCCAGCGGGTCACGGCGAAGGCCAGCAGCACGAAGAACGCGAAGGCAAGAAAGCCCTGCAGGTCGCGCCCGAACAGGAGCGCAAGGAAGAACACCGAGGCCGCAAGCCCGTAGTACTTGATGCGGCGTCCGGCAAAGCCGAGTACCGCTGCAGGGACCACGGCGACGGCCAGCAGTACGAAGAACGATGGCTGCAGGTAGAAGCTCATGGGCCCTTAGGCCTCCCCGCGCTCGACGGCCTTGCGGTCGATCTTGCCGTTGGTGTTCAGCGGGAACGACTCGTGGAACACCACCTTCTTCGGCAGCATGTACTCGGGGATGACCTCCTTCAGGTCGCCTCTCAGCTTCTGGGCCGTGGCGAAGGTGCGGGGAAGGTCGGGGTCGGAGAGCACCACGTGGGCAACCAGGTGCGTGGGCTTGCCCTCCTTGTAGGCCGGAAGCACCACGGCCTGGGCCACGTAGGGCACGCCGGTTATGTTCTGCTCCACGTCCCCCAGCTCGATGCGGAAGCCGTTGAGCTTCACCTGGAAGTCCAAGCGCCCCAGGCAGAACAGGAGGCCGTCTTCGGTAAGGTAGCCCTTGTCGCCGGTCTTGTAGCAGTAGACCGACCGGCCGGGCGCCACCTCGCGCTCGGCGAAGGCGCGCCCCGTAAGGTCGGGGCGCTTCCAATACCCCAGCGAAACCGTATTACCGGCC
>DBFAWQ010000060.1:0-3807 GCA_048242115.1 Eggerthellaceae bacterium
CTTTCGGGCTCTCGGGGCGCATGACCGTGGCGGTGTGCGTGGGCATGCGCTTCTTTCCGACCATCGCCCGGGAGGCGAGGGCCGTGCGCGAGGCCATGCTCACCCGGGGCCTTCGCCTGACGCCGGCGGCCATCCTGCGCCATCCGGCCGGGCTGCTGGAGAACTTCATGGTGCCCTACCTGCACTGCGTGTCCATCGTGGCCGACGAGCTGGGGGACGCCGTCATGGCCCGCGGCGTGGAAACGACGCGCCGACGCGGCTCCTACCACGAGCTGCGCATCGGGGCGCTGGACGTCGTGGTGCTGGTCGCGGCCGTGGCGCTGGTCGCGGCGGCGGTGGCGGGGAAGGTGCTCCCGTGAGCGCCGCGACCCCATCGGCCGCAACGGCCGCCATCGTCCTCGAGAATGTGTCCTACACCTACCCCGGCGCGGAGCGGCCGGTGCTGCGCGGGGTCTTCCTCGAGATTCCGCGGGGCCAGTGCGTGGTGGTTACCGGCGCCTCCGGTTGCGGTAAGACCACGCTCACGCGCCTCATCAACGGCCTGGTGCCCCATGTCTATGCCGGCGAGGTGAAGGGCCGCGTGATGGTGGAGGGAACGGAGGTGGCCGCCTGGACTCCCGACGAGCTGGGCGTGCGCGTGGGTTCGGTGTTCCAGAACCCCCGCAGCCAGTTCGTGAACCTGGACGTGGCCTCCGAGATCGCCTTCGGCTGCGAGAACCTGGGCCTTCCCCGCGGCGAGATTGTGGCGCGGGTGTCCAAGGCGGCCCGGGCCTTGGGGATCGCCGATTTGCTCGATCGCGGCATCGAGGAGCTTTCCGGCGGCCAGAAGCAGGCGGTGGCCATCGCCTCGGCCTTCGCCATGGAGCCGGCGGTGTTCGTGCTGGACGAGCCGACGGCCTCCCTGGACGTGCCCTCCATGAAGCGCCTCGCCGAGGTGGTGGCGGCGCTGAAAGCGGCGGGCAAGACCGTCGTCGTGTCCGAGCACCGCCTGTGGTGGCTGGCGGACGTGGCCGATCGGGTGGTGCTCATGGAAGATGGCGCCGTTGCCGGCGACTGGACGGCCGCCGACTTCGCGGCGCTGCCGGCCGCCCGTCGCGCCGCGGCCGGCGTGCGGGCCTGGACGGTGGCGGAGATGGAAGGGGAGGGCCGCCCCGCTGCGGCGGTCCCGGCCGGCGCGGTCTCAGCCGATGCCCCCGCGCCCGAAGCGCCCCGGCTGCAGGCCGCCGGCCTGACCGTGGCCTTCCGCCGCCGGCCGCCGGTACTGGACGGCCTCGACCTCTCCCTGGAGCCCGGGCGCGTGCTCGGCATCGTCGGCCGCAACGGCGCCGGCAAGACCACGCTCTTGCGCTGCCTGGCGGGGCTTACCCGCGAGCGCGCGGGCACCGTGGCCGTGGACGGGGCGCCCGTGGCCGCCCGACGGCGCCCGGGCCTCGTGCATCTGGTCATGCAGGAGCCGGGCTACCAGCTGTTCGCCGACAGCGCCCGCGCCGAGCTGCATCGGGAAAGCGACGAGGCCGCCGACGCGATGCTGGCCGCTTTCGGCCTCGCCGCCTGCGCCGAGCGCCATCCCTTGGCCCTTTCCGGCGGCGAGCGCCAGCGCCTGGCCGTGGCCGCCGGCCTCGCCCAGGGTGCCCGGGTGCTCGTGCTCGACGAGCCCACGAGCGGCCTGGACCGCGCCAACATGGAGCGCGTCGCCGCGGTTTTGCGCCGGGCCGCCGCCGACGGCGTCGCCGTGGTCCTCGTCACCCACGACTACGAGTTCCTCTGCGCGGTCTGCGACGAGGCGGCCGAGGTGGAAGGCGGCCGCATTCAGGCCCGCTACCCCCTCGACGACGCCGGCCTCGCCCGCGTGCGCGCCCGCTTCGGCCTCTGAACCCCCCCCTCAAATTCCGAGCCCTTCGGCTCTCTGAACCTCACGGTAACCCATCCCCAAAGGAAAGGATTGAATCTATGGCAACGACAACGGCAAAGACGACGAGCGCAGCACCCCTGGCAGCCTCGGGGCGCCTCACGGCGAAGGACATCGTGCTTCTGGCCGTGTTCGGCGTGGTCACCTTCTTCGTCATGATGGCGGTGGCCATGGTGTGCAGCTTCAGCACCGACATGGCCTGGTGGACCCACGCCATCGGCTCCATCCCGGCCGGCATCGTGTGGACCTACCTCATGGCGCGGGTGCCCAAGCGCGGGGCGGCCTTCATCGCCGGCGCCATCATGGCCCTGCTCGGCTTCGTCATGGGCATGGCCTGGACGGGCCCGGTGGGCATCCTTGCCGGCGCGGCCCTCTGCGAGCTTGTCATGATGGCCGGCCGCCGCGCGAAGTGGACGGTGGTCGTGGGCTGGGCGGTGCTCGTGCTGTGCTGGTGGTTCGGGCAGATCTCGCTCATCCTGTTCGCCGGCGAGTCCTATGTGCAGATGGTGGTGGACATGGGCATGACGGCCGAGTACGGCCAGGGGCTCGTGAACTGGGTGTACAGCCCTGCCTTCCCGATCTGCGGCTGCGTGACGGCGCTGTGCGCCGCGCTCGGCAGCTGGCTGGGACTGCGCATCTTCCAGAAGCACTTCGCGAAGATCGCGGCCTAAGGGGAAGCGATGGCGACGGAACAGGATAAGCGGCCCCAGGGCGGCAACGCCGTGATGCAGCTGCTGCAATTCGCCGGGTCGCGGCGCTGGCTCGCCTTCGCGGGCTCGGCGCTGGCGGCGGTCAACGGCATCCTTACGGTGGTGCCGCTCGTGCTCGTGTGGTTCGTGCTGCGCGACTTCATGGCCGTAGCGCCCCATTTCGAGGAGGCCACCGACGCCACGCTGTGGGCGTGGCTCGCCTTCGGGGCGGCCGTGCTAGGGGCGCTGTGCTACTTCGCCGGCCTCATGCTCACCCACACGGCCGCCTTCCGCGTGGCCGCCAACATGCGCAAGGCGTGCCTGGCCCATGTGGCGAAGGTGCCGCTCGGCTATTTCGACGCGAACGCCTCGGGCCGTCTGCGCCGCATCATCGACGGCTGCGCCGGGCAGACCGAGGACGTCATCGCCCACAAGATGCCCGACTTCATCGCTTCCATTACGGCACCGGTGGCCTATCTGGTGGCCATGTTCCTGTTCGACTGGGTCATGGGACTCGTGTGCCTCATCCCCGTGGCGGTGTCGCTGTTCGCCATGTGGTGGATGATGGGCCGCGACGTGCCCGAGGGCGGCCGCTACTTCATGCAACGCTACCAGGAGGCCCTAAACCGCATGTCCACGGCGGCCACCGAGTACGTGCGCGGCATTCCCGTGGTGAAGGTGTTCCAGCAGACGGTGCACTCGTTTCGGGCCTTCCACGCGGCCATCGTCGACTACCGCGACATGGCCACCAACTACGTGAACTTCTGCCGCCTGCCCCAGGTGGTGCAGCTCACAGCCATCAACGGCACCTTCGTGGTGCTCGTGCCGGCGGCCATTTTGCTGGCGGCGGGCGCGGGCGACTTCGGCCGCTTCCTCACCGACTTTTTGTTCTACGTCATCTTCTCGGCCTTCACCACCACGGTGATGAGCAAGGTGATGTACTCCTCCGAGGCGCTCATGATGGCCGAGGACTCCATGCGCCGGGTGAACGAGATTCTGGCCGTGGCGCCCATGGAAGAGGTCGCCGAAGGGGCCGCGGCGCACCCGGCGGGCACTGAGGTGGCGCTTGAGAACGTGACCTTCGCCTACCCCGGCTCGGCGCGCCCGGCCCTGCGCGACGTGAGCCTCACGGTGCCGGCTGGCGCCACGGTGGCGCTCGTCGGGCCCTCCGGCGGCGGCAAGAGCACGCTGGCGAGCTTGGTGCCGCGC
>DBFAWQ010000061.1:0-7800 GCA_048242115.1 Eggerthellaceae bacterium
GCAGGACGATCAGCACCCGGGACATACGGGACATCGCGCTGGGGGCCACGGTTCTGGGGGCGGGCGGCGGGGGCGACCCGTACATGGGGGGCCTCATGGCCATCGAGGCTATCAAGAAGTACGGCGACGTGGAGCTCATCGACGTGGACGAGGTGCCCGACGATGCTGTCGTAGCCGTTTCCGAACTCATGGGCGCGCCCACGGTTTCAGTGGAGAAGATCCCCGGCGGCTTCGAGGCGGGGGCTGCCTACGACGAGATGACCAAGGAGCTGGGAAGCGCTCCTTTCGCCACGTTTTCGGTGGAAGCGGGCGGCGCGAACTCGATGTTCCCCTTCGTGCTCGGTGCTATGAAGCGCATTCCCGTAATCGACGTCGACCTGATGGGCCGCGCGTTCCCCGGTATGGAGATGACCACGCTGGGCATCAACGGCGTGCCCGGCACCCCCACCGTCATGGCCGACGCCCAGGGCAACACGGTGACGCTGCGCACCGTCGACGATGTATGGTTCGAAA
Organism: Eggerthellaceae bacterium; assembly: GCA_048242115.1. GTDB lineage: Bacteria > Actinomycetota > Coriobacteriia > Coriobacteriales > Eggerthellaceae > Xiamenia. Next base: position 514 of record DBFAWQ010000061.1, read on the forward strand.
AAATCGGCCGCGAAATCGTTTCGGCCATGGGCGGCTACGCCATCCTGTGCAGCTACCCGTGCACCGGCCGTCAGCTGAAGGATTTCGGCGTGCACGGAACGGCCAGCCTGTGTCAGGAAATCGGGCGCGCCATCCGCACGGCCCGCGAATCCCACGGCGATCCCATTCAGGCGGTGCTGGACATCACGCACGGATTCCGCCTGTTCAAGGGGAAGATTACGGACGTGGAGCGCCGCACCGACGGCAAGTTCGCCCGCGGCAAGGCGCAGCTGGAGGGGTTGGACGACGACAAGGGAAGCTGCATGGTCATCGACTTCCAGAACGAGAACATCATCGCATGGCGCGACGGCGAGCCGGTTTGCACGGTTCCGGACCTGATCGTGGTGCTGGACAGCGAATCGGGCACGCCCATAACCACCGAAGGGCTGAAGTACGGTGCGCGTGTGACGGTGTGCGGGCTGCCGTGCGACGCCCAGTGGCGCACTCCCGAGGGGTTGGCGGTCGTGGAGCCCCGCTACTTCGGATACAATGTGGACTACATCACCATAGAGGAACGCATGGGAGCGGCGGGGCGCTAGCTTCGGCCGCCGAACACGGCGCGCCCGGGCGGTTGGCGCGAGGCACGGGAAAGGCAGGAAGTCAGGTTCTATGAGAAGACGAATTGGAATCGAGGACATCGAGGATATGGCCCTGGGCGCCACGGTGCTCGGTGCGGGCGGCGGTGGCGATCCCTACGTGGGCAAGCTCATGGTCATCGAGGCGATCCGCAAGTACGGCGACATCGAGCTCATCTCGCCCGACGAGGTACCCGACGATGAGACGGTGGTGGTCTCCCAGATGATGGGCGCCCCCACCATTATGGTCGAGAAGGTGTGCAGCGGCATTGAGCCCATGGTCACCTACGACGAGATGGTGAAGGAGCTGGGCCGTACCCCCTACGCGATCTACGCGGTGGAGGCGGGCGGAGTCAACTCCATGATTCCCTTCATCCTGGGCGCTACGCGGCAGATTCCCGTGGTGGATGCCGACCTCATGGGCCGCGCGTTCCCCGAGCTGCAGATGACCACCCTGGGCATCAACGGCGTGAAGGGCATGCCCGCCGTGCTGGCCGACGAGAAGGGCAACACGGTCACGGTGCGCGCCATCGACGACGTGTGGCTGGAGCGGATCTCGCGCCAGGCCACCTCGGTTATGGGCGGCTACACCATCCTGGCCAGCTTCCAGTGCACCGGTCGCCAGCTGAAGGAGTTCGGCATCCAGGGTACGCCCACGCTGTGCCAGAACATCGGCCGTACGCTGCGCGAGGCCCGCGAGAACCACGTGGACCCCATCGATGCGGTGCTGGGGGTGACGAACGGATTCCGCCTGTTCAAGGGCAAGGTGGTCGACGTCGAGCGCAAGACCGACGGCATGTTCGTGCGCGGCCAGGCGGTGGTGGAGGGCCTGGACGAGGACAAGGGCAGCCAGCTGGTCATCAAGTTCCAGAACGAGAACATCATCGCGCTGAAGGACGGCGAGGCGGTGTGCACGGCCCCCGACCTGATCGTGTCGCTGGACAGCGAATCGGGCACGCCGGTGACCACGGAGGGCCTGAAGTACGGTGCCCGCATCGTGGTGTGCGGCCTGCCCTGCGACCCGCAGTGGCGCACCCCCCAGGGGCTGAAAGTGGTGGGACCGCGCTACTTCGGCTACGACGTGGACTACGTGCCCATCGAAGAGCGTGCGGCGGCCATGGGGCTGGCGGGCGCTGGTGCGGGCGCGGCGGAAAAGGGTGGCGACGGCGAAGGAGCGTGTGCGTAATGGCCGACCAGAACAACGAGCGGACCTGGCGTCTGGGCATCGACGTGGGTGGCACGAACACCGATGCCGTGATCATCGACGGCGACCTGAAGCTGGTGGCCGCCACGAAAAGCCCCACCACCGAGGACGTCATGGGCGGCATCGAGGCGGCCATGCACGAGGTGGTGAGCCAGGTAGGCCCCGAGGCGGCGAAGAACATCGGCTTCGCCATGCTGGGCACCACCCACTGCACCAACGCCATCGTGGAGCGCAAACGCCTGAACAAGGTGGTCGCACTGCGCATCGGCGCCCCGGCCACCACCGCTATCAGCTGCATGGCCGACTGGCCGCAGCAGCTGAAGGACGCCATGAGCGTGCGCGACTTCATCGTCCACGGCGGCCACGAGTTCAACGGCCAGCTCATCAACGAGCTCATCGAGGACGAGGTCCGCGAAGTGGCGCGCACCGTGCGCGACGAGGGCTTCGAATCCGTGGCCGTGACCAGCGTGTTCTCCCCGGTTTCCGACGCCCACGAGATGCGCGCCGGCGAGATCTTGCGCGAGGAGCTGGGCGAGGACTTCCCGATCTCCCTGTCCAGCGAGATCGGCACCCTGGGCTTCTTGGAGCGCGAGAACGCCACCATCTTAAACGCGGCGCTGCACGACGTGGCCATCACCACGGCCACCAGCTTCGAAGCGGCCCTGGCGGCCGAGGGGCTTACCGACGTGGCGGTCTACCTGGGGCAGAACGACGGCACCCTTATGAGCGTGGAGTACGCCAAACGCTATCCCATCTTCACCATCGCCTGCGGGCCCACCAACTCCATCCGCGGCGCGTCCTTCCTGACCAAGGAGAAGGATGCCGTGGTGGTGGACATCGGCGGCACCACCACCGACGTGGGCGTGCTTGCCCATGGGTTCCCGCGCGAATCGATGGTGGCCGTGGAGATCGGCGACGTGCGTACGAACTTCCGCATGCCCGACCTGGTGAGCGTGGGGCTCGGCGGCGGCTCCATCGTGCGCCAGCTGCCCGACGGCCGCGTGACCGTGGGCCCCGACTCCGTGGGCTACCGCGTGACGGTCGATGCGCTGTGCTTCGGAGGCGATGTGCTCACGGCCACCGACATCGTGGTGGCGAAGGGCACCGCGCCGGGCGTGGGCGATTCTGCGCTGGTGGCCGACCTGGATCCGGCGCTGGTGGAGGCGGCCTACGCCGAGATAACCCGCATCATCGAGGACGCGGTGGACGCCATGAAGACCTCCGCGGGCGACATCACGGTCATCCTGGTGGGGGGCGGCTCGATCCTGGCGCCCACGAAGCTGGTAGGTGCCGGCGAGGTGCTGCGCCCGGAGAACTTCGGGGTGGCCAACGCCATCGGCAGTGCCATCTCCCAGGTATCGGGCCAGGTGCAGAAGGTCTACTCGCTCACCGACACCCCTCGCGACGAGGCCATCGCCAACGCCAAGCAGCTGGCCTGCGAGAACGCAATCGCCGCTGGAGCCGACCCTGACACCGTCGAGGTGATCGACGTGGAGGACATTCCCTTGGCCTACCTGGGCGACGCCCTCTGCGTGCGCGTGAAGGCCGTGGGCGACCTCATGCTGTAGGCGCGCCTGACCGACCCGTGGTTGCAAAAGCCCGCACAACCGGCTTCCTGATCGGGAAAACGTCATCAGGTTGCCGGTTGTGCGGGCTTCTCGTTTGCCCTATTCCGCGGCGTTGCCGTCGAAGAACGTGACGGGGTCCTTCAGACGGCCTACCTTGAGGGGCAGCTGGCGCAGGGCCTCGTAGTCGAGGTTCGCCTGCTCCTCGGCCTGCAGGATCTGGGTGTCGGTGAGGCCCTTCAGGCGGAATGCCTCCTGCAGCGCGGCCTCGTAGTCGTTGTGCGCCGCGGTGTTGAGCTGTTTCCAGGGGATGCCCGCGAACCACGAGGCGATATCGGCGTCGTAGGGCAGCGCGCCGTCCAGCAGCAGCGCTACGATGACCGGGTATCCTGCGTAGCCCTGCCAGTAGGTGGCGTTGTCGTTGGCTCGGTAGGTGTCGTCGTCCCTGACCACCGTATACTCTTTCGCGCCGTCCGACGAGCGCACGCGCAGCCGATCGGGGGCAAGGTCGAAGCGGTCGTCGGCGAGCGCGGTATAGGCCTCGTAGATCTTCTGGATCGGCGGCATCTTCTCCATGGCTGGGTCCTTTCGGCAGGTTCCTTCGAAGCAGACTGTAGCACGCCAAGCCGTTGCGGCTCCGGGGAACGCCCAACGGTTTTCTGATTGTGACTCAAGCGCCCGCGTTGTCTTGTCATCTACCCAAATCGGCTCATTTTGTCCAGGGAAAAGTAAGCGTGTGAACTGGTATAATGTGGAAATCCGCAGGTCATAGACTTGAAATTCGGTGGACAAAATGAGCCGATTTGGGTATCGCCGCCGTGGGGTTGCGGCTCGCAGGGTTGCATGCGAGTGGGCCCACGCGCTTCCTCACGAATGCGTTGCAGTTTTGCGATGCGGGGCTGCGGGCGCGCGGGGTTGGGTAGGATGGATGCCGTCTGACGAATGCGGGGTGCGCGGCTCTCGGAAGGGACGGACCTATGATCGTTTTGGTGGTTAATGCGGGCAGCTCCACGCTGAAATGCCAGCTCATCCAGACCGACGGCAAGGTGCGGCTCATGAAGAGCCTGGCCGAGCGCATAGGCGATGCCGACGCCGTCATGGAGGTGGCCTTCGCCCCCGACTTCCAAAAGCGCATCATCCCGGTGCCGGGGCTGACCGTGGAGCAGTGTCTGGGCAAGCTGCTTGATCTGCTGGCCTGCGACCCCGAATCGCCTATCGGCAGCCTGGCGGACATCCAGGCCGTGGGCAACCGCATCGTGGCCGGCGGCGAGTACTTCAGCTCCTCGGTGCTCATAAACCCGGACGTCTTCGCCAAGCTGCTGCGCTGCGAGGAACTGGCGCCGCTGCACAATCCCCACGCCGACGCGTGCATCAAGCTCATCGAGCGCCGGCTGCCCGGCGTGCCTCAGTCCGCGGTCTTCGACACGGCGTTTCACCAGACCATGCCACCGAAAGCCTACATGTACCCGCTGCCCATGCGCTACTACGCCGACGAGGGCATCCGCCGCTACGGAGCCCACGGCACCAGCCATCGCTACGCGGCGCAGCAGGCGGCGAACCTGTTGGGGCGGCCGCTGGAGAACCTGGGGCTCATCACGTGCCATCTGGGCAGCGGCGGCTCCATCACGGCGGTGAACCATGGGCGCTCCATCGACACCACCATGGGCTTCACGCCGCTGGAAGGCCTGATGATGGGCACGCGCTCCGGATCGATCGACCCAGCCATTGTCACCTACATCATGCGCCGCGACGGGCTGTCCTTCGACGAGATGGACGCCATCCTGAACAAGGAGTCGGGCATCTTGGGAATCTCGGGCATCAGCTCGGACATGCGCACGGTGCTGCAGGCCGCCGAAGCCGGGAACGAGAACGCGGAGCTGGCCGTGGACATGTACGTCTACAAGGTGCAGAAGGCCATCGGATCGTTCTACGCGGCCATGACGCGCACCGACGCCGTGGTCATGACGGCGGGCATCGGCGAGAACAGTGCGCAGCTTCGCGAGCGCATCTTCGCGGGGCTGGCCCATATGGGCATGATCCTGGACAAGGAGAAGAACCACGTGGTGGGCGCCATCGGCACGAACCGCATCGTCAGCATCGACGACAGCCCCATCAAGATCTGCGTGGTCACCACCGACGAGGAGATGCGCATCGCCCGCGAAACCGACGCCCTGGTGGAGGCGGCGCGCGACGAGGGCGACAAGGGCGGCGAGGGCGGCGAAGGCGGCGAAGGTGGTGAGTAGGGGGCACATGTCCGAAGGCGATGTGTGAAGCTGCAGCGACGAGACCGGCCAAAACCGAGGCGATCGGCGCCGGCTGGGTTAAGATAGAGGGAACCGCAACCGAAAGGTGGAACCTATGGACACAAAACAGCTGACCGAGCGAATCGACGCGTACCTGGACGAGCACTGGGAGGACATGGTCGCTGACATCGACACGCTGGTGCGCATTCCCAGCTATCTGGAGGAGGACAAGGCCGACCCTGAGCACGGCGCCCCGTTCGGCCCCGGCCCCCGGGCGGCGCTGACGGCGGTGTTGGACATGGCGGCGGCCAAGGGCTTCAAAACGCTTGACGTGGACGGCTACATGGGTATCGCCGACCTGCCTGGCGAAAGCGACACGCAGCTGGGCATCATCGGGCACATGGACGTGGTGCCGGCCGGCCCCGGCTGGACTTTTGCGCCCTACGAGGTCACGCGCAGGGACGGCTACCTCATCGGCCGCGGCACCCTGGACGACAAGGGGCCGTCGGTGGTGGCGCTGTGGGCCATGAAGTTCTGGAAGGACATGCAGGATCAGGGTCTGGCGCCGCAGTTCCCCTACACGGTACGCTTCCTGTTCGGCACCAACGAGGAGACGGGCATGGGGGACGTGCCCTACTACCGCGAGCGCTACGCCGACCCGGCCTTCCTGTTCACCCCCGATGCGGAATTCCCCGTGTGCTACGGCGAGAAGGGCGGCTTCGACGCGGACATCGCAAGCGAGCCCATGCCCGAGCGCAACGTGATCGAGTTCACCGGCGGCGCGGCCACGAACGCCGTCCCCGGTCAGGCGGAGGCCCTGGTGCGCGTGGCTCCCGGCACCGAGCTTCGCGACACCGACCGCGTGAAGGTGCTGTGGCCGGCCGACAACCAGGTGCGCCTGGTGGCCACGGGCAAGAGCGCCCACGCGTCGCTTCCCGATACCGGCGTGAACGCCATCGCGCTCATCGTGGACTATCTGCTGGAAAACGAGCTGCTCACGCAGAAGGAGCGCGCGTTCTTCAACTTCGAGAAGAAGCTGCTCTCGCACACCGACGGCAGCGGAGTTGGGCTTGCGTGCGCGGACGAGTACTTCGGGCCGCTCACCATCATCGGCGGCACCATCGCCACCGACGGCGAGCGCTTCGTGCAGACGGTGGACAGCCGCTATCCCACCACCACCTCGTCCGAGGAGATCCTGGACACGCTGCAGCTGGAGGCGGGCAAGGTGGGCGCCGACGTGAAGATGACCCTTTCCATGGTGCCGTTTCTTGTGAAGCCGGACAGCCCGGTGATCCAGGCGCTGCTGAAGGCCTACAACGATGCCACGGGCGAGAACGCTAAGCCCTTTACCATGGGCGGCGGCACCTATGCTCGCGAGTTCACCAGCGGCGCGAGCTTCGGACCGGAGATGCCCTGGATCGAGGACCCGGAATGGGTCGGCAGCATGCACGGTCCCGACGAGGGCGTGTCCGAGGAGCTGCTGCGCACGGCGTTCCGCATCTACGCGCGCACGCTGAACGAGCTGATGGGCCTGGACCTGTAGGGCCGCGTGGAAGGGATCTGCCGCAAACGCCGGGGCGCGCGGTGGCCGGTTCGGCGCGTCGTCCTCGACCGCTGGCACCCGGCGGTTCTGCTGGCCTTCTTCGCGGGGGCCGTGGCTC
>DBFAWQ010000062.1:0-11091 GCA_048242115.1 Eggerthellaceae bacterium
CTTTTTGCGTGGAGGGGCCGGCGGGGGCGGCGGGGCGCTTCGGTGTTCGCCTACAATGGCCTTGGACGTCGGGCATTGCCTCAAGCGCACGGAGCGTTGCCGCTGGTGCCTGGAACGCAGATGCGCTTTGGGAGGCCGTGCCGAACGCCGAAGGGGATTCGGAGAGAGAAGGCCGCATGTACACGAAGCTGGTCGGGCATACCGACAACATCAACCAGCAGCTGGCCCGGTACGGGGTGAAGTTCGGTCTGTACAAGGACGGAACGTTCAACGAGCGGCTGTTCCCCTTCGACGCGGTCCCCCGCATTATCGAAGCTGACGCGTGGGCCCAGCTGGAGCGGGGACTCATTCAGCGAGTGGATGCCCTGAACGCCTACCTGCGCGATGTGTACAACAACGCCGAGATCATCCGCGAGGGCGTTGTCCCCGAGCATTTCGCCTACGCGTCCACGGGCTTTTTGCCCCAATGCGAGCACATCATGCCGCCCCAGGGCATCTTCTCCCATATCTCCGGCATCGACTTGGTTGAGGGCCAGGATGGCGAATGGTACGTGTTGGAGGACAATCTGCGTATTCCTTCGGGGGCGTCCTACCCGCTGGTGGCGCGCAACCTCTGTCGTCGCTGCGACGCCACCACCTTCCGCGAGGTGCCGCTGGTGGATAACCGCGACTACGGGCAACGCCTGCGGGCGGTCATGGACTACGTGAACCGCGGCGGCGTGAACGTGGTGCTGACCCCGGGCCGCTATAATTCCGCCTACTTCGAGCACAGCTACTTGGCCGAGGTGAGCGGGGCGGTGCTGGCCGAGCCCTCGGAGCTGTTCGTGGAGAACGAGACGCTGTACTATCGCGACGCCACCCGCACTACGAAGGTGGGCGCGCTTTACCGTCGCCTTTCCGACGAGTACCTTGACCCGCTGTGCTTCCTCCCCGAAAGCCTCATCGGCGTGCCGAACCTCATGAGCGCCTATCGCGCCGGCAATCTGGCCATCATCAACGCACCGGGCAACGGGGCGGCCGATGACAAGGGCATCTACTACTTCGTGCCGCAGATGGTGGAGTACTATCTGGGCGAGAAGCCCATCCTGAAGAACGCTCCCACCTACCTTCCCTACTACGATGACGATCTGGCCTACGTCATGGACAACGCCGAGCGGCTGGTCATCAAGGACGTGGCGGAAGCGGGCGGCTACGGCGTGGTATTTGGCTGCGATCTGGAGCCGGAGCGGCTGGCCGAGCTGAAGGCGCTGGTGAAGGCGGAACCGCGGCGGTTCATCGCCCAGGAGGTCATCGACTTCAAGTGCCTTCCCACCTGGATAAACCACCAGATGGTTCCGCGCAAGGCCGACCTTCGCGCCTTCGTGCTTTCCGGAGAGAAAACAACCGTTTGGCCCAGCGGGCTGACGCGTTACGCCCGCGAGGAGGGCTCGTCGGTGGTCAATTCGTCCCAAGGAGGAGGATTCAAGGACACATGGGTACTCTCTCGCTAGAACGGGCGGACCGGCTTCTGTGGCTGGGACGCTACGTGGAACGGGCCTACACGACGCAGCAGTTCATCCTGGCGGCCTATGACGCCTCGCTGGACTCGGTGGAAGGAAATTGGAAGGGTCAGCTGGAGGAGCTGGGGTTCGACCAGGACAATCAGGACCCCCAGAGCTTCTTCCATGAGTGCCTGTTCGCGCCGAAGCTGCAGGCATCGGTGCGGTTCTCCATCAACCGCGCCTTCGACAACGCGGTGGTGCTGCGCGATGCCATCGGTACGGAATCGGTGGCCTACATCCAGTTGGCCGCGAACAGCGTGGATAGGGCCGAAGGGTCCGTGTCGCCGTTGCTGGATTTGCAGGACCTGGTGGACTGGATCATGGCGTTCAAGGGCAGCTGCGACGACTACGTGGTGAACGACGCGGCGCGCAACATCATCAAGTGCGGCATGTCCGTCGAGCGCATGGACCTGTACGTACGCCTGAACTACCAGCTGGAGGACGTGCGCAAGGAGATGCAGAAGCTGGCCTCGCGCATCGACCGCACGGGCATCTCCTACGATCGCCACGCCTTCAAACTGCTGGTCGACCGCGTGTTCTCCCGCGACTTCCCCGAGCACGTTACCTACGAGGGGCTGGGGGAGATGCTGGAGCTGATCGCGAAGGTGTTCTAGCGGTTGCGGCGAAGACCACGACGGTGACCCCAGGAGATTCGAACCTATGAGGATGCTTGCCTACACATTCGAGACGTCGTTGCAGTTCAGCGAGCCGGTTTCCGACCATAGCTTCGTGCTGCGTTGCCTGCCGAAATCCACGAACACCCAAAAGGTCATGCAGGCCCAGGTGTTCACCGACCCGCCGGTGCAGCTGTCCGAGCAGATGGACGGCTTCGGGAACCGCATCGCGAGCGGATACTGCCCGGTCGAACACGGCGCCTTCAGCTTCTACGCGTCGGGGCTGGCCATGGTGGAGCCGGACGACACGGACCCCACGCCGGGCCATTCGATGTTTCTGCAGATGACGCCGCTGACTGCCCCTAGCGATGCCATGCGCGAGCTGGCCGAGGAGGAAGCTGTGGCGGCGGGCTGGACTCGCACGGCGGACGATACGGACCGGTCGGAGCGGCCGGTGTTGGTGAATGCGCTGGTCGACCGCTTGTGCGCCCGAGTCCACGAGGCATTCTCCTACGAGCCGGGGGCTACCGATACTACGACTACGGCCGCCGAAGCATTCGACCTGGGCCGGGGCGTGTGCCAGGACTACGCCCACGTGCTCATATCGCTCTGTCGCCTGCTGGGAATCCAGGCTCGTTACGTGACCGGGCTCATGGTGGGCGAGGGGGCGTCGCACGCTTGGGTAGAGGTGCACGACGGAGTTCGCTGGCGCGGCTTCGACCCTACGAACAACTGCCCGGCCGACGACCGCTACCTACTGTTCGCCACGGGGCGCGACTTCGAGGACTGCCCCATCGAGCGCGGGGTGTTCCGCGGCAGCGCCGAACAGGTACAGACCGTGAGCGCGTCGGTGGGCGACGAGGCCTCGGCGATGGTCCAGCGGGGCTAGGCGACCGGGTGGCGCTGACCGAGGCGTCCCGCGGACAGGGATGCGAGGGCTAGGAACGGGAAGAGAAGCAGGTTATGGTAGAGACCGTGTTCAGCGCGGAGCTTCCGGTGCGGGAGCATCTGCGCGTGCAGAAGAACCGAATCCTGGGAGCGAGACTGGCCGAAGAGGCGGCAGCGCTGGAGGCGGCCGGGCTGCGGGAGCAGCGGGAGGCGTTGCTGACGGAAGCGCCCCGCATGGCGGTGGTTACCGGAATCCACGGCGACGAGCTGGAAGGCCAGTACGTCGCCTTCGAGCTGGCGCGCCGCTTGAACGAGCGGCTGGACGCGCTGGACGGTATCATCGACATCTACCCGGCCATAAACCCGCTGGGCATCAACTCCATCGAGCGGGGCGTTCCCGGCTACGACCTGGACTTGAACCGCGTGTTCCCGGGAAACCCCGAAGGGTCGCTCACCGAGGCGCTGGCGGCTGCGGTGGTAGCGGACATCGCCGGGGCGAAGGCCTGCGTGGACATCCATGCGTCGAACATCTTCCTGCGGGAGATGCCGCAGGTGCGCATCAACGAGGACATGGCGCAGCGGCTGGTCCCCTTGGCTCCGCTGCTGAACATCGACTTCGTGTGGATCCATGGGTCGGCGACGGTGCTGCAGTCCACCCTGGCCCATTCGCTTAACAGCCTGGGCACGGACACGTTGGTGGTGGAAACGGGCGTGGGCATGCGCATCACCCCGCGGGACAACGAGCGGCTGACCGACGGCATGCTTCGTTTGGCCAACCATTTGGGGCTGTGGAACGGCCCCTTCGAGCGCCACGGCAGCCCCATCATCAGCACCGATCACCACGTGAGCTTCTTGAACGCCCAGGCAGCCGGCGTGTTCCTGCCGGCTGCCGTTCATGGTATGCGCGTGGGGGAGGGCGAGCTCGTGGGGCGGATCGTGGACCCGTTGGAGGGTGTGGTCCGCGAGGAGGTGCGATGCCCCGCAAGCGGGCTTCTGTTCACCCTGCGCGAGTACCCGGTGGTGTACCCTGGCTCGCTGCTGGCGCGGGTTTTGGGCGCATAGGGTCCAGAAGGGAGGCGACCGTGATCAAGAAGACGCTGTTCCGGCTGGACACGCCGTACCGCGAGCAGTTCCGCATAGAGGCCTTCGAGTTCGGGCCGGCCGATGCCGCCGAGAGCATTGGGGTGGTGGGGTCGTTGCGCGGCAACGAGGTGCAGCAGACCTATGTTGCAGCGTGCCTGGTCCGACGTCTGCAGCAGCTGGAGGCAGCAGGCTTTATGACGGGGAAGGCGCGCATTCTGGTGGTACCGGCTGCCAACTCGTTCTCCATGAACATCGCCAGCCGTTTCTGGCCCATGGACAGCACCGATATCAACCGCATGTTCCCCGGATACGATCAGGGGGAAACCACTCAGCGGATCGCCGCGGGCCTGTTCGAGGCCATCAAGGACTGCACCTACGGCCTGCAGCTGGCCAGCTTCTATTTGCCTGGCGAGTTCGAACCGCATGTGCGTGCGACCGACACGGGTGCCGTCGATCTGGAGCGCTCGCGGGAGTTGGCGAAGTCGTTCGGCTTCCCCTACGCCGTTCTGAAGGATCCGGCCCCCTTCGATACCACCACGTTGAACTATAACTGGCAGGTGTGGGGTGCCTATGCGTTTTCCCTGTACAGCGCCTCGACTGAGCGCATCAGCGAGCAAGCGGCCGATTTCGTGCTGGGATGCATCATGCGTTTCCTGGTGACCGTGGGCGCGGTGCGGGAAGGCTGGGAGGGCGTCGAAAGCGAACGTCGCCCGACATGCCTTGGGCCCTGCGAGACGCGGTTTCTGCGGGAATCGTCCCTGGTGGACGTGCGTACTTCCCGTGCTGGCTTCTTCCAGCGGGTCTCCTACATCGGAGATAAAGTTCGCGAAGGGGACGTGTTGGCGCGCATCCTTTCCACCGACGACTGTTCCGTGCGCGAGCTTTTGACCAGTCCTTGCGACGGCACCGTTTTCTTCCGCCACGGCCCCGAGCTGGTGAACGCCGACACCATCGCCTTCAAGATAGCGCCCAAGTGAGTTCGGCCGACGGACGCGCCCGCTAGACGCTCAGGGCGGTTTTCAGGGCTTGGAAGTCGATGGGCTTGGGGACGTGGGCGTCCATTCCCGATGCTAGGATACGTCGAATGTCCGCTTCGCTGTTGTCCGATGTCACCGCCACTATCCGTATGGTATCGCCGCCGCATTCCCTTGCTTCGCGGATACGGGCGGTGGCCTCGTAGCCGTTCATGATAGGCATGTGGATGTCCATGGTGATGCCGTCGAAGTAGCCGGCTTCGTGGCGCAGGAACTCATCGACGGCCTGCTGCCCGTCCTTGGCCGCTGTTACCAGAGCTCCTTCCTCTTCCAGGAAATCGCAGATGATCTCTAGGTTGAGGTCGTTATCCTCCACTACCATGATGCGTTTGCCCTCGAAGGACGCTGCGTGGCTTTCCTCGGCCAGCGGTAACTCCAACGTTATCCGAAACGTTGAGCCGTGACCGAGGAGGCTTTCCACCGACAGATTGCCTCCCATGGCTTTCACCAGGCTTTTTGCTACAGCGAGGCCGAGGCCGACGTGAGGGATGCTGTCGTGGAGGCGTGTGTCGGCTACACGGGCGAAGGGCTCGAAGATCTTTCCCACGTTTTCTGGCGCTATGCCGATGCCTTGGTCGATTACGGCGATCTCGTAGAAGCCGCGGTCGGGACGAAGCGATTCCGCCTCGCTGACCGAAAGAAGGATGGGCGACCCTTCGGGCGAGAAGGTAGATGCGTTCTCCAGCAAGGCCCGCAGCACCTTCACCAGGTTCAACCGGTCGCCCTTTACGCATTCGTGGGTGACTTCAATGTGGGTGCGCAAAGGCTGAGCCTTCCCCAGGTATTTCTGTTTTACCTGGTAGACGGCGTTCTCAACCATGTCCGTGATGGTGAACGGTATGCAGCGCGACGGTGCGGCTACTTCCTTTTCGGAGAGCTCCAACGAACGTTCGATCATGTCCAGCAAGCGAAATGCGGCTGCGCGGATAACGTAGCAGTCGTCCTTTGTCTTCTCGTCGTCACATCGCGCTGCAATGCGGTCGGCGGTGCCCATGATGGCGTTCAAGGGGGTTCGCATGTCATGCGAGACTCGGGAAAGGAGTTCGGTTTGGAACAGGTGGGCGTCGTTTGCCTGCCTGAGGGAGCAGACCCACAGAGGCGAACCGTCCTTCGCCGTGCATTCGCTGCGATGCTCTTCGAACCAGCGAGGCTCGCCCTCTTTGTTGACCAGGCGATATTCCCATGGCTCCATGGAATGGGCAGCCATGCGCGCGAGATATTCGTCGCGGTCGTCCGGGTAGACGAGTTCGATGAAATTGCCATGGGTGGTGTCCAGGAAATCCTGGAAGGTCATCTGCAGATTATGAAGCGCGAACCCGCTGACGAACAGGACGGGGTATCCAGGACTATAACGTCCTGCGGCCACTCCGACGGCATCGTTGTTTGCCAGTACGGACACGATGGTTTCCTGATAGCGTTGCCCCTCTTCGTCGGAGGTCGCTTCTGCAAAATACAGCGGCTCCCGATAGAAGGAGGGATTCGGCTGCATGTCACGCATAACGAACGACCTCTCACCTCGCTTCGCGGCGAGCTCCTCCCTTTCCCCCTATTATTATGCGCGCTTTAGGCATACCGCAGGGTTTCGGGGGAGGCAACTGTTGGTGTAGCGAAAACTTCGTTGCGATTCCGTTACTAAATGGTAACAGAACCGACAACGAACGCGGAAGAGAAAGCAGTTACTGGCGCAGAGAGGAGAGGAATCGCTCGGGCGTGCGCGTGAACAGGGCGTCTAGCTCGTCGTCGGTAAGTCCCGAGGTTGCGACCAGGCGGTATTCGTCGGCGGGGCTCCACATGGGGTAGTCGCTTCCGAACATGACGCGGTCGGCGCCCCATAGGCGCACGAGCTCCACGAAGTGACGCTGGCCCAACGCGTAGAGCGAGCTGGAGCAGTCCACGAACAGGTTGGGGTTTCGCTCGGCTTGGTCTCGCAGGCCGTCCCAACCCCGGTCGCAGCAGGACCAGTAGCCGAAGTGGGCGGCGTCGATGGTCAGGTTCGGGAAGGCCTTCAGCACGTTGACCAGTCGGTGTGGGCTGGAGAAGTCGAAGCGGAAGTCGCCGGTGTGCACGATGACGGGCAGGCGGCCTTCGATTATCTCGAAGATGCGCATCATGCGCGGGTCGTCCACCGCCACGCCCTGGGTGTCGGGATGTAGCTTCATGCCGCGAAGCCCCAGGCCCAGGGCCCGCTCGATTTCCGCTTCGGGGTCGGGGAAATCCTGGTGCATGGCCATGAATCCGATGAACTGCGGGTGCAGCCGGCACTGTTCGGCGATGAAGTTGTTGATGGAGGTGACAGCATGGGCGGTGGTGGCGACGGAGTGCACGACGATGCGATCGACGGAAGCGTCCGCCTCCTGGGCGAGCAGTTGCCGAACCATGCCCGTGCCCTGGATGGGGGCGTCCCCATAGAAATGCCCCACGGCCTCCACGGCCCGCGGCGCGATGACGTCGGGGTAAATATGAGCGTGAACATCATAGATAGCCACAGGCGAGCTCCTTCGGGCCTTCGAAAAGCCTTCTAGATGCGGCAAGGGGATTGCCCCGCCGCGTTTTCTGTCGTAAAATGCAGGGCAGGCGGTCACCCGTTGCGCCGGGCGGCTGCTTCACATAAGTACGGGTTATGTGATGAAGAGCCGCTCCTTCACGTAGGGGGCGGCCTTTCTCTTTCCATCGCCCCGTTACTTCCGAAGCGACTTCCCGAGTTTGATGGCCGCGAAGATCACCAGGATAAACGCCAGAAGCTCTGTCCAAGTAACCATACGCCACCTCCCTCCGCAAGAAGGGAAGCAGCCCACCGTCTGCCCATAGCGGCATTGTACTACAGGGCGCCCGATGGCATGCGGTCCTTGAGATTGGCGATACAGAAGTGGGCCGCGTAGCCGGCCTCCTGGTTGCGCAAACCAGCACAACTGGTATCCTGCGCAGGATTTCGCGATCAGGAGGCTGGTTGTGCGGGCTTGTAGCGAAGGGCATCGGCGTCTAGGAAGCCCGGTGACTAGGAAAAGAGACAGAAAGGGCAGTGTTCGATGGGACCGTCGGTACGGTTACGGATTCTCAAGTGATTTGCCGCAATTTCGCACCATAGGATGCGCTTTTCACGTACCTATGGGACAATAGCCTGTCATAAAGCGCGCGAATAACTTCGACGGCCGCTCCGTGGACGGAATCCGGAAACGCGGCCTACAGAGGCGGGAGCGCGGAAGGTCAGGCGTGGCCGCGGGGCTGCGCAAGTTGGCGGGGCGGTCGGCAGCCGTGCCTGTCAGACGCGTGGCAAGAAGCTACGCGGCAACCGAGTACTTCGAAGGAGTCGAACTGCCATGCCGATATGGCTCAGCTTGCTGCTCGTGGTGTTTTTCCTGATGATGAACGCCTTTTTCGTTATTGCGGAGTTTGCGCTGGTGCGTGTGCGCAAGTCCCAGGTGGAGCTTGCGGTGGAGGAGGGCAAGCGCGGGGCGAAGGCGGCTCTGAAGATTGCGGAGAATGTGAACGCCTACCTTTCCGCCTGCCAGCTGGGCATCACGCTGGCGTCGCTGGCCTTGGGCTGGTTGGGCGAGCCGGCGTTTTCCGAGCTCATCCGCCCGCTGTTCGAGATGTTCGGCGCGCCTGAGGCTGTCATTTCCGTGGCGGCCGTGGCGATAGGCTATCTGCTTCTGACCACGTTGCACGTGGTGGTGGGCGAACTCATCCCGAAGTCCTTCGCCATCTTCTCCACGGAGCGCTACGCTCTGGCCACGGCCGGTCCGCTCTCGTGGTTCTATCGCATTACCTACCCGGTCATGTGGCTGTTCAACTCGCTGACGAACGCCGTGGTGCGCCTGGCCGGCCACGATCCCGCCAACGAGCATGACGTGTACACCGACGAGGAGATCATGCTGCTCATCGACGAATCCACGGAAAGCGGGCTCATCAACCCCGAGCAGAACGAGTTCGTGGACAACATCTTCGATTTGGGCGAGAAGGACGCCGAGGCCATCATGACCCCGCGTACCGACGTCATCTGCATCGACCTGGAGGATTCGCTGGCGGAAAGCCTGCAGAAGGCGCGCCAGTACAACTACACCCGCTACCCGGTATGCCGCGGCGACAAGGACCGCATCGTGGGCTTCGTGCACGTGAAGGACCTCTACTCGCTGGGCGCCGACGCAACCATCGACGACTTGGAGATCCGCGAGATCCCCGCAGTGCCCGAAGGTTCTTCCATCGCCAGCCTGCTGAACACGCTGCAGGAGTCGCGCACGAAGATCGCCGTGGTGGTGGACGAGCACGGCGGCACGGCGGGCATCGTGACCATGTCCGACATCATGGAGCAGATCATCGGCCGGCTGGACGACGAGTACGACCACGACGACGAGGACGAAGTGGTCTCCATGGACGACGGCAGCTACCTGCTGGACGGCTCGGTGCCCATCGACGAGGTGGTGGAGCTGCTGGGCTTCGAACCGGAGGAGACCGAGGACTGCGAAACCGCCGGCGGTCTTTTGCTGGTGCTGTTCGACCGCATCCCCGACGAGGGCGAGTCGGTGAGCCTGTCCCACGTGACCGGCGTGGGCGACGATGCCCGCGAGACCGTGGCGAAGTTCGAGGTAGTGGACATGGACCACCACCGCATCGACAAGATCCGCCTGATGGTGACCGAAGGCAAGCCCGCAGAAGAGGCAGAGGAGAAGTAAGCGCTTTTGGCGAAAGCTTGAGGTGACAGAAAGGTCGGACGATAAGGGAGACGGTCCAGATGTCACCATGCGGAAGCAACGAATCGTAAGATGGAAGAACGAGGTATGAGCAAGAGCGAGCGGACGAGGGAGAAGATCTTCCAGACAGCTTTCCGGCTGTTCGAGGAAAACGGATTCCGCAATACCACTATTCCCCGCATCTGCGAGGAAGCGGGTGTTAGCCGCAGCACGTTCTTCCACTATTTCAAGAGCAAGAATGCTATTCTCTCCGATTTCCGTTTCGGGTTTGCTGACCGCCTGGAGGAAGAGTCTCGTCATTTGCCTCCTGAACTGTCGGGAAAGGAAAAGGTGCGTTCGCTGCTGCTGTTCGATGCGCAGCAGAACCTTGAATGCGGCAACATGCTGCGCCAGGCAATCATCAGCAGCCTGGACGACGACCCCGAGTTCCGTGCGAGCGACGACCGAACCCTCGAGAAGCTTCCGCCGATGTACGCGCGCGTCCTCAAGGAGAGCAATCCGGAGGCAAGCGACGAGTACTGCCAGCAGATGGGCCTGCTCATCACGCGTCTGTATTGGATAATCTGGCGATCCTGCATCCTCATGCGCGAGCCCTACGACTTCAAGAAGGAGCTATCCGACTCGCTCGACCTTGTCTGGGAGGGTTGTAGCCTGAAGTAGGCGCGGCGGGGACTCCAAGGCACATGGGGAAAGGCCCTAAGCTATGGCGGGCGCGGACGCGACTCGTATTCTGCGGAGCGCCCCGTTTCTCATTATTCCAGCAATAGAATAAAAGCTTCCTCTTTTGGGGGGTTGCAAAACTTTTTGCACCCTAGTATAAATTGCACCATGGTGTTATTACACCATGGTGCAATTTATAGAAGAGGAGGGCACATGGAGAAAGCGTTGACGAGGAGGAGCTTCCTGCAGGGCGTGGCCGCAGCGGGGGCCGTCGCCGGGGCCGGTATAGGTGGTACGGCCCTGTTCAGCGAAAACGCACTGGCCGAAGGGGAATCGGCGGCTCCGCAGGTGGAGCAGCTGCACAGCCTGTGCGGTATGTGCAAGTCGGGGCAGTGCGGCACTATCGTGACCGTGACCGACGGCGTGGTGACCAACGTAGAGGGCAACCCGGACTATCCGCGCAACTTCGGGGCGCTGTGCAACCGCGGCAACAGCCAGATGCCGCACACCTACAACCCCTATCGCATCAAAGCGCCCATGAAGCGCACCAATCCGGAAAAGGGGCTGGACAAGGACCCCGGCT